>CAIMOS010000240.1 GCA_903843135.1 uncultured Ignavibacteriales bacterium | reverse complement strand
AGTCCAAATGAAAAATTTCATCCTTTTGCTTCTCTTTATTCCGGTAATTTTATCAGCACAGCAAAAAAGCGTTCATTTCAAAAAAATTATGGAATATCTGCCTGCATCCGAGATTAAAGGATTTGAAAGGCTCAAACCCACCGGATCGACACAAACTGTAATGAATATCACCTCTTCTGAGGCACAGGTTACATATTCCGAAAAATTACCTGAGAATTCCGAATTCAGCGGATCTGCGAAAGCCATTTCCGTAAAAATCGTTGATGCGACATATAACCCATACGTTGAAATGCAGTTTACTCTTCTGGGTGAAAATTATGAATCGGAGTCCGAAAGTGGTTATGAAAAATTTACCAGGGTTAATGGGAAATATCCCGGTAAAATCACTGTATTTTCAGAGGAGTATAAGTATTGCGTAATCGAATTTTCCGTAGCATCGAGATATCTGGTCAACGTACGCGGTGAAGGTTTTGATGATGTCAAATTTCTTAACGATGTTATAGCAGCGACTAATCTTGAGGGCCTTTCTAAACTCAAACCTGAGGAGTGATTGCCCAAAAAGGTATCTAATAAACCTTAAAATAAAAACCTTCGGAGACATAAAGTGTCCGAAGGTTTTTTGTAAATTCTATTTTCTCCCCCGCAAATATCCAGTCTATTTCATCAGCAATATTTTTTTGGCCGCGGCAAAACTCCCGGCCTGCATTTTACAAATATATATTCCGCTCGCAAGCTCCGATGCATCGAAGACCGTCCTGTGAAACCCTGCCGGTTTGAGTTCATCAACCAATACTCTAACTTCATTCCCGAGTAAATCATAAATTTTTAATGATAGCCTGGTCTCGAAAGGGACTTTATATGAAATGACCGTTGAAGGATTAAATGGATTTGGATAGTTATTCACCAATTCAAAATCCGAAACGGGATCCATATCATTCACTGCTAAAGGTAATGTATAATCAAATACAAAGTATTCATTGCCGTCAATATTACCGTCTCCGTTTCCCGCGGGAATTTGGGACTGCAAGGACCCATTATCGTTAGTAAGATAATGACCAACTGCTACATACAAATACGCCGGAATAAATCCAAATTCGTTTTGAATATTAATGCTCCCTTCCAGCACTGCTCCGGTTGCCTTCAGCGCGGTGCCGTTTACATCGAACCAGGATGTATAGTTATTCGTACTCTCATTCGCAAGATATGCCCCCCAGTCCACAACCTGGCCAGATTTAGCCCACGGCGCAGCTTTCGGGGCTTTCAATGAATCACAAACGAAAATAAAAACATCCTTCCCTAATGTCGGTGCAGAACCGGTTGCCACGTAAAGGTCAGTACCGTTCCAGCCGAGATACAATGGCACCTGGTTGTTCGAAACGACCTCGCGCGCTCCCGCATCCACCTGTCCGTCCATAACAAAGGATTGCCCGCCTGATCCGCCGCTGCCGATGGTGATAAGGAAATCCTGACCGTTATTATTGTTCCAGGTATTATCGTTATAGTGCAGGACGAATGAAACGCGGTCTACATTTTGTACCGGATTATTGAATGGCCCGATTTTGATTCTCAGAACACCGGCGGTGTCAGGCCCTGAAAATGATGACTCCACTGCCGGACCCGTTCCGTTGAATTTTGCCGTGCCTGCAGGCCAGTAAGAGGTATCAGGGGTCTGCCAGGTACTTCCGCTATTATTCACTCCCCAATGCAGTTTTGCGCCCAGGGATGCTCCTGTTACAGTGATATTAATAGTATCGTTTTTAGTAATCGAAGTTGGTGTCCAGCTAACCGCGCTGCTTCCGCCGCCTCCGCCGGAAGATGTCTGCCCGATCCAGCAATGCATTATGGCTGATTTAGCGACTGTTCCGTTTGCATCAGCAGATTCGATATAATAATCTATCAGCTTGTTATTTAAACCCGTAATCTGTGCTGTGTATTCTTTGGCTTTGATTAACGGCATTGGGTTTGTATTAGAGGGCTTGTCCGCACCTGTCATATCAATTTCAACCCAGGCACCCACTTCACTCCCACCCGAATAGGTTTCATTCTCTGTTGTTGTGAGTGAATTAACTCCGTCGGCATCAATGCGGTATTTCAATTTAACGTAATTTAAGCCGCTTTTATCGTAAACATAACTCCAGATAGTAAGATTGGAAGGCTGATTTATTCCCCATTCCGTACCACCGGGATTGTAGGGTTCTCTTTGGGGCAGAAAGATTGTCGGAGGAGTCAGGTCCGTTCCTGTCACCTGCTGCGCTGACTGAATAGCCATATTGGCTGCTCTGGTAGGATGACTGTCCCAGATACCGTTCAGAGATCCGTCCCAGTACCAATAATCGCTCGCTTCACCCACTAATAAATTTTTCAAGGCATTTACTGTATTTTGACTGTTCGGATCAATCTGGTTTGCAGTAAATACTAAATTCTTGGCGGCAGTTAAAACTCCCCAACTATTCCTGTCAGGGCTATAACCGGTACCGTCAGGATCTCCGAGCCACTTCTTAAATTCAGGATCGCCGTTATCCGCTCCGCTCCAGGAACCTTCCTCGACGTGAATCACATCATTGGGATCAACCGGGAACATCTCAAGATAATCCTGAATCGTTGTACACACAAATCTTGACGGATTAGCCTGGAGCCAGTTAACAAAACTCTGAAAATTTGCGCCGTAATAACCATCACTTCCTCCGCCGTAGTTATCACCATCGTGATGCAGTACGATAAGAATCGGTTTTGCAGGATCAGTGTTGTAAGACTCAAGCTGACTCATCACAGCTTCATAATTAAGCGCTCCGAAACCTCCTCTTCCGTCTTCATTGCCCATATATCTGTCCGCGGGGATTGCAATAATTTTGGACTTCGCACCGGTGGAGGGGTCAGTATATTCAACGTAATGAGGCTGTCTTCCCCATTTAGCTGAGTTGCGTGTCGGGGCCCAAAGCCCGTTCAACTGCACCCAGTCATTAGGATTACTGTTCAACTGATCAGCCTTGTTGGGTTCATAAATATTCCCCCCGGTATTAAAAGGATAGCCCTGAGCTGCCCTGTCAAAATGGACATTATCGACCAAAATCCACTCAATCCCTTCAGATACTAATGCCGGGATCATTCGCGGAGAAAATGCGTTTTCCGGCGGGAACATCCCTTTAGAATAACTTCCGCTAAAATTTGCTCCCATTATCTGTTTATGCATCTGAATCTGCTTCTGGATGTCAGTCTGATCAATCAATCCCATAAGCGGATGGAAATATCCGAATGCGACCATATCCAGACGGGGATTGCCGAGTGTAGTATTCTGAGTTTTTACCGAGTTCCAGTGTGACTTCCAATTTGAGAAATTGCCATTCCCCCCGCCTTCAAGGGCATTAAGGTTTTCGATAAGAGAACCTGAGAAACTGACTTGTGCTCCGAAATGCGGCAGGTTGGCGCTGATTCCCTTCTGAACCGCATTCTTGGGCCAAGAGGTATACGGGCCCCATCGCTGGTTATGAATGTCTACAACAGAAAAAGGATATCTGTTGTTGGACTGCGTCTGAAGGATCGATTCATAGGGCCAGTATATTGGCTGGTGCATATGCCATAAAAAGGCAATATAAATCGGTGGATTAGAATTTTTAACGGTTTTCTCACCGCCGGCATATAAGCCCGCGCTGAAACAAAAAATAAATATGATAACTAAGTGTTTAATTAATCCGGACATCTGTTTAGTAAATATGTTTTTAATGAGTGTATTATTTCTTTTCGTAAATGATTTTTCCGCCTAATATGGTCATAACTACATTAGTATTTTGAATCTCTTCAGGCTTAATTTCAAAGATATTCTTATCCAGCACAACCATATCAGCAAGTTTGCCTCTTTCGAGCGATCCTTTGATATTCTCTTCAAATGCTGCATAGGCGCTGTTAATTGTATAGCACTGAACTGCCTCCTCAACGGTCAATTTCTGTTCAGGTATCCAGCCTTCCGGGTTTTTACCATCCAGTGTTCTCCTGGTAACAGCCGCATAAATTCCCAGCAATGGATTTATCGGCGCCACTGTCCAGTCGGTTCCGAAACATAGCCTGACACCCTGATCAAGGAAAGATCTGAAGGGGTATGTGTATTTAATCCGTTCCGGCCCGATCCTTCGTTCTGCCCACACTCCGTCGTCGATGCAATGATACGGCTGAACCGAGGCAATCACGCCTGCATTCTTAAATCTGGGAATATCTTCAAACCGGATGTGCTGAGCGTGTTCTATCCTGAATCGCCTGTCCCATTGCGGGTTAATCTTTGCAATCTCTTCATACATTCCAAGGATATAGTCATTCGCTTTATCTCCGATAGCGTGTATGCATAACTGGAGATGATTTTTATCGGCATCGATGGCCCATTGCCTGAGCCGGCCGTCGGTGATAATGTCATTCGGCAGGCCGCTTGTCCCGGGATCCTGGGCGTAAGGTTCGAAAAACCAGGCTGTGCTTGAACCAAGCGAACCATCCGCGAATCCTTTAAGAGAACCCATCCTTAAGAAATCCGAGCCACTGCCTGTTCTTATATTTTTATTTACAAGGGACTGATAATCATCTACCGGCGTTCTGGTATAAATCCGGCAGGTTAATTTATTCTCATTTTCTAATCTCTGATAAATTTCCAGGTCTTTTGAATAGGTAATGTCCTGAACGCTTGTCACGCCGTATCTGTTAGCTTCGGCTAATGCCGATTCAGCGGCCCTGAGGTATTCTTCTTCCGAAGATGAAGGTATTACTCCGAATATAAGGTTCATAGCATTATCCTTCAGCATTCCTGTGGGTTCCCCTGTCAGCGGGTCCTTCACAATCAGCCCCCCTTCAGGGCTCGGTGTGTCCTTGGTGATGCCGGCTAATTTAAGCGCGTAGCTGTTTGCCAGCCCCATATGTCCGTCAAAACGGCTGACAAAGACCGGGGTATTGGGTGTATATCTGTCTATCCAGGACTTGTCCGGTAATTCTTTAATTTCCCACGCTTCGTGGTCCCAGTCCCCTCCCGTAATCCATTTGCCGGGATATTTAACCGCATAATCTTCTATCATTGAAATAAACTGCGTTATCTGTTTAGCTCCGCGCAGATCAAGCCCGTTCAGATAAAATCCGCCCGCAATAAAGTGTGTATGATTATCTATGAAACCCGGTAAAACTAATTTACCTTGTAAATCAATTATCACTGCTCCCGCAATATTATGCTTCATCGCTTCCTTATTCGAACCGACATACACAATTCTTGAACCTTCAGTGACAACAGCCTCGGCCCACTTCTGGGCCGGATCCTGAGTGTAAACTCTGGCATTTGAGAATATCGCAACATTTTTTTGGGCGGATAGATTCATAAGCAGTACAAGAATAAGCAACAGAAATTTTTTCATAAATAATTTCCTAGTGATTTGTATGGCGCAATAGACCAACGGCTGATATCCGGATATCAGACCTGTACAAAATTAATTAAATCAGGTGAGAGATAACAGGTTAAAATAAAAAAAACCCCGGGCAAACCGGGGCTTTGTAATTGTGTTAAGAATGATAAAATTATTTCATCAATACCATCTTGCGGGTAAATACATTTTCGCCTGATTTAATGCGATAAATGTAGGTACCGCTTGAAAGCGATGATGCGTCAAATTTGATTTCGTGATTTCCTGCTTTTTTAAGGTCTCCGCTGATCAGGACAGCGACTTCCTGTCCAAGAATATTATATATTCTTAAATCGACTGCTCCCTCCTTCGGTAATCCGAAGCGAATAGATGTCGCGGGGTTAAATGGATTAGGGAAGTTCTGATCCAGATAAAATACTGCCGGGACCAGATTGTCGTTAACGCCGACGGGAATATTTTTGACGAATGTAATGTCGAAAGTGTCAACGCTGGCTACGAAAGTTGCCTCATTGCCTTTGGCGCGCACTGTCCACCTTGTCTTAAGTGAATCTTTTGTGCTGCCGATCCATTGCAAAACTTTCTTACCGTCAAAAGTATAGAAAGAATCTGTGAGCACTCCGCTTGTCAGAAGCGGCGATGTCATCAAAGCGAATTGATAAACTACCGGATCATTATTAAGATCAATAGATTTTGTCCATTTCGCGGTGAAAGTCTGATTTGAATCAGTTACTACTATTCTTGCATTATTCGCAGGAGTATTCAGAAAGAAGTACTTCATAGGAGGAACAGCAACACCTGCCGTAATGCCTGCATAAAAATTAGGTGTGATCTGATAGCCATCATTGTGAACAGCAGATGCTGAGGTATACTGAGTCCCCGTTCCGACTACGTTTATCGGCCAGGCGGGTTCAGTATTATCATCAAGGTCAGTATCTCTGTCAACACGGAAAATCAGATTAGTATAACCGTCCCAGATGATCATATTAGCATCAGCATTTGCCGCAGGCCACGCCGGAGAAGCTGCAGTTTTTGCAACTCCACTTAGTTTTATTAACACTCCTTCATATCTTTCGGCTTGAGCCAGATATTCGGGTATTGTAAGTTCGGCCGGGGTAACAGCATTACCTGAGTCAATGACTGAAACATCTGTATTCAGGTCAGCAATATCAAGCTGTGTTGTTCCTCTGAAATAGCTGATCACGCCGGTTACTAATAATCTGGTTCCAACGCTGTATACCGGGCCTCCGCCTGTTACACTGCCTTTTGTTATTGTAATTCCGCCGGTTCCATCCTGAATTACATAGCTGAACCTGCCTGCTGATCTAGTATAGTTAACGGAATTTACAAGTCCAAGTACGGTAACAGTCTGTCCGACTCTGTCAGGTTGATAATTATTATCAGCGTCAATTTTAACAGCAGCAATAGATTCAGCAAATATTACTTTGATCGGGGTGAGTCCCGGTGTAGTGAACGAGTTGGGACCGCCGGGAGGAGAAACGATTACTACTTCTTCGTTAGAGTTTTCGAAGAAAATAAGATTACCGACCGCATCTGTGGCAACGTCAGCACGAATGGAAGTAATATTATTTCCCAAATCTGGATAAGCCACTTCTTTGGTCGGGGTCGCGCTATAAATTCCTTTTGCAACCCAAACAGACTGTGAAGGCGGATTACCAGAAGCAATTCTTGCCTGGGTAAAATAGATGTAGTCATTATCAGGAATGTCAGCATAGAAGATAGCTGCTGTAGCGCACCTGCCTGAATCAACCCTTATAGTCCAGGTAGTATCGGCAAAAGTTTTTTTCCCGGTATATGTGGCGCCGAGCTGGATGCGTGCAAGTCCCGGCTTTGTGCTTGCGTCAGGGCTACCATAAAAAGGAATATAAAGCGATCTGTTCGCGTCCCGTCCGGGGACTGCATCGTACATAATAATACCCGCTCCGTTTGTACTGACAAGCAGGTCCTTCGGGCCATAATAACTGTAATTATTTCCGATTGGGAAACCGTAAATGGACGTGTCGCCAACAACAACAATATATCTGCTGGCTCCGCTTCCCAAGACTGCGAGTCCCTGGATCGGAGTATTATAACCTGCCGAATCGATTTCATAAACATTGAGAGTATCTGTATGATATCTGTAGATTTTACGATTCGTGCGTCCGATTAGATAAACATAACCTTCGTCATCAGCCTCCGAGGAGAATCTGACATCTTGCGGGCCTACCGGAACACCGGTTGTAGTAAGCAGTGCAGTTCCCTGAGCATTTCCCCACATCTCGCCGTTCGCAGCGTGCCGCGCAACGCCGGTTGCGTAGCCTCCGTTATCGGCAGTATAGATAAAACCAAAGTTCTTAAGAGCTTTATTTTTTATCGTCGTAACGCCGCGGGTATAAATCGCCGGTTGTGAGTAATGCAGGGTTTTATAAACACTATAACCCGCGTTCCAGGTTTTAACTTCAAAAGTATAATTTCCGGAAGGCACATACGCGCCCAGATTATTTTTTCCGTCCCATACAAGGAGAGTGTCCCTGTTGGAATATCCGGTATCACTAACGGTTCTAACGAGTGTTGCCCCGTTGTAGATCAGAATAAAGATGGAATCTGCTCTGTCGGCCAGTGTAAATCTGATTGCAGCGCCGCTGCCATCATCAAATTTACCGTCGAACGGCAGATTGCTGTCAGGTTGAGTAACTCTGATGTTATGTACAAAAACTTTTGCATCCGCCTCGCGGGGAACAAAAAAGATCATAACTGCCAGAGTTAGAAGAAAAAAGAATTTTCGCATTAAAAGAACTCCAAAATTTAGTTTATTTGATTAAAGTCATTTTTTTAGAAACTGATACATTATCATTGCTGAGCCTGTATACATATGTTCCGGAAGCAAGCAATGAAGCATTAAAGTCGATTGTATATGCGCCTTTCTCAAAATATGCGTTATTGATAAGGCTTGTAACAAGTTCACCGCTCAAATTATAAACATCGAGTGATATAACTTCAGAATTTGACAAACTGAATCTGATAGAGGTTGAAGGATTAAACGGATTCGGGTAATTCTGTGAAAGATCAAACTCTGCCGGGACGGCAGATTCATCACGCCTGATACCAACTATTGTAAGTGGTATTGTCGGCAAAGTTCCTGAATACTGCCACTTATCAACTGTCCATCCGTAATATGATACGGTATAAAGATGATCAGTATTATCGAAGTCGAGTCCGTAAGGGGACGTGTACCCGGAAACATTTCCCTGCCATCCGCCGCCGCCGCGGTTCGAATAACTTCCGGTAATCAGGAAATTCCATTCAGCGCAATCTAATGTATCCAGATATACCCCGGTGTTCGGATTAAGGAAGAAAACTTTTCCGTACTCATACGAAACACCTGTAGAAAAATTCATCGCCGCCGAAAGCGCCAAAATATTTTTATCTTTCAAATAACTTACTCCCCACGGGCCCGGCCTCAGTGTATCACCGGTAGTTGCGTGGATAGTATCATCGAAAGTCGAATTAAAAGGAGTGTATAAAGTGTAGCCGGCTGTAGGTGAGCCAATATAGCAATAAACTTTCTTGGCCTGATAGTTAGTCACGTATATTACAGTTCCCTGGGGATTCACTGCAATTCCTCTTAATTCGCCCGTGTCCGGTACAGTAATAGTGGTCAGCGGGGTTGAAGTGTGCGGTGGATTAAGCCAATTCTGGTCATCTGCTATGCTGTTAAAAACAAGAACTTTGCCGGGAGCTCCCGGAATCACCTGAGTTACGAAGACGCGTTTTGATGCGTCGATATCAATTGCATATAAGGAATCCGCTCCTGAAAGCATTCTGTAGTCAGTTGAAATCACTGAATCAGCAGACATTTTGAAAACAAGAATATTCCTTTCGGGATCATTATTGGCGACATAAATAAGCGAGTCGGGACTTACGGCAAGATCCAATGCTTCACGCATTTCAATATAATCGAAACCGCTTATCCACGGCATACGATATCCGCCAACACCGGAAGTACCGTAAGCGTAATAGCCCATTCTCCCAAGAACTGAATCTGCATTTGTATATCCAACTAAATAATTGGTTGTGTTCGTTCCTCTGCGGACCATGGCAACAAAAGTGTTTTCCTTAATAACTCCCACATCTGAAGTATTATAACTTGTGCTGTTAGGTTCATCATCAATTGTGGCATAAAGGCATATCCAAGAGCCGTCAATTGTTTGAGAAAGATTTACTGACTGAAAGACAAAGAGCAGTAATAAAGAAAAGAATAGATTCCTCATGAAGGGACTCCTAGTTAAATTGTTTATTATATTAACACACCCCTAAGTTTATCAAAAATTGGTTAAAAATCAAGTTCTCGTGGAAATATTTATATATTTTTATATTCCGTGCCCGGGGCTTTTCTGTCATAAAGTTTTTTGAATCCGGCAATATTGTTATGTTAAATATGCTATGAATATTTTTCCTCGTAAAAAATTTTACATAAAAATATCAGGAATCGCCTTCCCTGCAATCGCGGGACTATCAACACAAATGATCGTCTCAATCGTGGATGCGGCCATTATCGGAAGACTCGGTGATGCTGAGCATTCTCTTGCCGCGATGGGAATTGGCGTGCTCGCAACCTGGGTTATAGTCAGCTTCTTTTCAAGCCTTGCTACAGGGACTCATATACTCATCGCACGCAGATACGGAGAAAATGATTTTGGGTCCTGCTCGGAAGTTTTTAATAATTCGCTCCTGATCGGGCTTCTTCTTGGAATTTTTATTACTGCCTTCGGGATGCTCTTTTCTGATCATTTTGCCCAGCTTCTCGCGAAAGATCCGGTCGTGGGTGATCTTGCGGGTGATTTTATCTTTTACCGCTTCCTTGGCATCCCCTTTTTCCTTATCACGGTTTCGTTCCGTGGTTTTCTGTTCGGGATAGGAAACACAAAAATATTTATGGTCTCAGCCATCCTGGTCAATGCTCTCAACATTTTGTTCAACTACATATTTGTCTATGGTAAATTGGGATTCCCTGCGATGGGGGTCGCGGGGTCGGGACTGGGATCTTCTTTGGCGACTATTTGCGATGCGGTATACTATTTCGCGGTGACATCGTCCGGGCCGATAAGGAAAAACTTTTCGCTTTACAGAAACATTAAGGCCGATCGGGATATTATCAAATCAATTTTCAGATTATCACTTCCCGTCTCTCTGCAAAATGTATTTATCCTGATCGGATTCCTGACTTTCATCGCAATTACCGGGCTCCTTGGCACGCTCCAGCAGGCCGCGAGTCAGACTGTTATTTCAGCGCTCTTCCTCTCATTTCTCCCCACTTATGGTTTTGGAATTGCCGCGCAAACCCTGGTCGGGAACAATATCGGCAGGGGTAAAATTTTGCTCGCGAAAATTTATGCGTTTGAGACCGCCAAAATCGCAACCTATTATACAGCTTTTCTCGGGATTGTTTTTATTGGAATTCCTGAGTACATACTTCTGGTAATAACCACAAATCACGAAATTATCAATACGGCAGTTCCGGCTCTGCGGATTGCTGGATTTGCACAGATTTTCTATGCTTACGGAGTTGTTCTTGCAAACAGCTTACAGTCAATGGGTAAGACTAAATATGTAATGTACTCTGAAGTGTTTACGAATCTGGTACTGTTCGCGGGTCTTTCCTATTTTTTAGGCATATATCTGAATGGCGGAATACTGGCAGCCTGGTTCGGCCTGCCTGTATATGTCATAACTTATTCCGCCATTATCGTTTATAAATTCAATTCCATTAAATCAATCCGGTAACTACGGCAAAATCAATTTTGATTTAATTAAATCACCTTTTTCAGTTATCATATACAAATTTGCGCTGTTATCAACTGACGGATAAAATGCAAAAGGCAGAAACTGACCGCTCAAATTTGTTTCTGTCTCATTATCCAAATCAAAACAGTGAATTGATGATGATACTATCACCCTTCCGTCATCTTTTACTTTCATAAAAATTAAATAACGGTCAGTGTGCCATACGGGGGCTTCTCCCATTCCAAGATCGGATATCTTCCCTGCCTTTGTATTAATGATGTAAAGGCCTGATGATGCGACTTCAATTGCAAGCAATTCCCCGTTCCCTGATAATGCAAAATTCAATATATAGTTTTCGAACTTCCTTTTAATCCCTGAGACTGCGTCTCTAACTATTGTATTATCGGTTACAAGATCATTATCAATTATGCTGTACTCAAATTCTTTATTTAGAATACCATTGCCAATGGATTTCCTGGTTTTGCCAAAAGAAAAATAAACCGACTCCCCACTCCTGTTCCAATATGGTAATCCAATTTCCCCCTTCTCTTCTGATATGACCAGAGTTCCTGTCTCGGTGCTATAAACAGCGATCCGGGCAACAACATCCTCCTTAGTCTGAACGACGTTTTCGCGAAATGCAATTTTATCTGATTTATTGTTCCAGGAAAATCCCCAGCCGGATCCGGCAAATCGGGAAATCTGAGTAACAAAATTCCCCTGAGCATCAAAAAGCGATAAACCTGAATTTTCAGTACCTCCGGCAGCAACCCATTTCCCGTCAGGTGAAACTTTTACAAGGGAAAATGCCCCACCTTCAATGACCTTTGAGGGCTGTGTCATTCTTAAACTTTGAGATAAGCACAACGAATAAGCTGCAAAAAAAATAAATGCCAATAATTTCATTTCAATACTCGCTATTTCAGATATAAGAATTTTGCCGCGGTACTATTTTTCCCGTCCGTAAACCTGATAAAATAAACTCCGGATGCCTGATCGCTAATGTTAAACACAAACTCATAAACACCTTGATTTAATTCACCTCTATAAATTTCCT
>CAIMOS010000239.1 GCA_903843135.1 uncultured Ignavibacteriales bacterium | reverse complement strand
TAGAACGGGATGTATAAACAGAACTTAGAAAAGACCCCGCTGCCGAAAATAGAAGAAGATGTATTACGGTACTGGGAAGAAAATAAAATTTTCGAAAAAAGTGTAACTACAAGAGATCCGAAAAAACCATTCACTTTCTATGAAGGGCCCCCTACAGCGAACGGCAAACCCGGGATCCACCACGTAATGGCCAGGACGCTCAAGGATTCAATCTGCCGTTATAAAACGCTTCGCGGTTTCCAGGTCCACAGGAAAGCCGGATGGGACACACACGGACTTCCCGTTGAAATTGAAGTCGAAAAACAGCTTGGCATAACTTCAAGAAGCCAGATACCTGAATTCGGAGTTGAGAAGTACAACGCTGCCTGCAAGAACTCTGTATTTACTTACAAGGACTTGTGGGAAAAGATGACCACAAGGATGGGATACTGGATCGACCTCGATTCAGCATATATCACCTGCACGAATGAATATATCGAATCGGTATGGTGGTCATTGAAGACGCTTTTTGATAAAGGCCTCATTTACAAAGATTATAAAATCGTCCCGCAGTGCCCGAGGACCGAATCAGTCCTTTCCTCGCACGAACTTGCCCTTGGCTACAAGATGACAAAGGACCCTTCCGTATATGTCCTCTTCAAAATAAAAGATAAAGATGAACATATCTTAGTCTGGACGACAACCCCGTGGACTTTGATTTCAAACGTCGCATTGGCTGTCGGCGCGGAGATTGATTACGTAAAAGTTTCACACAAAGAAAAGACGATTATACTTGCTAAAGACCGCCTCCCGGTTCTCAATGACGAGTACACCATTCTCGAAGAGTTCAAGGGTTCAACTCTAGAGGGAACTGAGTATGACCAGTTGATGCCTTACATTCAGCCTAACAAAAAGGCGTTTTATGTTATCACCGGTGATTTTGTAAGCACAACAGACGGTTCCGGAATAGTACATATAGCTCCCGCATTCGGCGCCGATGACTACGAAGTATCGAAGAAATACGGACTTCCGATGTTACAGCCGGTAAAAAGGAACGGAACATTTACAGATGATATTACCGATTTCGCGAAGCAGTTTGTTAAAGACGCTGATGACGGAATTATTAAAAAACTGAAAATCGAAGGAAAGCTCTATAAAAAAGAGACCATCGAGCACTCCTATCCTTTCAGCTGGCGTTTTGATAATGTCCCGGTGATCTATTATGCGCGCGAGTCGTGGTTTATCCGCACTACTGATGTGGCTAAACGGATGGTTGAACTGAATAAGACGATCAACTGGCATCCGTCGGAAGTCGGAAGCGGAAGGTTCGGCAACTGGCTTGAAGAGAACAAAGACTGGGCGCTTTCACGCGACAGGTTCTGGGCTTCACCTCTGCCGATCTGGTTATCTGAAGACGGCGATATGTTCGCGGTCGGAAGCATAGAGGAACTGAAGCAGGGGTTCATCGAAGAGAACGGCAAGAGGACTCCGGTCTCGGAAGTTGCAGAAATAGATCTGCACAAACCTTTTGTTGATAAAATCCTTTTTGAAAAGAACGGAAAAATATACCGCCGCACGCCCGAACTGATAGACGTATGGTACGATTCCGGCGCTATGCCTTTCGCGCAGTTCCATTATCCTTTGGAGAATAAAGAATGGTTTGAAGAAAATTTCCCGGCTGATTATATCAGCGAAGGAATTGACCAGACACGCGGCTGGTTCTATACGCTGCACGCAATATCGACTATGCTGTTCGACAACATTGCGTACAAAAATTGTCTTGTCAATGACCTGATACTCGATAAAAAAGGACAGAAGATGTCCAAGTCCAAAGGGAACACGGTTGATCCGTTTATCCTTATGGATAAGTATGGCGCCGACGCGACAAGATGGTATCTTGTTGTAAACAGTCCGGCTTGGCGCCCAACACTTTTCAGCGAAGATGATCTCCAGGATATCCAGAGGAAATTCTTCGGAACACTCGTGAATACATATTCGTTCTACGCTCTTTATGCCGCGGTTGATAATTATGAGTTCAGGGAAGAATTCATCCCATACGCAGAGCGCCCGGAATTAGACAGATGGGTCATTTCAAAACTCAATATGATTACTGAAAAGTATATCGAGTATATGGACGGGTATGACCTGACCAAGGCCGCACGCGTTATATCTGATTTTGTTATAGATGATCTCTCTAACTGGTATGTAAGAAGGAGCCGCCGGAAATTCTGGAAATCGGAAATGAACGCGGTAAAATATTCGGCTTACCAGACCCTTCACGAGTGCCTGATGACTGTCGCGAAACTTATCAGCCCGATAACGCCGTTTATCGCCGAAGAAATATTCCAGAACCTCAACAAAGTATCCGGCCAGGATAAATCAGAGTCAGTACATCTTTCTTCGATACCCGGGCATTCATACAGGGATTTTGAACTCGAAGACAAAATGGACATCGCGCAGAGAGTTGTTGCCCTTACGAGGGCGGTCCGCGCGAAGATGAACCTTAAGACAAGGCTTCCGCTTAAAAAACTGCTTGTGGCAGTTGACTCTGCTAAAGTTGACGCTCTCTCAAGAATGAGGGATGTTGTTCTTGAAGAACTTAATATTAAGGATATGCAGATACTGATTGACGATGCCGAGATGGTCCAGCGTTCAGCTAAACCGAATTTCAAGTCAATCGGGCCTAAGCACGGTAAAAATGTGAACCCGGTTGCTGAAGCGATCCGCGGATTAGATAAGGCCCAGATTGCCGCACTCCGGGCAGACGGGAAGATCGCCGTTGATGTTAAAGGCCAGCCGGTGGAAGTTGTAATCGAAGATGTCGAGATCGTCAGCCACGAAATCACGGGCTGGGCAGTTCAGAGCGAGGGAAATATTACTATCGCACTTGATACCCAGTTGGACGAATCACTTATCAGTGAGGGTGTGGCGCGCGAATTTGTGAACAGGATCCAGAATCAGCGCAAAAAAGCCGGATTTGAAGTCACGGACAGGATTAATATCTGGTACAATTCTCTGGGCCCGGCGGGCAAGGCTGTTGAGGCTTTCAAGGAGTATATCGCGAACGAGACCCTTGCCGAAATGATTTCCTACTCAGGTGAAGAATCTTTATATTTGCCGGTTGAAAACAGCGGTGACGGAGCCTCTGTTTCCGACTGTGAAATCGATGCTGAGAATTTTAAAATAAAAATCAATAAATTAACTTAACGTTAGGAGTTTGAAATGGCAAAATCAAAAGCTGCTTCAAAAACAAAAGCAAAAACAAAAGAAGTAAAAGGGAAGAAAACTACTGCCAAAAAGCCGGCTGCAAAACCAGCGCCAAAAGCAAAAACAGCAGAGAAAAAAGTTGTTGCTAAGTCAGCTTCAGCCGCCAAGGCAGCAACTCCTGTAAAGAAAGCGATCGTTAAGCCGGCGCCAAAGCCGGTTAAGAAAACAAAAGCTGCCGGTAAAGCTGTTAAGGAAGTCGTGGAAATAAAACCCTCCAAACCGCCCCGCAAGATTTCGGGATACGGCAAAAATGATCTTGAGCATTTCAGGCAGATAATTATCGCTAAACAGAATGAAATTCTTGAGCAGCTTCAGAACTTAAGGGACCAGATGATGGATCCCACAACGGGCGAATATATCAATGAGAACTCCCCTTATTCTCTCCATATGGCTGAGCAGGGAACCGACGCAATGGAAAGAGAAAAAACCTTTCTTTACGCTCAGCGCGAAAATAAATTTCTTGGTTATCTTGAGGACGCGCTGAAAAGAATTGATGCCGGAACATACGGAATCTGTATTGAATGTATTGATGAGCCCAAGCATCTTTGCGATACCTGTCCGCTCGTCCCTAAGGCAAGGCTCGAAGCTGTGCCGCACAGTCAGCTTTGTCTTCCGATCAAACTGAAGCAGGAAAAAAAGAAACACGTATAAGCGGTTCCGGGTAATAAATTAATTTCTAATTGTCTGCAGGATTTTTTTGCGAATACTTTATTGGACTCTGTTTATTGTAATTGCCGACCAGCTTTCAAAAATCCTGGTAAAAGGCTTCAAAATTCCTTTTCTGAACTTTAATTACGAGGGGATGTATCACGGACAGCGGATCCCGATTATCGGAGATTTCTTTCAGCTGACATTTGTTGAGAATCCCGGTATGGCTTTCGGAATTGATCTGAGCCCCGCCCTTAAAGTTTCCATAACTGTCTTTTCATTCTTCGCCTGTATAGGAGTGCTTTACTATCTCTGGATTGTCAGAAAGCAGAGCTTTAGTTTGAGGTTCGCGCTCTCACTTATTCTGGGCGGTGCGATCGGAAACCTAATCGACAGGACTTTCTACGGAATCTTTTACGGTTATTCAACAATTTTTTACGGAAAGGTCGTCGATTTCCTCGACTTTGATTTTTTCAATATCGACCTTCTGGGGCGCACTTATGACAGGTTCCCGATATTTAACCTCGCCGATTCCGCTGTTACAATCGGCGTTGCCATCCTTCTGATCTTTTACAAAAAGCACCAGGATGAGCTGCCTTCAGATTCTTCAGCATCTGCAAACGGGACTGAACAGACAGTCACGGATAATAAAGAAGCTGCAAGTGAGGAATCGAATGAAGTTACTGAACGAACACCCTGAAGAAGAGTAAATGGCAGCAAAGCTGATAACGGAGAAGCGGTTCAGCTTTATACTTCCCGAAGGGAAGAAGAAAGAACGGATAGATACCTACCTGGCGAATTCCGTGGAGAATGCCACCCGTACCCGGATACAAAAGCTTATTGAAGCCGGATATGTAACTGTAAACGGTAAAGTCACCAAATCTAATTACAGAGTTGCTCCCTTTGACGAAGTCCTCGTTGCGATTCCCGTAAGTCCGCGCCCCGAGAGGGCGGAACCGGAAGATATTCCCCTTGATATAGTATTTGAAGACGACCATTTAATTGTAGTTAATAAACCTCCGGGAATGGCCGCGCATCCTTCACTTGGCAATTATACCGGTACACTGGTTCACGCCTTACTTCACCACACCCGTCATTTAAGTAAAATTAATTCAGAGTTCCGCCCGGGAATAGTGCACCGCATTGATAAAGACACAAGCGGATTACTCATTATCGCAAAAAGCGATATCGCTCATTCAAGATTATCTCATCAATTTGCCAACCACACTACAAAACGCGATTATCTGGCTGTAGCGTGGGGTGTTCCCGCAAAGAGGACAGGCGAGATTAACACTTTCATTACCCGGAGCAAGAAGGACCGGAAGAAATTCACGACTTCAGATTCGGAGGGGAAACACGCGATAACATTTTACGAAGTAATAGAAGAATTCGAGTTCGCTTCACTGATCCGGCTGAGGCTGCAGACAGGCAGGACCCACCAGATCAGAGTCCATCTCTCATCGATAGGCCACCCGATATTCGGTGATGAACCGTACGGGGGCAGGGTAATTTTATTCGGATCCCAACTGCCTAAAATGAAAGCGCGCGTCACCAATCTGCTGGAGATAATGAAAAGGCAGGCCCTTCACGCGCGATCACTCGGGTTCGTCCATCCGATTACAAAAGAAGAGATGATGTTTTATTCAGAACCGCCGGCCGATATGTCATTGCTGATAGAAAAACTGCGCGCCACAAGCTGATGAACAGGGTATTAATTAAAATAGCTTCGTTACTGCTTGTTCTGATCTTTCTTCCGATAGTTATTTTAAGTGTTTACCAGTTAAGCGTTCTTTCAAATGATGAAAAAGCGCTCGAGGAAATTTACGCAAACCAGCTTGAGTCAATTTTATTTTCCGTAAACCAGTATTCGGATGACGTCGTTTCATCCTGGGCGGGCAGAATCGAACGGGAACTGATTTCGGGAAGGCAGATCGCGGATAAGATAACTGCGCTGATAAAAGATTTTCCTCCTGTTGAAAATGTTATTATTGCCGGTCCCGGGAAATATGAATTCCCTGTATTGCTTTCGGAAATTACTCCCGAGAAAAAGTCAGCCATCGCTGGGAAGATTTCAACCCTGCTTAAAGACAAATCTTCCGAAGTCAGCAAACTTTACACGTATTATAAAAGCGGATACCGGAAGATTGAAAGTTTTGAAATATCCGGTGAAGAGAATCTGATTCTGCTGCTCTTCGTGACCCAAACAACTGAGAAGAGGGATTTGATCTGCGGGATAATTATTAATAAATCTGTTTTTATTTCCGAAATCATCTCGAGAAGAATCGCAGTTTCATCGGGAGATAAATTCACCATTGCGGTCATATCAGATAAGAGCGACAGCATAGTTTTTTCAAACAGCCCGGTTAAGTATGCCGACCTGAGCCGTAAAAAAGAGTTGTGGGTATTAAAAGAGTACAGCCTAGGGATCGCACTTAAAGGCGAAACGGTAACGAGCGCGATAAGGACAAGGTCACAGCAGTCACTGATATTGCTGATTTCGGTCAATATCTTGTTTGTGATCGGATTGATTTTCGTTTTCTTCAACATCCGCAGGCAGATACGCCTTGCAGAGATTAAATCGGATTTTGTTTCTAATGTTTCTCACGAATTAAGGACTCCGCTGGCGCTGATCACAATGTTTGCCGAGACTCTCGAATCCGGCCGGGTGAAAACCGAAGAAAAGAAAAATGAGTATTACAGCATCATATCGGGCGAGGCGAACCGCCTGAGTAAAATAGTGAACGGCATACTGAATTTTTCTCAGCTAGAATCGGGAAAAAGGAAATTTAGTTTTGCGAAAGTATCGCTGAATAAAATTGTCGGAGATGTTTCCGGGTCATATTCATTTCATCTAAAGAACAAGGGTTTTATCTTTGAGGCTGATCTGGCGGATGAACTTCCTGAATTAACCGGTGATAAAGATGCATTGTCCGAGATGCTGATCAATCTTCTCGATAACGCGATCAAGTACAGCGACACTGAAAAGCGGATCAGGATAAGAACGGCTTTGGAAGGAAAGAGGATCGTATTATCGGTCAAGGACAGCGGCATCGGGATCGCAGAGAAGGACAGGAAACAGATCTTTGAAAAGTTTTACAGGATTTCAACCGGGATGGTGCACAATACAAAAGGTACCGGGCTCGGACTTGCGATTGTAAAGCATATTGTCGAATCGCATAAGGGGGAGATAAATGTAATCAGCGCGCCGGGTAAAGGAAGCGAATTCATCATTTCTTTCCCTTTGGCCTGATCAGAGAAGCAAGCCGCGCAATTCTTCGACGGTGTGAACTATTGCGTCACTTCCGTTTTTCAGGATGTCCTCTTTTCCATAACTGTCCCATAAAACCGATATTACCTTAACCCCCGCACCGCGTGCAGCTTTGATATCCGCGATGGCATCTCCTATCATAACTGCCCGGTCTTTACTGATCTTATACTCATCGAGGAATTTCAGAATGCCTTCGGGAGAAGGTTTATGATTAGTAACGTCAGTTCCCGTAACCACGTGGTCAAAGTAATCCAGTATGTGAAGTTTTTCAAGTGTGATCATTGCCGCCGACCTTCCTTTACCTGTGAAAATCGAGAGCTTTACTCCTGAGGATTTCAGTTCGGCTAATAATTCTTTTATTCCGGGGTAAAGCGCGGCAATGCCGTGATTATCAGTGTAGTACTGATAATAGTCCTTCTTTACTTCCTCGTGATTCTCCGGGAACCATCCTTCGATAATCTGGTCCTCTGTCGGGCCGAAGAGCGCGATAATCTCTGACGGAGTCAGGGTTTTGTTCATATACTTCCGCAGTATGAAATTAAACGAATCAAAGATCAGCTGATTCGTGGAAGTAAGGGTCCCGTCGATATCGAAAATTATCCCGTCAAACTTCTTCATTCAGATCTGATTTTATAAACTGAAAAGTACGATCCTGCCGTCCATATTGGAAGCAACGAAAACATTATCCGTTATCGGGTATATAGTATGGATCCTGCACTGCCCCATAAAGAACAATTTGCGGAAATTATTTTTACTGTCTATTGTGTAAACAAATCCGTTCTTCCCCCCGAAGATGATATTGCCGTTCTGCTCGAAAATCTCTACCGGCATAGTATCTGTGCCGTATTTCATCTCAATTTTTTTGATCAGTTTACCGTCTTTCGCCGCAGCGATAAAGAAATTGTTATCCAGTCCTTTTACAAGCACCCTGCTCTTGTCGCTGCTAAGCCCGATCGATTCCCAGGCATTGAATTTATTTATGTTCCATACCGTTTTGCCGAGGAGCAGGTCAATGGCATTAACGTGTTTATCGGGGCGGGCAATGTAAATTTTACTCCCGTCAGTAACAGGGATGCAGGCAGCAGGGGAGTAATAAAAATTCCTGTTTTCGGTATGGCGCCAGTTCAGTGTTCCGGTCATTGCATCGATGCAGTAGAGGTAACTGTCCCAGCTTCCGTAGATTATGCGGTTATCAACCACGAGCGGGCGGGTCTCGATCATTCCTTTTGCGTAATTGTTTTCCCACACGAGGTTCAGCAGGAAAAGATCATAACAAAACATTTTGCCGGATGAAGTGCCGAAGAGCAGTCCCCAGGTTTCTTCACCCTGGTAATTTGTTCTGCAAACCTGAAGCTGTGAGGTGATCCTTTCATTCGTTCCGAGGGACTGGATCATCTTTCCGTTCTCCGCGTCGAATGTAAACACGTCCCCAATCATCGTTGCCACAGCAAGAATATTATCCTGCGCTACCGGCCGGCTGACGACTACAGCGCCAAGATCATACTGCCATACAACATTGCCGAGAAGATCGATACACCTCAAAACGCCGTTGTAACTGACTGAATAGATCTTGGAATTATAAACCAGAAGTGATGCGCTTTGTATCTGGCCGAAATCTTTTTTCCATTTTACGGCGGAGGAATAATCGTCAAAGTCAGTTGAATCGACCGGGGTTCCGGAGAAGCTTATATTCTTGGGGATGCTGCCCCAGAAGTTCAGTACGGAGTCCTTAATGTTTTCGTAAAAAGAGATTGAGTCAGGAGAATCTTCTACAACCGTATAGCCCCATCCGTTCCCCTTACGTAAAGTCGCCCTTGACATCACTCCGGGAACTTCCTTAATAAACTGAAGCTTATTAGCGTGGCCGTGACCCCAGAAAAAGGCCTTAACATTTTTTTTGATTGCAATATTATACATCCTGTACCAGTTATCAATGTCCCCGTCCGGAACGTGGTGGACATAAACGAAAATCTCATTATTAGAGTTTGTCGCGGTAATTACCGAATCAAACCAGGCCATATCCTGAGGAGCAATGTGTCCGCCGCCGCCGCGCCAGTAGATGCCGGTATTAAGCCCGATGTGTCGGATATTATTTTTATCAAAGACAAATCTATCGTCTTTCCACAACTGTTTGTACTTTGTATTACCGCTTTCGCTCCATTTGGTATCGTGGTTGCCGGGGATAATAAAATACGGAACCGTAAGTTTTTCGAGAATTTTCTTCGCGGAGTCGAGCTCCTGGTCCCTCCCTTTTTCGGTAATATCGCCCGTGACCATAACATAGCCTATATCGCCGTCTGCATTAATGCTGTTTACGCAGGCTGTGAGATCTTCATCGGCGCCCGGAGCTCCGATATGTATATCTGTAAGCCACCCGTAACGGTGTGTCTGCGCGTGGGAAAATGCAAACGCAAGGAAAAGAAAGAGAAAAGTTTTCTTCAAAGAGGAGTTAAGCAAAGTATTCAAAATCGTTACTAATATTTATTGATGATAACTTAAAAAAAAAGCCGCTCTACCCTTACAGCAGAACGGCCAACAGTGTAAATTTAACGGCTAAAGCTTAGCGTCCGAGCTGATCGAGATAATCTTTTTTCGTCGTTAAAGCGTCTTTATCTTCGACGTGGTTAGGATCAGGAACACAGCAGTCAACCGGGCAAACAGCCGCGCACTGCGGTTCATCGTGGAAACCAACGCACTCGGTGCATTTGTCAGGAACGATGTAGAAGAAGTCATTTGAAAAGAAGCCATTTGCTCCTGCCGGGGAAGCATCGCCGTCGCCATAGGTTTTGCCGGCCATTTCCCAACTAGCTCCGCCTTCATAGATAGCGGTATTCGGTCATTCGGGTTCGCAAGCGCCACAATTAATACATTCCTGGGTTATCATTATTGCCATAGAGGATTCTCCTTGATTGTAAGTTTAATTTCGGGAAGTTTATTCAAAAATTGTTATGTATTTAAATTGAAAATATCAGGATGAAATATAAGTAATTTTACCACAGAAACAAGAATATTTACATATACCCCTTGAAATTCAGGCGAAAAATCAACAATTTTGGTTAATTGCAGCATCAGCCTTGTCGAGGGGATTTACATTTATTCAATGGATTAGCCCTAATTCAGCGCCCTTTTATATGTTATCAGTATCTCCTGATAAGCGACTCAGCAGGTATGTTAAGTTTTTCGCTGAGCGTTCGTATCATTGCAAGACTGAGTTTTCTTTTCCGGTTCAATATCTCAGATACCCTGCTCCGGGAGCCAAGAAATTTGGAAAGTCCGTTTGCATCTATTTCAAGCTGTTCCATCCTGAATTTTATTGCTTCGATCGGATCAGGGGGCAGAACCTGGAACCGGCGGCTCTCATAATCATCCACCAAAATCGAGAGTACTTCCAGTTCATTATATTCGTCACTTCCTTCAGCAATATTCCGGTGCATCAGTTCGTAAATCCGTGTTACTGCCTTCTTATGATCTCTGCTGTTTTTAATTGCTTTTAACATAACCAGGCGAAAGATCAACAATTATCATTGATTAATAAAAGTTAGAATAGACCACAGATAACACTGATTATCATGATCTTCACAGATTTAAAACTAAAACTTAGACCGAATCGTAGAACTTAATTTTTAATCTTTAACTCTTAACTCTTAACTTTTAACTCTTAACTTTTAACTTTTAACTTTTAACTCTCAACTCTTACCAACTTCCGCTGGCGCCGCCGCCGCCGAAACCGCCGCCGCCGCCGGAGAAGCCACCGAATCCTCCTTCTCCGCCTCCAAATCCGCCACCGCCGAAACCGCCGGGGAAACCGCCAAATCCGCCTAAACCTGAGGAACGTCCGCCGTAATGAATCCCCCGTCTTTTGCGAAAAGAGAGAAGGAAAATAATAATCCCAAAAATGATTGGAAAGAATTTCGAGATATTGTTCTTCTTTTCCTTTTTAGGAACGGCTTTATATTCGCCGGCAGTCGACTTGACAATCGCATCAAGTCCCGTTACAATTCCTTCAAAATAATTGTCGGTCTTGAAAAAGGGGACAATCTCTTTTCTGATGATATAGCTGGTGGTTGCGTCAGGAAGGGCGCCTTCCAGTCCGTATCCGACTTCAATGCGGATCTTTCTTTCGTTTTTAACTACAAGAAGGAGGATGCCGTTATCAAGCTGCTTATCTCCGATTTTATTTTCTTTCGCCACACGATAGCTATAGTCTTCGAGAGCGTCCCCGTCAAGTGACGGGATCATCAGGAAAACCACCTGGTTGGAAGTTGAGTCCTGAAAAGTCTTTAACCGGGAATTAAGGAAGTCGAGTTCCTGCTGCGAGAGTGTGTTTGTAAGGTCCGTAGCCCAAAGCTTGAGCGCCGGAGTCTGAGGAACTGCGTGCAGATCTGCCCCAAGGAGGAGCAGACTGCACATTATAATGTAAAACATTAAAACTCTACTTTGGGAGCGTTTTCGGCGCCGGCTGCAGACTTAAAGTACTGCTTAGCGCTGAAGCCGAAGATGCCAGCTATTACAACCGCGGGGAATTTTTTAATGGTCGCGTTGAAGGTATTTACTGACTCGTTGAAATTATTACGTGCAACGGTTATCCGGTTTTCCGTACCTTCAAGCTGTGCCTGGAGCTGGAGGAAATTCTCATTCGCTTTCAGTTCAGGATAGTTCTCAACTGTAAGCAATAACCTTGACAGCGCGCCGCTGAGGTTAGCCTGCGCGTTCTGGAATTTCTGAAAAGCCGCTTCATCATTTACGAGTTCCGGTGTTGCTTTTATCGAGCCGACACTGGCGCGGGCCTCAGTAACATCTGTAAGGACTTTCATCTCGAAATTAGCGTAACCTTTTACGGTGTTAACAAGGTTGGGGATAAGGTCTGCTCTCCGCTGATACTGGTTTTCAACTAAACTCCAGTTTTTGTTAACCTCTTCATTCATTGTAACCAAATTGTTGTATGAGCCGACTAACCAGGAAACGAACATAATTCCCACAATTAATAGAACACCGATAATGGATAGTCCGATCACTAAACCTTTTTTCATCACGACTCCTGTATCTACTGAATAGGTAATATATTAGAAAATGTAATTTACGAATAGCCGGAAATAATTGAAAGTTTAAAAAGTTCAATAATTTTTTCCGTAATGCCGTTTTAAGGGGTTTTTGAAGGTTTCCCGTTTCGAAGATTCTTAGGATGGGTAATCCCGGTGAGTTCTCCGGAATTGGAGCAGCGCAGGATCAATTCCTGCGCTGCGGAATCACCTTTAGTTCGTCAGGCTTCTTGTCGGTGCGGGGATCCTTCCTCCGCGAAGCAGGAGCCTGGAACAGGAAATGTTTTTTACCGGCATTATCGGCGCTACAC
>CAIMOS010000238.1 GCA_903843135.1 uncultured Ignavibacteriales bacterium | reverse complement strand
GGTGATCCTGAAACTGGGGAATCATCTGATCCTGAAACTGGGGAATAAGATGATCCTGTGACTGGGGATTAATCTGGTTTTTTTACGTCTTTACCTGGGGAATATCGTGGTCGTTGACACTATGATAACTCAAATTGAAATTGTGCCTAAACGGCAGGACGAAAGTGATCTTCAGTATTGGCTAAGCAGAACACCTGAAGAAAGGCTCGAAGCAGTTGAATACCTTCGGCAACAGTACATTGAATTTCTTAAAAGTAAAAATATAGATGTTCCGGAAGGACTTCAAAGAGTTTATAAAATTACTCCCCGAAAAGAGAATTGATTCTCTAATAGTCTGAGTAAGCTTTGATTATTGCTATCCCAGGCGTGTCGAGAAGCAGATCGGAGATACTAAAATCAATTTCATAGGATTTGAGGATCTCATCATCAACAAAAAATCATCAGGCCGTGACCAGGATCTGCTTGACGTAAAAAACCTTACTAAAAAACCGTAAATATCTCCCCCCAGCTGCCACTCAAATACATAGCCTACTCCAGACACTTTTAATCCGGATTAAAGTAGTTATAAAAACGCAAAATAATCACTAAAACTACCATATTTCTGACATTCGGGGCAATTCCGCCTAAAATTGATGTTAACAAAATCAATCTTGACTTTTTTGTAAAGATTCGTTATTTTAGATCATTAATAAAATTTTTCTTCTATCAGGAAATAAATGAGTACGACAGAAACGAATGAAATTGAAAAGTTAGCGAACCAGGAATATAAGTACGGGTTCGTTACTGATATAGAGACGGACAGCGCCCCGAAAGGGCTGAATGAGGATATTATCGCCCTCATCTCCAAAAAGAAGAACGAACCTGAATGGATGCTCGAATACCGGCTTAAGGCATACCGGCACTGGCTTAAAATGGAAGAGCCTGAATGGCCAAACGTAACATATGTAAAACCGGATTTCCAGGACATCATCTACTACTCCGCACCGAAGCAGCGCCCAAAACTTAACAGCCTCGATGAAGTAGACCCGGAGCTTATCAAAACATTTGAAAAACTCGGCATTCCGCTTGACGAACAAAAAGTTTTTGCCGGCGTAGCGGTTGATGCGGTTTTCGACAGCGTTTCCGTCGCCACAACTTACAAAGCAAAATTAAAAGAAATGGGCATCATTTTTTGCCCGATGTCCGAAGCCATCCAGGAACACCCCGAGCTTGTGAAAAAGTATCTCGGTTCGGTCGTTCCTTATACAGATAATTTTTATGCCGCGCTTAATTCTGCAGTATTCACTGACGGCTCATTCGCGTTTATCCCAAAAGGCGTACGCTGCCCGATGGAACTTTCCACTTACTTCCGTATCAATGCCTCAAACACCGGGCAGTTCGAAAGGACACTTATTGTTGCGGAAGACAGCGCTTATGTAAGTTATCTCGAAGGCTGCACCGCGCCGATGCGCGATGAAAACCAGCTGCACGCCGCGGTGGTTGAACTCGTAACGCTTGATAATGCTGAGATCAAATATTCGACAATACAGAACTGGTACGCGGGCGATAAGACGGGAAAAGGCGGGATTTATAACTTTGTGACCAAACGCGGGCTTTGCAAAGGTGTAAATTCTAAAATATCCTGGACACAGGTTGAGACAGGATCGGCTATCACCTGGAAGTACCCGAGCTGCGTGCTTCAGGGCGATAACTCGATCGGAGAGTTTTATTCTGTTGCAGTTACAAATAATATGCAGCAGGCGGACACCGGGACCAAGATGATACACATCGGGCACAATACACGCTCCACCATTGTATCAAAAGGTATTTCAGCAGGCGTCAGCAACAATACTTACCGCGGACTCGTAAGGGTCGGGAAAAAGGCAAATAACGCCCGCAATTATTCGCAGTGCGACTCGCTCCTCATCGGAGACAAGTGCGGCGCCCACACCTTCCCGTATCTGGAAGTAAATAATCCCACGGCCATTATCGAGCACGAAGCGACCACTTCAAAAATAGGTGAGGACCAGATTTTCTATCTCAATCAGAGAGGACTCTCAACCGAAGACGCGGTTAATATGATAGTAAACGGATACTGTAAAGAAGTATTCAGGGAACTGCCTATGGAGTTCGCTGTTGAAGCGCAGAAATTATTAAGCGTCAGCCTCGAAGGCAGCGTTGGTTAATAAGTAATAAGTTTATAAAAGAAAAGGAAAAGTAATGTTAGAAATTAAAAATTTACGCGCGGCAATTGACGGTAAAGAAATTCTGAAAGGCATCAACCTTTCAATTAAAAAAGGCGAGGTCCACGCCATTATGGGCCCAAACGGCTCCGGGAAGAGTACATTGGCCCAGGTTCTGGCAGGACGCGAAGAGTATGAAGTTTTAGAGGGCGAAGTACTCTTCAACGGAAAAAACCTTCTGGATATGGCCCCTGAGGACAGGGCCAGAGAGGGCGTGTTTCTCGCTTTTCAGTACCCTATTGAGATACCGGGTGTTTCTAACGTCAATCTGCTGAAAACCGCTCTTAACGAAATACGCAAATACCGTGGTGAAGAACAACTGGATTCTATGGATTTCCTCAATATGATTAAATCGAAAATGTCACTGGTCGAAATGCCGAATGACCTGCTTCAGAGGTCTGTAAATGAAGGGTTTTCCGGCGGTGAGAAAAAAAGAAATGAAATATTCCAGATGGCTGTTCTCAATCCTTTACTTGGTATTCTTGATGAGACCGATTCAGGACTCGATATAGATGCATTGCGAATTGTTGCGAGCGGTGTTAATAAACTCCGTTCCGCGGATAACTCTTTCATTGTAGTTACCCACTACCAGAGGTTACTCGATTATATAGTTCCGGATTTTGTACACGTGCTGTTTAACGGACAGATAATAAGATCCGGTGACAAAACACTCGCTTATGAACTTGAGGAAAAAGGTTATGACTGGGTTAAAGAGCATTTCGCGGAATTTGCGGGTAAACAAGGGTAACCGGTAATGGATAAAAACAAAGACATTAAAGAACTCCTTAACCGGGGGTTCACATCGCTTGAAAGCAGGCTAAACGGCGGCGCAAAAACAGAACTGCACGAGTACCGCAAAAAGGCTTTGAATAAATTCAATGAACTCCGTTTCCCTACCGTTAAAGATGAAGAGTGGAAATACACCAACATACAACCGGTGATCAGCAAATATTTCAAACCTGCTGCTGATGCCACCGCTACTGCCGGGGCCGGGGATGTTGAAAAGTTTTTCATAAACAGAAACGATTTCATACATCTCGTATTTGTTAACGGAAAGTTTTCTGAAGAATTGTCATCCGGATGGAAGGATACAAAAGGATTCAAGGTCTCAAGCCTTAAGTCAGCAATTAAAAACCATCCGGACATTGTTTCAAAATATATCGGCAGGAACGCCGCCATTGAAGACAATATATTTACCGCGCTCAGTTCTGCTTTTATTGAGGAGGGCACATTCATATATGTCGAAAAGAATACCGCGGTTGAAAAACCTGTTCATATTTTCTACGTAACAAATTCAAACGAAGAAATTATGAACGCTCCGCGCAACCTTTTCATCGCCGGCGCGAACAGCCAGATAAAAATTATTGAAAGCTATGAATCTCTCTCCGCGGGAGCTTATTTTACAAACGTTGTGTCTGAAATCTTCCTGGAAGAGGGCGCCAGGATTGAACACATAAAAATCCAGGATGAGGCATTAAGCGCTTTCCACATTTCGCGCACGGAAGTTTCCCAGGACAAATCCAGCAACTATCTGTCATATAATGTTGATTTCGGCGGTTCTATCGTAAGGAATAACCTGCACACCAGGTTCAATGAATCCGGCGCAGAGAATGATCTGCGCGGACTCTATCTTACATCAGGCGAGCAGTTAATCGATAACCACACAAGGATTGACCACGCAATGCCGCATTGCCAGAGCCACGAACTTTATAAGGGCGTGCTGAACGATAATTCCCGTGCGGTCTTCAACGGTAAGGTGATGGTCTATAAAGATGCTCAGAAAACCAATGCGATCCAGGAAAACAAAAATCTGCTCCTTTCTGAAAACGCTCTTGTCAACACAAAACCGCAGCTTGAAATCTTCGCGGATGATGTAAAATGCACACACGGAGCCACAGTCGGACAGTTGAACAAAGATTCCCTCTTCTATCTCAAATCGCGCGGATTCAGCCAGGAGACAGCGCTCAGGGTTCTGATCTTTGCTTTCGCGAACGATGTCGTGCACGCAATCGATATCGTGGAGATAAGGGATTACCTCGAAAAGAAGATCGCTGAAAAACTTGCTACGGAACTTTAAGAAATTGAATGTCAAAGCACTTAACTGAGTGAATAATATTAAAGCAAATAATAACAAAACTGATAATCTGAGAACAGTCATTACAGATACCTCCGGCTATGATGTTAAAAGGATCCGTAAAGACTTTCCGATACTTCACACTACCGTTCACGGTAAGCCATTGGTCTATTTTGATAATGCTGCAACAACCCACAAACCTCTCGCTGTTATTGAAAAGACCCGCAAGTACTATGAGGAAACAAATTCCAATATCCATCGCGGCGTTCATTTCCTCAGTCAGAAAGCTACCAACGAGTATGAAGAGGTGCGTGAGAAAGTCCGCGGCTTCATAAACGCAAAAAGCCACAAGGAAATAATTTTCACCCGCGGCGCAACAGAAGCAATTAATCTTGTTGCATCAACATTCGGAAGAATGAACATTGGCGAAGGTGATGAGATTATTATCTCGCATATGGAGCACCATTCAAATATCGTTCCCTGGCAGATGCTAGCCGAAGAAAAGAATGCGATCGTTAAGGTAATACCTATCAACGACCACGGTGAACTTGAGATGGATAAGTTACCGGGGCTTATAACTGACAGAACAAAATTAGTTTCCATTGTTCACGTTTCTAATTCACTCGGCACAGTCAACCCGGTTAAAGAGATAATCGATCTCGCGCATTCAAAAGGGATCCCCGTGCTTGTTGACGGATCACAGTCTATCCAGCACCTTAAGATTGATGTAAGGGCACTCGACTGCGAATTTTTCGTTTTCTCGGGGCATAAACTTTACGGACCTACGGGTATCGGCGTGCTTTACGGCAAAGAGGACATTCTCGATTCGATGCCTCCGTACCAGGGCGGCGGAGATATGATCGCCGCAGTATCGTTCGAACGGACAATTTACAATGAACTTCCTTTTAAATTCGAAGCGGGAACGCCTAATATTGTTGGTACAATCGGACTTGGAACCGCGATTGATTATATCACTTCAGTTGGTATTGAAAAAATCGCGGCCTATGAAAAACAGCTTTGCGATTACGGAGCCGAAAAATTTGCTCCGATCCCGAAATTCAGGCCGATCGGAACAGCGAAGGATAAAGTTTCTGTTTTCTCATTCATACTTGCCGGGATACATCCCCACGATATCGGAACTATACTCGATTTCGAGGGGATCGCGATACGTACCGGCCACCATTGCACACAGCCGGTAATGAAGAGATTCAACATTCCCGCGACTGCGCGTGTTTCGCTCGCGATGTACAACACGAAAGAAGAAATTGACCATTTTGTCCATGCCATAAATAAAGTCTTTGAGGTATTCTCTTAATGGATAATGAATTAAAAGAACTCTACCAGCAGGTCATCCTCGACCATAACAAAAGCCCGCGAAATTACGGCAAACCGGAAAATTATAATCACTTTGCCGAAGGCTATAATCCTTTGTGCGGCGACCACGTGGATGTTTATATAAAAGTTGAAAACGGAATTGTCGAAGATGTCAGGTTTGAAGGAAGCGGATGCGCTATCTCAAAATCTTCCGCGTCACTGATGACATCGATAGTTAAAGGGAAGAAAGTCGAAGAAGCTGAAAAGCTTTTCGATAATTTTCACGATCTGGTCACCGGCAAACTGGATGATGAAGCAGTAATAAGCGAAATGGGAAAACTTGCAGTTTTCCAGGGAGTAAGAGATTTCCCTGCCCGGGTAAAATGCGCGAGCCTTCCGTGGCACACTATGAAATCTGCCCTTCACGATGAAGCTACGAAAATCACGTCGGAGCCTTAATGACATTCGATGAATTAAAAGAAAAAGCGATCGCGGTATTAAAGTCCTGCTATGATCCCGAGATTCCGGTTGATATCTGGGAACTTGGATTGATCTACCAGCTCCGTTTCGATGAAGAAAAAAATTTAACTGTGTTAATGACTCTCACTTCGCCAATGTGCCCGGTTGCAGGCAGCCTTCCTCCGGAAGTCGAATCTAAACTGCAGAGTATCAAGGGAATCGGGAAAGTAAAAGTTGAACTCGTCTGGAATCCCCCCTGGAACAAGGATATGATGAGCGAAGTGGCGAAACTCGAATTAGGATTTTTATAAACCATAAACTATAAGGAGTGCTGTATAATATGTTTAATGTAATGTCGCGTCCCCCGTTGTACGATGAGGACGCAGTCCAGCCGATGCGCGATGAGTTAGTTGCCGTGGGATTCACCGAATTACGGACCCCGGCCGAAGTTGACGATGTGATAAATCTGAATGATGATAAGACAACGCTTGTAATGATCAATTCAGTCTGCGGATGCGCGGCAGGCGGCGCCCGCCCCGGCGTTTCTCTCGCGCTGCAGAATGTTATAATTCCCGACAGGTTAACAACCGTGTTCGCCGGTCAGGACAGGGATGCTGTTGACCAGATGAGGGCACATATAAAATTACCGCCTTCTTCACCCAGTATGGCAATCTTCAAGAACGGAAAGGTAATTTATTTTATGCCGCGCTATGAAATTGAAGGCTACAGCCACGAGCAGATAGCGGCAAAATTAGTAGGTAAGTTTAATGAACTTTGTGCTGCTCAGGGCCCGTCTGTTCCCCGGGAACAATATGCGCAGGTAATGCACGCAAAATCGTGCGGTTCAAAAATTCCAATGTATCAGGGTAACTGATAATGAAATTCAGCGCTCAGGAAGAATACGGATTGCGGTGTCTTTTGCGGATTGCGAAAGAGAGCCCGGACGATGGATTGACGATTCCCGAAATAAGTGCGGCAGAGGGCCTTACACAGGCTAATGTGGCGAAACTTTTGCGTATCCTCCGTATGGGGGGATTCATCGACAGTTCACGCGGCCAAACCGGAGGATATAAACTCGCGAAGAAGCCGGAAGAGATTCTTATCGCTCCTGTACTTAGCGCTTTGGGCGGAAGGTTATTTGAGTCATCTTTCTGTTTTGATCATTCCGGAGTGGACAGTATCTGCACACATTCAATAGACTGTTCTGTCCGGTCGCTTTGGCGCGCCGTTCAGAACGCCGTTGATGCGGTGACTATGAAACTTACCTTAAGGGATATGATGAACAGCGAGGAACAGGTACAGTCCGTCGTTACTCCCCTAGTAGAGACTATTAACTAGATTAATCAGTAACATATATTATAAAAAATGCTGCCCGACGCGCAGCATTTTTTCTTGTACAAACCTGGTTCTAAAAAGGCCGGCTATTTTCCAGGCATAATTATTTAATTCACTTTCTTATTTATCTCTTAAGTCATAAAACTTGAGGGTTTAACCTCAGTTTTGTATTTTATAGCATCGGTATTGATGAGAATATTATGAATGATTTTTACGACATAGATTATAGCCGGGTTGTAAGCATCATAGTCAAGAATATTGATCCGGAAAAGATCATTTTATTCGGCCTACGCGGACGCGGCGATAACCTGCCTGATTCCGACATGGATATCTTGGTTATAGACAATAAAAGTTTCTCAAAAGAAAGAGGGAGATACAGTTTGAGAAGATCGTTACGAAAAGCTCTTTCTGAAATAAATGTTCCGAAAGATATTCTGCTCTATTCTATCGATGAAGCAGAACACCGGAATAATTACCCGAATCATATTCTTTTCACTTGCTTAAAGGAAGGCCGTGTAATCTATGCAAAATCTTGAACATACCGATAAATTGCTTACAATATGTGACAACGGCTTAAGTGATTCGAATGTTATGGTTAATCAATTTTTTCCGGCACTTATCAATTGAAGTGCTGAATAGAATTAATTTTTAACGTGTTAATTATAGGCATTATGTAGTGTGGTCTTATTCCAGGCAAAACTCAGAGTTCTGATTTGATATAATGGGTTTTGTCTGCACCGGAAATAGTGTTATATTAGTAATGGTTTTTGTCCAGTGCCTCTGAGCAGGCTCGATATCCAACCAAGTGTTGGAGCTGGACGTCAATTTTGAGCCCTGTCTGAAAGGATAAGGGCTCTTTTATTTTCAACTTTCCCGATGAATTCTTCCCATCTGCTGTTAGCCGGAAAAACTTTTAATCCGTCAATTTTTTTGTCACGAGTTTTGCAGCTGACATAGAATGAAGGTAATAATTTGCAAAAGAAAGGATACGACTCATCCATCGCCAAAAAAGCACGATAAACATTATAGGCACACAAATCGGCTAACTGAACACCATTAGACAGATAGCTTTCCACAAAAAAGGGAATCTCGATAATGTGATTCAACTTTAATCCCGCAGAGGTGCCGCCCCTCTGAAAATAGGAGTGTTTCATTGCAAGACTGCGATTTAACTGCTTCGAAGTATTATCCAGAACAAAAATCGCATTCTGATTTGAATGGTCATTACTTAAATAATTCTCTGCTCTCTCTAACAATAATTCGTAAACCTTTTTTAACAACTTCTCCAAGTCCATAAAATTATCAAGCTGCATTTTATCAATCACAGCAGCAAAAACTTTAAAATGCCTTTTTTCCAACTCAGTGTAAAACAGATCGATCAGTTCACTCAATTCCTGATCTGTCAGATGTCTCAGAAACTTGTGTTCGTACCTGTTTTTGGGTATTCGAACATCGGAAGACCGTATTTCAGCGTCAGCTAATTCCAGTTGAACTCCCTCACGCTCTTTAATAGCTTGTATTAAAAGTAATTTCTTGCGATTGATAGTCCGTTCAAACTTTTTCCATTGAAATTCGTGCAGCCCCAAAGCCAGTAACACGAACGGTTCATTCTTCTTAACTGCAGGATTCTTTTCCCCTGATTCATCCACATAAAAAAAATACAATTTGTACACCTGTAAAAGTTATAAATTCATAATCTTATACTATTGAACATATAAATTAATAAAAACGAACAACCTTCATAAAAAGCAGAGAACGTAATTTACTTTTTTAACGCGGCTTTCGTAAATATATAATCAGGTATTTTCTGATTGAATTTAATGTTAGTAATGATAAATTCAGTTCCCTCCCCGTCTTTCAGCATATCCTTAAAAACAATTTTCGTCGGGTACCATCGGCCGCTGATCTGCTTAACTTCGGATAGCACGGTTCTTTTTAACAACTGTCCGCTCTTTGCATAAAGCTCCTCCTGCAGAGGAACATACCTCTCAGCGTCGACCCACATTTTTCTTTTGTGATACGCCGCATCCGTTACTTTCGCTGTCAGTACAAGCACAAATGCTTTCCTTTCCGCAATGGTTTCTTCACCGCTCAGATTCGCATCGTATACTTCCGTCAGTTTTCTGTCCTCCATCATATCCTCATAAGAAAGATCGGATCCCATAACAGACTGCCTCAGCATATGTCCCGCAATCTGGATAGTACGGTCTGTCGAAGGCGAGTATATCCATAACTGGTCGTCGAGTTTTAACATCTTTGTTCCCTGTTCGCGCGGTGGGGTCAGGTATTCAGTGAATGATTTTTTGTAACCTGCCGCGTAAGTTTTCGATGTGACTGTACGGTCATTCCGTTTACCGTGAATCACCATTGACGATTCAAAGACCCTGTTGTCGGAAGAAAGGTTCCGGTCTACTCTGTCCATTATTGTTGCCGCGTCCTGGCAAAAGGCCGGGTAAACATTCACAACTGTGAATAACAGAAGTAATAGTTTATTCATATTCATTTCTCAGACCTCAAGTTCGGTAAATAATCTTGCAGTATCACGCTTAAAAATACCTATACCCGCAATTGCATTACCAAGCAGCACAGCAAATAATCCGGGTATAAAACCAACGTAGAACATTTCCGGCAGTACCTGGGCACGGAACACCTGCGGCATCATCATTGTCGAGTTGCTCATCAGATCGCCAAAATCCAGTCCGGTTTCCTGGAGCCAAAAACTGAATCCCAGTCCGGCGGCAGTGCCCATCACCGAACCGATAATACCTATCACGGCGGCCTCATAGAGCATCGTCCGGAAAATCTGCGCTTTCTCCTCGCCCAATGCCAGCCGGATACCATATTCGTTATACCGCCTGAGACCGCCGAGCAATCCCGTGTTCCATAAAACCACGGATAATGTAAGTACAAAAATTAATATTATGATCATCTTCAGTTTATCAACGTACATCAATAATTCATTCAACCCGTTCTGCTCGCTAAGTTTCTGCATAAACGGTGAGAACTCATCTTCTTTTATATTGTACATCTGATTGAAACTTCCTTTAACGGAATCACAGCTTAGTTCAGAATAAATTCCGTTTCGGAAGTAACCCAGTATTTCACTTGCGGCGTCTTCCATATCAAGCATTTTCTGCGCATCGGTAATGTCACAAATTAATGCTCCCCGGTCAAGAATCGCTGATCCAAACTTGATAGTCCCGCTGATGGTAAGAAGCTGAAACACCATACTTCCGTTCATCGATGAACCGAAAAAAGTAATCTTGTCGCCAAGCTTCAAATTAAATCTTCTCGCAAAATCATCGCTGATTAGGATCTCGTCCGGCTTTTCCGGCATTCTACCGCGCACAACCGATTTAACAATGTTCATCCTCTCTTTTTCTTTCGAACTCTTTGAGAAAAGATCGACGGCGGTCCCGATTGCGTTACCCTGATACCGGGTTTCTCCGTTTTCATCGGGCACATCTATCAACCCGCCGAACCTGATCCTCTGCACCCACTCCACCTGCGGGTATTCTTTATTCAGTTTTTGCATAAGTTCTGCCGTACCGGTTAATGCAAGGTCATTGGGTGACTGGCTTTCGTTCTCAGCGTATGCGGCTGTAGTTATTTTAAGATGGCCGGTGCTGTAGTTAGCATTAGCATCAATTACGTCGCCGAAAATTCCGCTGATCCACCCCATTCCTGCAACCGTAAGGAAAGCGCCAATCGATACCACAATCACCGGCAGCAAACTCCTGCTTCTGTCGCGGAATATACCTTTGATAATGAACTTAATCATTGGAGTTTGCCTTTCAGCGCATCGGTGGGTTTCATCTTCGCGATCTTTCTTGCG
>CAIMOS010000237.1 GCA_903843135.1 uncultured Ignavibacteriales bacterium | reverse complement strand
TTGTGGCATCTTAATTAACCGCCTTTTGCCTTTTCGCCGAGAAAAATTTTCTAAAGACGAGTATTCCGGTACTCACGGACAGAACAAGTAAAAGAACATCGGTTATTATCAGCGTGTATTGCCCTGACTTAAAATAATTCTGCAAGAGTATCAGCAGCGCGAAAAAAGTGGTGGCAATCATAAACAGCGCCGGGAGTAAAACAAAAAAGTACTTTTTATTTTTTAGCAACAACCAGCTTGATACTGCCAGTAATCCAAGCGCGGCAAGCAGCTGGTTGGCTGTGCCAAATATGGGCCAGAGTGCGCTGAATGCATTCGAGTACGCGAGCATCCACATCAGCGCTACCGATAAGCCGGAATTGAACCAGTAGTTCATAATTATTTTTGGCGGATTCGTAAATAAGATCTGCCACAGTTCCTCAAAAAGATAGCGGTTAAGCCGTACCGCGGCATCCAATGTTGTAATAACAAACCCCTCGACAAGGAGAATACCGAATACTGTTCCGAGGGCGACGGGGATGCCGAGTCCGTTATGGAACAAATGTCCGGCAGCAAGAGAAAAACCCAGTATCGGATTTGAACGGGCTGCGGGATCGGCGGGCCAGACAATGGCTTTATAGTCAACGAAAGATAAACCCGAACCAACAGCGAGGAGAACGCATACCGCCAGAATTGACTCCAGCAGCATCGCGTTAAAGCCGATTTTACGGGCATCACTTTCTTTTGGGATCTGCTTGCCGGTAGTTCCTCCGGCGACTAATGAATGGAACCCTGAAATTGCTCCGCAGGCAATCGTTATGAACATCATCGGCCAGATCAATCCCAGGCTTTTGACTCCCTCTTCAAGATTAAAACTTGGCATACTTATCTGTGATCCGGAAATTCCGGTAATGATCAGCGAAGAAGCCATTAACAGAATTCCTGCATAAAGAATCTGGACATTAATAAAATCCCGGGGCATAAGTATCATCCATACAGGTGTACCGGAAGCTATAAGAACGTATACTGAAATAATTATCATCCAAATTACCGGATCTAAAGTTATCGGGAACTGAATGCCGAGCAGTACTGAAAGCACGCATACCATTGTCGCTGAAGCATATGCCGCTACCTGGTTAATCCCTTTTTTGTAAATCAGCCAGCCGATAAGTGGAGAGCAGAGAGTAATAAATATAACAGATGTTGAAGCTATTCCTCCGATAAGTCCGTACGGTTCACCGTTGATTATCTCTGTTTTTAGTATTGAGTCCGTTCCTGTAATACCGATTTTGGTGAGAGGCCATTTTGATGTAAGAGAAATAGCGGTTGCGCTTAAGAAAGAAGACGTAACTAATACCATCATCACAATGGTGAAAAAGATAAACAGGTTAAATCCGGATTTGCCCAGTGTTTTTCTGGCGATCTCCGCCATTGACTTTCCGCCCTCGCGAATACTTATAAAAAGGGAAGTAAAGTCGTGCACCGCGCCTATAAAAATTCCTCCAAGTACAATCCAAAGCCAGGCAGGCACCACACCGTATAAAATAGCCATCGTCGGGCCTATGATGGGGCCTGCACCCGCTATGGCCGAAAAATGATGGGCGAAAACGATATAATTTTTTGTCGGTACATAATCCCGACCGTCATTCTTAGTGTGGGCCGGAGTTTGATTGTTATCATCCTCTCCGAGAACGCGTGCAATAAAACGCGAATAAAATCTTGAGGCAAGGTAAAAAGCCGCGATGGCTGTAAGTAAATAGAAAAAGATGTTCATCTCGGTTTCCTGTGAATTATATTAAACCGTGGCGCATTATTTATATACTCAATACCTTAAAGTAAAAAATATTTTTGGATTAATTAACTGTCCGGGTATTAAAAATTGGGGAACATTCAAAAGGCATTTCCTTCGTACTTTGACTGTTTTATTTACCAATATATAAAACGGACATTATAGTATTATTGCAGAAGGTATTAAATTAATAACAGCAGATTCACTTAATGATTCCGGTGTTTCTCAAATCCGGCCGGAGATTTTGCGGCTCTGTTCGGACCGTATTTTTTTAGGAAAAAATGCCTTTAACGAATCATTATTATGGTCAAAAATCAGTTTTAATGATGCTTCACCAGATTAAGCTATTTTTGATTCCTAAAGATTAGTCTTACTTATTGGCATAAAATTTGATAAAATACAATATCAATTTTATAATTATGAGAATTTGATGTCAAGAAGCCATTACTTAATCATTTTTCTGATTGCGTTACTGTCACAGTCAGATGTCCACGCGCAGGCCTACAGATTGATCTGGTCAGATGAATTCGACGGGAGTTCCCTTGATCTGTCAAAATGGACACGAGAGACCGGAGCCGGCGGGTGGGGAAACAGTGAACTCCAGTATTATACGGACAGAGAAGTAAATTCTTTTGTTTCGGGCGGGTTCCTCACGATTAAAGCAATGATGGAAAGCTACGGCGGCAGCAGCTACACATCAGCGCGCCTCATCACCAAAAATAAGAAGGTATTCAAATACGGAAAGGTGGAGGCCAGAATAAAATTACCCTATGGTCAGGGAATCTGGCCCGCGTTTTGGATGCTGGGACAAAATATCAGTACTGTTGGCTGGCCTGCCTGCGGTGAAATTGATATTATGGAGATGATAGGCGGCGGCGAAGGCCGGGACAATAAAGTTTACGGCACAGCGCACTGGGACAACAGCGGGCACCAGAGTTACGGCCTCAGTTATACGCTTCCGAGCGGCAATTTTACAGATGATTTCCATCTTTTCTCGATTACCTGGGATTCGGAGAAAATTGAGTGGTATGTGGATAACAATAAATATTGCACGTTCAATACCACACCCACATATCTTACAGAATTTCAACAAAATCACTTTATCCTTTTGAATGTTGCGGTTGGCGGCACCTGGCCGGGTTATCCCAACGCAACTACAGTTTTCCCCCAGGTTATGATAGTTGATTACGTCCGCGCGTACCAGGACACGATGGGTGCCCCTTCAATTAATATGTCATTGCCTGCAGACAGCTCATCTTTCAATCCCGGTGATAATATTACCCTAAAAGCATCGGTAGTTTCGCAGGAAGGTATCAAGAAAGTTGAATTTTTTCAGGAAAATGTTAAAATTGGTGAAACCGGTTTAACTCCTTACAGTATTATATGGAGGAACGTTCAGCAGGGTTGTTACAATGTAAGAGCAGAGGCTACCACAATTACCGGTAAAATCGGCGGCTCGGATACTCTGTTTATTAAAGTCGGGAGTAACTGCGGGCAGGCGCCTTATGCCGGCTACAGGATCAAAGTTCCGGGTAAAATCGAACTCGAAAACTTTGATAAAGGAGGAAGCAGCACAGCATATTACGACGGCACCGCCGGAAATACCGGAGGAGTGTACCGCACAGATGAGTCCGTTGATCTGGAGATTTGCCTTGATGCCGGAGGAGGATATAACATCGGATACGTGACCGCGGGGGAGTGGCTGAAGTACAGCATATATGTAACAGAATCAACAAATTACACTTTTAATCTCCGGGCGGCCAAAGGGTCTTCATCGTGGGGCGAAATCCAGTTCTTTATTGATGATATAAATGTTACCGGGTCAATGCTGGTTTCGAGCACCGGCGGATGGCAAACTTATGTTACAGTAATAAAGGCAAATGTGCCGCTTACACAGGGACCTCATACTCTGAAAATGCATTTTGTTTCGGGGGATGTTAATGTGAATTATGTGAGCATTGCTCCGGCCGCAAATCCGGTCTTTATTAAAATTCTGTCACCTAACGGCGGGGAATCATTTCAGGCTGGCAGCATCCAGGAAGTACTGTGGGAGAGTTCAGGGGTAGCGGATGTCAGTTTAGGGCTCTCGACTAATAACGGAACATCCTGGAGCCTTATTAATTCACTCTTCCCTGCGGTTTATGGTTCCTGTCGGTTCCTGGTTCCGGTTACAACGTCAGACCAGTGCAAGGTTATGATAATTGATAAGGCGAATTCCTCCATCACCGCAACTTCACAATCTGTTTTCAGCATCATTCCTTCCACAGGAACCGGAAGTGAAGCAGATAATAATTTCCGGTTTACTCTGCATCAGAACTACCCCAATCCATTTAATCCTGCCACCGAAATTAAATATGAACTTGGTGACGCCGGAGTAACAAAACTGGCAGTGTATGATGTGATGGGGAGGGAAGTGGCAATATTAGTAAATCAATATCAGTCGGCCGGAGCGCATACTGCTGCTTTTGCCGCCGCAGATTTGCCCAGCGGAATTTATTTCTATTCCCTTATGACCGGAAATTACAAACAGACTGAAAAAATGTTATTGCTGAAGTAATTCAGCGTTTTGTATTTCCGGGGGATAATTCTACATTCCCACAGATTCTATCTGTTCTTCATATCAATCTGTTTGCCTGCAAATAACAGCGCTTCAATGTACTCTCTGTTGACCCTGCAGTTTTTCAGTTTGATGTTCTCCAGATATTCGTTCAGAATTTTTTCCGATAATTGTTTATCTATGCAGTGTTCTCTCAGTTTACCGTAATCCGACCGGTCCTTCTCAGAGTATGCAATAAGGGTATCATAATCCGCGGGGCGTGAAACGGAAACCGGGCTGCTTGTCGCATCCATTTTTTTGTACGGCCAGAAGCACCATCCAATATTGTTTTCTTCAAGTGTTTTTCTGAAAGCAGCAATCCATTCATTTGTATTTTCGCCGGATTCACCCATCCAGATAGGGACATTAAATTTTTCGCGGTAGTCAATGTATTCCTGTATTACACTCTTATCGCTGGGCGTCCAGTACTTATGAAAAGTGTAAACGGAATTTTTATCAAAAGGAGGACCGAAAATTTTGAAGTTGGAATTCCATTGGGCCCCGCCGATAAAGACGATATGGTTATCGTCAACTTTTCTGATTTCGGAAATTAATTTTTTAAAAAATGGTTCCAGTTTCGGGTTAAGCGATTCCACATTAAAATAATGAGCGATCGGCTCGTTTAACAGATCATATCCGATAACCGTCCTGTTTGTTTTGAATTCCCTGGCGATTTTCACCCAGGCTTTTATCGTAGCTTCCTGAGCTGTTTCAGATTCAAAGAGGGCCGGGTAACCATAACTATCGTCAATATTATCGCCTGTTTGTCCGCCCGGGGCACAATGCATATCGAGGATGACATATAAATTCTCCTCCTCACACCATTTTACAACCCGTTTCAGCAGGTTGAGTCCTTCGCTGACCTCAACTTCCGGGTTATCAATTGATATGAAGAACTGATAGTGAAAGGGGATCCTGATGGAATTAAATCCGCACGATTTAATAAAAGTGATGTCTTCTTTTGTTATGTAAGAATCCCTGAATTTCTTCCAGAATACAGCGGCATCAGTATTCCCCAGGAGTTCATTGAACATCTGATAAATAAGGCGCGGCGAACTTGTTTTTTGGAATTTGAACATATATCCTTCAGGGACGAGCCAGTTCCCCAGATTGATCCCGCGCAACAAGACAGGTTTCCCGTCAGGATCAACGATCTCCCTGCCTGCGGTATGAAAATACCCGGGCTGCGCAAGGAGTATATTAGCCGATAAAAGGATAATGCTTAACAACCGGTAAAAACTAATAAACATATTCTGCTCACTTCTAAAATCTTGAAATACGTACCTCCGGAAAAAATACTGTCCGGAATTAATGACTAAAATACACTTTTAACTATTAACTTGATTAGTTAAGTTCATAAGTTTCAGGATAAAAATTTTTGTAATAAATTAAAATGATAGACAGACTCAGAAAATTAATCAAAAATGTCCCACCCTATTATCCCGTACTGACGATTTTAGTAGTTTCTATTTTTGTTATCATCAATCTGTTTTACAGTACTATTGAAATTACGCCGAAGGACAGGGTAACGACAATTTACTATGTTGACCATATTTCAGGGGCACATCAAAAACTGATCGATCTTTTTAATCAGCGTTACGCCGGGAGGATTAAAGTTGAGGCGATAAACCTGCCGTTCAATACTTTCAGCACAAATGAGAGGAAGGAACTTCTGGCGCGTTATCTGCGAAGCAAGAGTGACCGTATTGATATTTTTGCTATTGACCAGATTTGGGGGCCGCGGTTTGCCAAATGGGGGGTTAACCTGGACAATTATTTTACTGAGAACGAAACCGGTTTGTTATTTGACCGTGCACTCGAATCGTGTTATTACCAGGATTCACTTATCTCGATTCCGTTATATATCGATATTTCACTTTTATACGCAAGGAAGGACCTTATCCTTAATAAGCAGGACGGGGCAAAGCGCCTTTCTGAATTACAGTCCACCATTTCCTGGGAGAGTTTCATTAAGCTCAAAAATGAAATGAACCTGCCGAACCCTTTTTATACATACCAGGCTGAAAATTATGAAGGATTGATGTGTATTCTCACGGAATTGATTGCATCTCAGGGGGGATCGATAGTCCGTGACGGCGCTCTTTATATCAACGGGAATCAGGAACTGAAAAAAGCAATTCAACTGCTGGTTGACTTGGTGAACAGCGAAAAATTATCTCCCCGTGCTGTTACTTCATTCAAAGAAAACGAAAGTTTCAGGTATTTCATTTCCAATAACGGTGTATTCATAAGGGCCTGGCCGAGTTTCTCCGGTAATGACGAGAAAGTTTTTCCCGGGTTTTCCGCGCTCAAGAATGATTTAATTTTTCTCCCCAACCCGTACTTTGTAGGGAAGAAAAAAGTGGCGGTGTTCGGAGGATGGAACCTGATGGTCTCCAAGAACTCAAGAAAAATAAATGAGTCAATTACTTTTTTAAAGTTCGCCGTCAGTGAAGAAGCGCAGAAAATAATGTACTCTAACGGGCAGTATCTGCCAATCGTCAATTCTATTTATAACGATTCAGTCTTTCTCAAACACTATCCGGAGCTAAGCTTTTTCAAAGATTATCTGTTACGCGGCGTACACCGCCCGTTCCTGAAAGATTATACGAGGATCTCTGACATTCTTGTTTACTATGTAAAAGCCGCAATAAACAAAGAAATGGGCGTTGACGAAGCAATATCAGAAGCCGGCAAAAAAATAAAATCCAATAAAGTAATTTTATGATGAATTATGTCTAAACCAAAATTATTTGAGAACCTCAAAGAATACCATTTCCGGTTTCAGCACATAACCGTGATCTTCGGAGTTCTGATCGTGCTTCAGCTCGTGATTTCATATATTAATAAAGCCACGATCAGGGATTTTTTAGGGACCACACAGGAGTGGTACCAGAGGGGTTCGGCAGAGGAACTTGCCAATCTCACTACGGCAAATCTTGAACTGTTACTGGAAACAATTAATCCAGATGAAATAAGCAGTTATGAATCTTACGCGAAAATAAGGCAGTCTTTCAACATAATATTCAGCCAGCAATCGCTTCAGCACGATATCAGGGAACTATGTCTTATCGTCAGCCGAGATTCATCGGTATACAGTATTGATGACGGAACCCGGCTTTATGACTATTTATTTAAAGATTCTATTTCCCAGAATCATCCGGAAAACCATAGAGCCGCGGTCGGTATATTCAAGGGTATCTGGCCCGATCTGGTAGCCTCGGAGGAAATTATGACCATAAGGGGCGAAAACGGAGTGTATAACATATTCGTTCCTCTCGTAGTAAAAGGGGAGTATCTCGGGACAATGTTTGTCAAAATGCAGCCTGATTTTTCGATGATCACAGAAAAGATTATAGCGAGTTATAACGAATCTTCGATTATCTATGTTTCGCTGATACTTATGGGGCTTGTGGCGATGTACTTCATTTCGTCTTATACGGTTAAAGAAAGGGATGAGGTACAGAAGAAATTGCTTCAGCAGCACGGGGAAAATCTGAGTAAAGAAATTACTTACCAGAAAGAACTCTTATTCACAAAACGAATTTATCACACTCACCATAAAGCCGAAAAAATAATGGGCTTTATCAAAGACGATATGCGCGCAATAACCCCGGAAAACATTTCCGAAATACGGTCGCGGATGATAAAGTATTCCAACTTTATTTCGCGTGTGATCTATGATATGAAATGGTACGATCCGCCTGTTCAGACGATCAGGAACCAGTTGTTCCGCACAGATCTCAATGAAGTAATACGTTTTCTCGTTCAGAATGTTTTTACGCGGATATCATCCCAGACTGAAGCATTCACATTCAACCTGAAGCTCGCTGATAATCTGCCGAAGATCGCCATCAATGAATACGTAATTTGGGAG
>CAIMOS010000236.1 GCA_903843135.1 uncultured Ignavibacteriales bacterium | reverse complement strand
GGGTTAAGATCAGATTGGTGTATAAACTAATGAAAGATGACTGTGAACTGCAGACGGAAAACGGAACAGCGCTTTTTACGGTGAAACGCAAATCCTTATTAAGCCAGGATTACGACGTATATATTGAAAATAATTCGGAAAATCTTGAAAAACATCCCTGGATGATACTCTTTGCCTGTTATAAACTCCATCAGAGAAAAAAGAGAAGACACTGAAAACACGGAAGAAGATAGATGGCTGAGAAGAAAAAATTTCTTTTACGGGTTGATGACAATGTCTATAAGATGCTCGAGAAGTGGTCCTCGGACGAACTCAGGAGCATTAACGCGCAGATTGAATATCTTCTTAAAGACGCCCTTGTGAAGAACGGAAGATATAAGAGTGATGAAAAGGAGAAAGAAAAATAATATTGCAGGGTCGAAAAATATTTCGGCCCTCAAATTTCGACTTACAAATAACGACCTCTCCCCCGGCCCCTCTCCTTGTTAAGGAGAGGGGAGTTAGATGTCTTACAAAACTTTCAGCTCTTTAAGGACGTTTGTCGCGCCGCCGATTTTGTCTGTTACCCATAGTATAAAACGGATATCAGCTCCGATGGAACGGCTGTAGCTTTCGCTCCAGGCGTAATCATTAATTGTTGCTTCAAATGCCCGGTCGTAGTTTACGCCGATAAGTTCGCCGTTCGCGTTCATTACGGGGCTTCCTGAATTCCCGCCTGTTGTATCCATATTATATAATATAGCAAGCGGCACTCCTCCAAGTTCTTTATTAAAATACCTTCCGAAATCACCCCGCTCAAACGCTTCTTTCAGTTTTGCTGAGATCTGGAAGTCGCCGCCGAGATAACTTTTGTCGATCATTCCGCGCAGAGTGGTGATCGGCTTGTAATAAGTCGCGTCAGCCGGGGAATAGCCCCTGATGTATCCGTAAGTCAGGCGCAGAGTGGAGTTGGCATCGGGCACAAAGTTTTTATTCTGCCACAGTCTCTTAACCTCGATAAATTTAGGAAGCAGAATATTGAGCCTGCCGGTAAAAGCGTCGTTTTTATCTTCAAAAGGCTTGTAAGCCGTGTTGAGTTCGGTTACAAATTTAATAACAGGATCATCACTGATTTTATCACCGTTGTCGGTATCCTGCATCAGATCAACGAAGGACTTGTAGTCTTTAATAAATGTGCCGTTAAACATTGCTTCGGCAAAAAACTTTGGCCGGGAATTTATATTGTCTTCGTTCATAAATCTCTGGAACGGACCGAAATTTTTTAACTCGGGAAAAGAAATTGCCTCGCTGATTATCCTTTCGAAAGCAAGCGCGTCAACGTTCCTGTTCAGGTCTTCAAAATAACCTTTCACCTGGTCCATAAGAACAGGCCGGTTTTTATCGGTATATGCAGAGCGGCGTTCGGCGTCGGGCTTTTTCATTTCCTTAAAGTAATCCACGAGTAAAGTGCCAAGGCGGATTGTTGTTACGCTGTTCCTGATCTGCCCGACAACAAAATTAGTCCTGCCGAGTGCGTCCATATCTTTATAGACGGCGTTAATATCATCAATGACCGTTGCGTAGTCGGCTTTCAGTTTTGGGTCGCTGTTGATGAATGCGTTAAGCTGTTTTTCCTCTTCGCGTTTTTTATTTACGAGGCCAAGCCTTCTTAACCCGGCAATTTTGCCATCGTAATTTTTCTGAGTGTTGGCGTAAGTCTTGATACGCGCGGAAAGCTGTAACGCAAGGGCCGGATCATTCGTACCGAGTTCCTCAAACTTATCGATGTACCATCTGTAAACT
>CAIMOS010000235.1 GCA_903843135.1 uncultured Ignavibacteriales bacterium | reverse complement strand
GAATTGAAATCTAAAAATGTTGTAGAGAGAATCTGGAAAAGGGACCCGAAATTATGGAAAGAAAATCCCGCTGAAGATATAGAATTATCCAACCGCCTCGGATGGCTTACATTACCCTCAGACAATTTAAAACGCGTCAAAGATTTTAATGAATTCGCAGAGGAAATGAAGAATGATTACGAACACGTAATGGTGCTCGGTATGGGCGGAAGCAGCCTGGCGCCCGAGGTGTTCGCTAAAACTTTCGGCTCCCGGAAGGGGTATCCTGAACTTACAATTCTGGACTCCACACATCCGGCCGTTATGAAGGACGTTCTTGAGAACAAAGAACTGGATAAAACTCTTTTTGTGGTAGCCAGCAAATCAGGCGGTACGGCTGAGACGATGTCCTTCTACTATACTATTTATGATGCACTGGCTAATTTTATGCCGCTGCCAGGCCTCCAGATGGTTGTTCTGACGGATCCCGGATCCAGCCTGCAAAAACTTGCCGTAGAGAACGGATTCAGGAAGATTTTTAACACACCTCCTGAAGTTGGAGGAAGATTCTCCGCTCTCTCGGAATATGGGATTGTGCCTGCTTCACTTATAGGAATGGACATTGAAAAGTTTCTTTCGAATGCCTCTAAATTAGCTGATGAATGCAGCCCCGAAAATCTTTCCGAAAATAATCCGGGCCTTTACCTGGGTGTTATGCTTGGTGAAGCAGCAAAAATGGGAATCGATAAACTTACCTTTATTTCATCAAAATCAGTTGAGTCATTTCCGCAATGGGCAGAGCAGCTGATAGCTGAGAGTACTGGTAAGGAAGGAACGGGAATTCTACCGGTAGCTGACGAACCTGAAATTGAAGTATCCGCGTATTCGAAAGACAGAATATTCGTCTATCTTCGTGTTGAAGGTGATGACAATGACGATACCGACAGAAAGGTCGCGAAATTAATTACAGCCGGATTCCCGGTCATCGAGATTAATATGAGTGATGTTTATGGACTCGCAGAGGAATTTTACCGTTGGGAATTTGCAACAGCGGTATCAGGAGTCTCTCTCGCTATTAATCCATTTGATCAGCCGAATGTTCAACTTGCAAAAACGCTCGCTAACCAGAGTTTAACAACTTTCAAAAATACAGGCGTCCTTCCGAAAGAAAATCCGGCACTGACGGAAGGGAATATCGAACTTTACCTGCCTACGGACGCAAAGACTATTCCTGATGCTATAACGGAATTCTTTACACCTGTTAAAGAAGGAGATTATATTGCCGTAATGGCATTCCTGCCTTATGGAAAAGAAATTGATAAACTTTTGCAGAAACTCCGGAGCAGGCTCCTTGAAAAATTCAATGTTGCCACAACTCTCGGCTATGGTCCAAGGTTTTTGCATTCAACGGGTCAGCTGCATAAAGGCGGCAGCAATTCAGGTTTGTTTATTCAGATTACAGATTCAATTAAAGAGGATGTTGATGTTCCGGGGCAAAACTATACTTTCGGGACGCTCATAACCGCACAGGCGCAGGGGGATATGAAAGCTCTCGCACAGAAGGAGCGCAGGGCTCTGCGTTTGCATTTAAACGGAGAGACACTTTCAGGACTGGAAGAACTTTTAAAGAAGTTCTGACATTTTTTGATTATTAATATCGGAGTGAAATGAGACAGCACCCTCATCTTTATGAGATAAATTTGCGTGTGTTTTTACACCGTCTTGGGGACGGTATAAACCCCGCACGTTTATCGGATGTGCCGGATGAGTTCTGGAATAACCTCAGGAAAGAGGGGATGGATATGGTCTGGTTAATGGGAATCTGGAGGACCTGCCCTGAAATAATTGACCAGTGCTGTTTTGAAGAAAATCTCGTGCAGTCTTACGGCAAAGCCCTGAAAGACTGGACAAGGGAGGACGTTGGCGGATCCCCCTATGCAATTTGTGATTACGTTGTTTCTCCTGATATCTGTACCGAAGAAGAGCTTGTTCGTTTAAGAAACTACCTTCATAAAATCGGCCTTCAGCTTATACTCGATTTCATTCCTAACCACTTCAGTGCCGGATCAGAAGTCATCCTCACAAACCCTGAGTATTTCCTCGAAGTTAGTGAAGACACTTTTAAATCTGACCCTTATACTTTTTATAAACCTAAGTTTTTTGATAACCGTTATTTTGCCCACGGACGCGATCCGTTTTTCCCCGGCTGGACAGATACCATACAATTAAATTATTTTAACGCGGGTACCCGTGAATTTATGACCGGCAGGCTGAGGAACATTGCAAGATATTGTGACGGGGTAAGATGCGATATGGCAATGCTTAATCTAAATAACGTATTTCATAATACGTGGCGCGGAATAATTAATGAAAAAGTATATACAAAGCCTGACGCGGATTTTTGGGCCGATGCGATCCGGGAAGTTAAGAATGAGTTTGCTGATTTTATTTTCATCGCGGAATCATATTGGGACCTCGAATGGGACTTGCAGCAGTTGGGCTTCGATTTTACTTACGATAAGAAACTTCTCGACCGCCTCAAAGACGGCACTCCGGTCTCAATACGGGACCATCTGAAAGCGGATCCTGACTATCAGAATAAATCAGTTCGCTTCATCGAGAATCACGATGAAGACAGGGCCATCAGCTCTTTAGGCCGCGATAAGTCTTTTGGCGCTGCCATTGTTATTTCAACTGTTCCCGGGATGAGGATGTTTTTTGACGGTCAATATACCGGAAAAAAAATAAAGCTTCCGGTTCAGCTCATCAGGGAACCGAAGGAAAATGTCCATAAAGCAGTGAAGGAATTTTACGAAAGATTATTAGTCATCGCGGATGACAAGATATTTCACGAGGGGGAGTTTTATAATGTGAAAATTGCTCCCGCCTGGCAGGATAACAGCACTCACGATCACATTCTTGCATACGGCTGGGGAATGAACGGAAGCCACGCTGTAGTTGTGGTGAACTATTACGGGGCGCCTGCTCAATGCAGGCTGAGATTAAATATGGAAGGCACACAGGAAAATATTGTTCTGCGGGATGCACTCAACGATAAGACTTATACCCGGTCAGCGGAAGAAATCCATACACAGGGATTATATGTTGAACTGCCTGCTTATCAGGCGCATATCTTTTTTTATTAGAATCAGTTATTCGCCTTGATCGTGATCAGGCTTATATCATCTTCAAATTTATTCGCAGTAAATTCGGTAAGTTTTATTTTCAGGAATTCCAGCGGATCGAGGAAATGAGGAACGCTGTCCACAAGCTGCGCGAGGCTGTCAGTACCTAACGCCACACCCTGAGGATTTCTCGATTCAATTATTCCGTCAGAGAACAGCGCGATAATATCACCCGGATTCATCTTCACAACTGTGTCCTCAAAGAATCCTTCCGCGGTAAATCCTAGGAGCATTCCTTTTGAAGTAATTAATTTTGTTTCGCCGGTGGATGGGTTTTTGTAAATAAGCGGAAGGTCACCGGCGCCCGAATACTGTAAAATATTAGTTTTGTTGTTTATAAGTATGACAGACAAAGTCGCAAATACTTCTGATATTTTCGCATCCTGATATACTGACCTGTTAACTTTATCCAATATTTCGTGCGGAGTATAGGTCGTAGAATTTTCAAGCACTACGCGGATGGCGCTCCGGACATAGCCTGCGTACGCGATGGCAAAATACCAAGCACCCCATTTCTTCCCCATAACATCACCCAGGATTATGGCTATAGTGTCATCATTCAGATTGAAATAATCTATGAAGTCACCGCCGGGGACGCCTTTATATGGCGAATGCCAGTGTTTGATCTGGTAATGACTGAATGAGGGGAATGTATCCGGCACCACTTTGACACGGAGAGTATCAGCGGCCCGGTGCAATTCAGAAACGACTTTCTGACGCTCTTTCCCAAGGCTTTTGATAATTGCTGACACCTTTGCAACTACAACTCTGGGGCCGGCCGTTTTCAGGATGTAGTCCGCAACCCCGAGTTCATACCCGTCCAGAATATCTTCTTCACCCCCTTTGGAGGTTAAGAAGAGAAACGGGATGTTCTTAAGTTCGGGATCTTCCATTACCATCTTCCGGAATTCGAATCCGTCAATATTCGGCATCATTATATCGGAAATTATGATATCCGGCTGATATGATTTACCGAGTTTCATTCCGTCTGCAGCGTTGCTGGCGGTTTTGCACTCGAAGCCTGCTTTTGTAAGATTGTACTGGAACAGGCGCGCGAGGGAATTATCATCATCTACAAGCATAATCTTTGCCGCCTCAGGGCCCGAAGACTGCTCTAATGATTTCTTTGCTCCGTAGGCTTTATAAATATCAGCTCTTCTTATTAGAGCCTGAACTTTCATCATCAGTTCAAGTACATCGAAAGGTTTGGTGACGATATCGTCACCTCCCACATCAAGCGCTTCCTGCTTGTCCTCTATACTGTTCTTTGCAGTAACAAATATAAAAGGGAGTACCCTGTAATTCTCATCCTGGCGGACCATCTTGCAGAAGCTGAATCCGTCCATTCCTTCCATACCGACGTCACAAAGAACAAGATCCACGGGTGAACTCTTGAGAAGTTTATACCCGTCATCGGCGTTGGTGGCTTCGAGAACTTTATACTCCTTCTTCTGCAGGTGGAAAGTAAGCAGTTTCCTGACCGTCAGGTCATCGTCAATCAGGAGTATATTTTTTGGTGTCTCAGGAATCATTAACCCGGGAGTCTTTACCTGGACGACTTAAATTTAAAACTTTCGACGGCTTCGAGTTTCGTCGGATAAGCCTCGAAAACGCGGTACATTCTTGTCAGTTCAAACATCGAGTGAACAGCCGGCTGGAACCCGACCAGCCGCAGATCACCGCCGAGGGCTGTTATCTTCTTCAGGCTCACAACAAGTGCGCCCAAAAAAGTTGAATCAATAAATTCACATTCGGAGAGATCTACAACCAGTTTCCTGGTTCCGATTTCGATATCGCTCACCAAAACTTTTTTGAAATCTTCCGCCTCTTTAAGAGTAGCTCTTGTAAGGTTAACGGTTTGGATAACTATATCGCCGTAATTTTCCTTAATGAAGTCCATAATATTCCTTAATTACTTGTTTCGTATTCATCTGTGTTAATTGAGTATTTTTCAATCAGCCTGTAGAGCGTCGCCCTTCCAAGCTGCAATTTATTTGCTGCATCCATAATGTTTCCTTTAGTGAATTTTAAAGCGTGCCTTATCGCTTCTTCCTTGATCTTCTCGAAAGGAATGATATTGTCATATGAGAAGAACGGTGCGGAGTCATCAAATTTTTTGGGATCACCGGCGTTCTGCATATGAACAGGGAAGTCCTCGACATCGATAAACTCTTTGTCTGAAATAATAACGCAACGTTCGACGGTGTTTTCAACTTCGCGAACATTACCCGGCCAGTCATATTCGTGCATTAGCCTGAGCGCTTTTTTGGAAAACCCCTTTATCTTTTTCCCCGTCTTTTGTGATACCATTTTCAGGAAATGGTCCGTAAGAGTTAAAATGTCAGCTCTTCTCTGGCGAAGCGGGGGAATATGAATGGGGAAAGAATTAAGCCTGTAGTAAAGGTCTTCCCTGAATTCACGGTTTTCAACTGCTTTGGCCAGGTCCCTGTTTGTTGCCGAAATGATCCTGACATTAGTGGTGATAAGGTCGTTGCCTCCGACACGTTCAAATTCCCTCTGCTGGATGACCCGCAGAAGTTTCGCCTGAAGGCTCATCTCCATTTCACCGACTTCATCCAGGAAAATTGTGCCATCATTTGCGACCTCAAATTTACCGAGTTTCCTCTGATACGCCCCTGTGAAGGATCCCTTCTCGTGTCCGAAAAGTTCGCTTTCAAGAAGTTCCCGCGGTATCGATGCACAGTTTACGACAATGAAAGGTTTATCCTTTCGGTGCCCGTTGTAATGAATGGCCCTGGCAATGAGTTCCTTACCGGTGCCGCTCTCACCATATATAAGTACAGTGATGTCGTTATCCAGGACTTTTGTTACGAGCCGGAATACATCCTGCATCTTTCCGTCGGATGAAATGATGTTGTCAAAATTATACTCGGATTTCGCGTTCTCTTTGAGAAGATTCAGTTCCTGCGTGAGAGAATAATGTTTGATAGCATTTTTCACAGCGGACTCCAGCCTCTGTGTATCAATTGGTTTCGGGAAGTAATCAAAAGCCCCGATCCGTATTGCCTCGAGCGCCACATCAATCCGTCCCTGAGCTGAGAGCATTATGACAGGAAGATCCGGATCGTGCTGCTTGACTTTTTTAAGGACGTCAATACCGTCCATACCCGGCAGCATTATGTCCAAAAGAATCAGGTCGGGCTTCTGATTAAGCCGGGCGAGCATTTTTTCGCCCCGGTCGAAAATCTCGATATTATATTGCCATTTGTCTTTCACCCAAAATGAAAGCAGCCTGGAAATCGAGACTTCATCATCAACTATAAAAACAAGTTTAGCCAAATCAATCCTTTATTTATTCTTCAATGGCAGTTTCAATAGAATCGTAGTACCTTTCCCTTCCTCACTCTGAACAGTAATAAACCCTTTGTGCAGGTCGATAATGTTCTTTACGTAAGAAAGACCCAATCCTGTGCCGGGTGTCTGGTCGCCCGGACGGCTGACCTTATAAAATTTCTGAAAAATAAACGGGATGTCCTTTTTGGGGATTCCGACACCTGTGTCAGAAATAATCAGTTCGAATTCCTTAAACAATTTTTTTGCCAGGACGGTTACACGGCCTTTATGGGGCGTAAACTTTACAGCATTGTGCAGCAGCTGGTCGAATGCCTGTTCTATACGTTCTTTATCGCCGATTAAACTGATCTCCTCTTCGGGCAGATTAAATGAACAGACGATCCCTTTTTCCGCGGATTTAGTTTCCGCAGATACGAAAAGTGTTCTTAAAGATTCCAAAATATTAAAGGCTTCTTTGTTCAGTTCAATTTTGCCTTCTTCAATCTTGGATAATTCCAGAACATTATTGATAAGGCGTGAGAGGCGTTTAGCTTCTTCAAGTATAATACCGTTAAATTCTGCCCGCATATCGTCCGGCAAGTTCGGATCTGCCTGGATCGTTTCGGAAAATCCGATTATCGACGCGAGAGGCGTTCTAAGTTCGTGTGATACATTTGATACAAATTCGTTTTTAAGCCTGTTAAGCTCTTCCAGCACGGAGATCTTCTGTTTTGCCCTGTCGCGCTCGATTGAAATGATCCTGTTGGCTTCTATTAGCTTATTATAAAGTTCCTTATATCTTTCACGGTCACGGATACGCGAGGTGATATTTCTGCCAATTCCCAGAACACTATCAATCGTGCCTCTGTCCTTTGTGGAACAGGCGTTAATCTCGAAGAAAATATTTTTACCATACTTTGTTACAAGTTCGGCTTCAAATGTAATTATCTTATTAGTTTTTAAAATTTGCTGGAAGGATTTCGCTATCTCAGGTTTTGATTTATTATCCACCAGTTCAAGGAAGTGTCTGCCGAGCAGTTCATTCTGAGCATATTCCAGGGTCAATGCTCCGTTGCTGTTTATCAGTGTAAAATTCCCGGCAGCGTTCAGCATAAAGATAAGGTCCTCAGCGGTTTCAAAAAGAGTACGCATTCTTTCTTCAGATTTCTGGAGCAGAGCTGTACTTCTTTTTTCTTTGGTTATATCATAGAGGATACCGTCGATACGCACTATCTCCTGGTTTTCAAAAACAGGAAATGCAGAATGTCTGAGAAAAACTTCTTCTCCTCTGGCATTAATGATGCTGTACTCAATGGTCCTGGTGTTGCCGGTGCGGACGTCCCGGATGAAGTCTTTGAAAGTAGTGATATATTCACTCTGTAAAAACTTGCGCAAAAATCTGGGGTTTTCGATAACACTGGACGCTTTTATCCCCACGATCTTTTCAATCGAATCGGTAATAAAATAATACTCGGAACCGTCGGGATTTGACGAATAAATTATTGCGTCAATAAACCTGACAGTTTCAGCGATTTGACCAGAGTTCACTATATCCTTTTTTGCTTCAGTTAAAACCTGAGATTCTATATCCAGAATCAGACCTATATATGATATTCTATTATTTAGAATTATTCAACCTTTAATGTATTAAAATAAGAATTAATATTAAATATCATTTTGAGACACAGGAATATTTAATTCGCTTATTAAATCAGTTTTTTGCTGAAAAATGCAAGAATTTTATATCACCTGTCATATTTTTAATATTTCCGGCCTGTACCGGACGGAAAGTCTGGCGGAATAATCAGGAATGACGACCTGAGTGAATGTTGTTAACTCCCCGACCCGAGGTGATTATTCCGGGAAAAACGGTAAGATCCG
>CAIMOS010000234.1 GCA_903843135.1 uncultured Ignavibacteriales bacterium | reverse complement strand
TCATCAACCATATAAGTGAAATTATCAACATTGTTGATGAAGACGTTATAAGCCACAATTCCGAGAATGGCAACAAAAAGTCCGCCCGCGGTATTTACCAAAGCTTCAGAAATTCCGGTAGCAAGAGCTAAGGCATCCGGAGCTCCTGCCTGCGCGAGAGCTTTGAAAGCACGTATCATACCGATGGTGGTTCCGAGCAGCCCCACCATCGTAGCGATGGAGGCGATAGTCGAAAGAGCTATAAGATTTTTCTCAAGCAACGGAGTTTCGAGCATCGATGCTTCCTCAACGGCCCGTTGCACTTCAGCATATTTTTTCTCGTCATCCATACGTTCATTGTCTTTAATCTCAGAATAGCGGACCAATGCAGCACCGATTATATTCGCTACTGCTCCCTTTTGTGCCTTGCACTGAGCAATAGCATCCTCAATTTTATCAGATTTGGTCAAATCGAGAATATTCTTCAGGAATTTATCCGTAGATCCTTTACCCGAAGATTTTTTCAGGGATATGGTTCTCTCGATAATGATCGCAAAATCCATAATGGATAAAGCAATCAGCGCTGCAACCAGCAGGCCGCCGCTGTATATCTGTCCCATAAGGTTTATCGGGATCTCTCTTGCGGCGCCGTCCTTGAAATTGGCGGGGCTGCCAATTAAAAACTCAAAAATCACAAAACCGGTTACAAATGCAACCGCTGTGAGAACTACTATAAAAGTAGATTGCTTCATTCTGAATATACTCCTGAAATTAATTTCATATTATTAAACTATTTTTGTGCTGCCTGTTTTTGATTCTGACGGTCGATGATACCGCCCTTCTGTGTGCAGGCAAATATAACTACATTCAATCCAAATTGTAATTGTCTCATATTTTCCAGAGGCCCACCGGCAGAGGTTGGATTTCTTGGCCAGTCGCCCCAGGACTTACAATAGCCCTTACTGCTGATGAGTACGGCAAGCCTGCCGTTAAGGAAAATTCCTTCAAGATAGCGGTATCTTTCCTTGACAGGATGCTGTGAATTCGGGCGTACCTCGTCTTCTCCCGGAGGCGGGCCTTCAAAATCTTCCCAGCAATGGTATAGCCAGTGATTATTTGGTATCTTTTCCCATTCGGCATCATAGCCCAGAGCATCTTCAACAAGTTTCCTCGCCTTCTGATTGAATGCCGCCCATCTAGCGGCGTATCCGTCATCAATAAAGAGGAAACCGCCGTTGCGAAGATACTTCTCCAGGTTCTTTACCTCAACCTGCGAATAAACCGGCGCGCCCTGAGACCCCATCATATAAACGATCGGGACCTCAAGCAAAAGTTTTTCATCTAGGCGTATCGCGCCTTTTAATTCAAAATCGATTTTAGTTTTCTTCTGCGAGTATTCTACCAGCGCCGGCAAAGCCTGAGGGACAACATTCCACGACGGTTCGCCGTTTTCATCGAGCCTGGAACTCCGGTACTGCAACTGGTAAAGATTAAGATTTCCGCGGACATCCTTTTTGTTTTTTCCCTGGACAACTTTGCCTTCCCATCTGTCCTTAAAATTGGAGTAATCCAAAAGATCATCACCGTAATTAGTGACCGGCCTTCCCGAACCGCGGGAGTTTGTCACATCTTCGGTTATATCAGGTCCGTAACCGATGCTTCCGTCATCTCTTCCGGATAAACCGCCGGTACCGCCTCTTCCGAGACTGTGTCCGTAACTCCTGGTGCCCCCGGGGATGGACCATCCCTCCGCTCCGCCGGTTTCACCTGATGAAAACGCTCCGTGGAATACACTCCCCTGTCCGCCAACGCTTGAGGTGACGTTGCTAGGTCGAATATCCGCAGCCCGCAGATCAGAGATATCTGCTGCCTCCGTTATACTGTAATCCTTCGGCTGGTACTCCGTTGCTGATGCCTGCTCTTTAATCATTTCAAATGACTTCGCGAGTTTCGGCGGAGTCGGTTCATATTTAATCGGAGGCGGTATCTTCTCATAGTATGTTTTTATCTTGATCGACTTTACCTGGGAGGTTCTTTTCTCGGAGAAGAAATATACCCAGCTAACCAGGAAAAGATGCAAGAGTGCTGAGATCAGAATTCCGTAAAAAAATGATCGCTTGTAATAAACCCGCCACCTGGAAGACTCGAAGAGTAACTTCCGGATCTGTTTTTCTTCGCGGGAATTTAAATAATTCCTTAATTTACTTACTAGCGGTAGTTTCATTCTCTAACCATTCAATGTGCTGCTGTGCAAAATAGACAACACCTGCCGCAACAGGATTGTCCTTATGCTTCGCCACAATCTTCTTAAATAAATCTATGGCTGTCTTCTTATCACCGAGCTGCTCGTAAGATGAGGCGATATTAGCTTCACAGGCAAGCGATACTTCTGTATCCGGATATTTATTAACAATAAGAGTCAGCTCTTCGATCGCTTTTTTATAATTCTTCTTGTCAAAGATCACGATAGCTTTCTGATATTCCTGGAAAGCATCAATCTGCGAAAGTTCTTTAATAAAACTTCTTGCTTCCTCAGATTTGTAATGATCAGGGAACTGGTCTATGAAAGTTTTATATTCAAACAGCGCTTTCGAATAATCTTTTTTATTATAGTAATAATCACCGATGGTGAACTGCGCTTCGGGTACAAGAGTATTCTTCGGAAATTCTTTAATCAGTTTCTGAAGCGGCGGAATCATCTTCTCAATTTCCTTGAGCTGATAATTACACCATCCTACGTTATATAATGCAGCTGCGGCAAAATCACTCTTTTTATGGTTTTCGTAGACAAGTTCATATTCCTTGATTGCTTCAAGAAAATTTCCGGCATTGTACAAAGCTTCCGCCGCATTATACTGTGCCTCAGGAGTATAACCGTCATCAGGATATTTCTTAACGAACTCAGTAAATTCTTTATGCGAATCCGTCCACTCCCCGAGTTTAAAGTATGCGTAACCAATGAAAAATTCAGAATTCTTTTTGTTAGGTGAATTTGGATAAAGTTCTACATATTTCCTGAATGCGGGGATGGCATTTTTATAGTAACCGTTGTCGTAAAGGTTGACAGCAAAATTAAAGAATATTTCCTGGTTAATTTCAGGATACTTTAATGCAGATTTGATTAAGATCTCAATTGCTTTGTCAAAATTATTTAAATTATTGTATGAAGTACCGGCAAGATACCCTGAACGCGAATAAAGAATTTCATCATCAACGTTTAAATCAAGAACTTGTTCACCGTATTTTACGGTATTCTTAAAGTCCCTCATCTCAAAATAAACTTCCGCTAATGCAACAAGATACCTCGATTTCTCAAGGGCATCGGCGGCAGTCCTGATGTATTCCAGCATCAGGTCAATACCTTTTTTGGTCTGGCCGGTCTTTGTATAGGCAGTGGCAAGCCTTCCCCGTGCATTCGGCACAAACTGTTTCATTTTTTCCGTGAACTTCGGATTATTAAGTACAGATTCCAGGTCAGCAATCGATTCTTTATCTTTCTTCACCTGGCCATACAGTGTACCCCGGAGGTATACCGATTGTATTTTTAAAAGTTCATTTGATTTGGCGTCATTAACCACGACTGAAAGTTCGCCGACGGCTTCTTCGTAAGCATTCTTGTTAATTTTGATATCCGCCATAGCGAAATGGGCTTCAGGTATAAAATAGACCGAATCTTTCAGGCTGTTGGCCGCAGCCACTAGTTCCTTAACAAATTTCTCACCTTCATCTAATTTTTTGGATAAAATGAAGGACTTAGTCGTCTTAATAATTGCGGGTGTAAAGTACGGCGATACCTGTCTGATCTTAGCGAATGACGGCGGGATGGAATCGTAATTCTTAAGTTCATAGTGAGACTGAATTAAATAGTAGTTGATCTCATCTATAAACCTGGTACCCGCGTAGTTGGCGTCCAGGTGGCTCAGTATATCAATCGAATTCCTGTAGTTTTTCAGTTCATAATCCGCCCTCGCTATATAGATCATCGATGGGAGATAATAATCTCCGTCCGGTTTTAATGCGGCAACTTCCTTAAATCTCCTTAAAGTTTCGGAATAATTTTTAAGGATAAACGAGGACACCGCGGATATATACTGCAGGTCATATACATATTCGCTCTGTGGGTAATTGTAAACGAAAGTATCACAGGCAACGATGGTCTTATCATAGAATTCCCCGCTATAAAGTGAAGTGGCTTCAGAATAATACGCATCTTCAACGCTGAAATTAATATTTGCGGCCACTTCGGCGTACGCCTTGGCGTAGAAAGAAAACTCTTCCGCGGCCCTCTTATAGCCTTTCTCTTTCAGATAAGTATCGGCAATTTTATACTGCATCTTTGCCTGAAGTTCCTTATTCGCAAAGTTATCATCAATTGCTTTGCGATAAATGTCGAGCCCCGCTTCAAGAGATTTGTAGACGCGGGTGTATTCCGCCATTTTAATATATGTGGCTTCAACAAGCAAAGGAAGGAGCGCGTAGTTAGCGATTACTTTCCTGTAATTGTACATCGAAGAATCATAATTCGATATTTCGCGATAACTGTCTCCTATCTTAACCTGGGCTTTTGCAACAAGCTCAAGATCGGTCTCATCAGTTTCCCGGCTCGAAGTTGCTTCGAATATCTGCCTTTCTTTCACAGATTTCAGCTGCACATTTTCCCAGTCTTTATCTTTAAAAGCTTCCGGTTTGAATCTCACATTCAGAATCGTCCAGTAGGCTATCGCGTTGCCAAACTGCTTAAGTTCAAAACTATTCTGTCCAAGCTGATAATATGCTTTTGAGAGATAATCGGTTTCAGGGTAGCGGTTCACTAATTCAAGGAGCGCATAATTACTGCTGTCAAGTTTACCGAGTTCACGGTAACACCAGCTTACATCATATAAGGCGCTTTGTGCTTTAGGATGTTGGGGATATCTGTCTGCAAGCTTTCTGGCCTCCGTAATTGTCTCTTCAAAGCGTTTAAGGCCATAGAGTATATCATAGATTTGGAACTGAGAAAGCGCCCTCAGTTCATTTTCGTAAGGCCGGTCTTCTACAAGCCTGAAAACAGCGATCGCAGAATCGGGCATCTTCAGATTTTTCAGTGCGTTCGCTTTCTGATAATAGGAAGCGGCTACCACGCCAAGGGTCAACTCTCCGTTAAAGAGTGTTACCTTTACACTGTCTTCTTCAAGAAAAGGGCTTGAAGTATTAATAATAATGTCGTACTGCTCAATTGCCTTCAGATAATTACTCGAAGCAAAAAGTAATTGTCCTCCGGTAAAGTGGTCTTTCAATTCCTGTGGCGTGGGAATGAAATAACCCGCTATTGCGGTGGCCAGTACTATGATAAACTTCCAGAAGAACATCAGGAATTAATACCCTGCATAAACTGAGAAAAAGATTGTCGACTCAGCAGTGCCTTTACTCCGGTCGATCTCTCGAAGAAAATCGATGGTCGTGTACTTATAGCCAAAGTCGAAAATTACGTTATACCCGTTGAAGGAAGTTTTATTGCTGATTGACGCACCATATGTCGCGCGGTTCTGACTTTCAACATTATCTTTAAGGTTACGGATCTTATAAGTAAAGAAATCAGATACTCCTCCGATATCGAGGCCCTGGAAACCCAGCCTTAGATCCGTATTGTCTGTTAAGCGGTAATCAATCCTGAAAATCGGAATAACTTCCTGATCGTGCTGATCAACACGGATTGTGGTTCCGCCGCTTTGATTCTCAGATTTACGAATTATTTTCTGAGTTCTTACTTTCAGCTGCGGGCTTAACTTTAACGAACCGTTAAGGAGGTAAAATGTATAATCAAGTTTGTTCACAATTCCCCAAAATACAATATTGCCCGGGACCTGGTCGCCAAGTTTTTTCGTTTCGGGCAAATACGCGTTATCCCTGGTGCCGTACTTAAACTGGTTATTGTACTCCACCCTGAAAATGTTCTCAATATTCAGGTTTTTTATCTGAGTATATTTAGTACCGAAATAAACTGAATTCACCAGCGAGTTTCTGTAATTTAATGGATCTTCAACATAATCCGGGATAGGATCAGACGCAGTTATAACTCCCTTAAATTGGTACCCGCTGTTTTCAATATTATCCTGAACTTGTTTGAAAACATAGTAAAGCCTTAATTCACCGAATCTGGGTGTACCGGTAAAATAATTTGCTTTCAGATAATTCACATCATTACGCCCGCCCCTTGCAATTGCCTCTTCATAGATCTTTCCGACACCAAGATTTAGTCCGTCTAATAACTCAAGGTTGCTGAACATATGATATCCGTCAATATCGGGTTCATACGGATAATCAGGGTGAATATCATTTTCCTGTTCATCTATCACGCTGTTATTGTTCCAGTCATCACCGTAGTCAAGTGACGGAGGATCCGAATAATAAGTAAGGAAGTCCTGGGCATAATCAGGGAATCCGTCTGCATTTTTATCATCGTCCGGAATACCGTCGTTGTCCTTATCTTTTCCCGGGAATATACCCGCATCGGGCTGGCGTGTTATAGCGTCCAGGCTTCTTAATTCGTATGTACTCTGCCTATAGCCAAGTTTAAAGAAGTCGCCGCCGGATTTATTCAAAACATCATTATTACGCTGGTTAACGTCCGTAGGTTTTACGTTATAGAAATAGAATCCGTCTTCCCATCTGTCATCATCATCGTTATCATCAACCAGGGGATAAAAAGCTCCGCCGGGGAAAAAGACCCGCCGCTGATAAGTATATGTCGCATCATACTCCACATAATCGGGCGGAGTCAATGTTGACGGAAGCCAGGTGGATGGCACTGCTGAAGTTGAGTTATACTGGAAATAGCTGTTCTCAAGAACGTAAGTGTTGAGCCACGTCGTATATCTCGGATCGATCATATAGCGCTCACCGCCGACAGTCATTCTGCCGAATTTCTTCTTCCCTTTAAGGAACCAGGCTCTGCCTTTGCTTTCAAATCTGTTGCCCGAAAGGAGCGGGTACTTCATAAATTCCGAGCTTTCATTAAACTCACCGGATAACTCGAAACCTTTCCACTTGAAGTCAAAGTTTAAGCCATAGACAGACATACCCGTCGCTAATCCGTAGTTAACAGTAACTACGCGCTTGTTGCTTGCGTCCCGGACATTTCCGTCGGCCCTCTCCCTTGTGAAGAATGGCGTCGGGAAACCGATTGTATTATCTACATAATGTTTTTGGAATCTTGCGTCACCGGTATATTCATCAAGCTGCCAGTTAACGTAATCCTGGGCAGTTTCAATTTTATAATCGTTCGCCAGCATCACCTGAAACTGAACAGATGTTACGCCTTCAGGCATAAGGAAAGCGTAAGTATAATTTTCATCAAGTGAACTGACTACCTGAACGGGATAATTCGGGGGAGGGATTGAATATTTACTGCTGTTGCTGTAATACTGCAGCGTACTGAAACTGGTGGTATCAGCGCCGCCAAAGAATCTGGTCTGGTCTATGGAGAATCCTTTTTGACGTTCAACATCCCGGAGTACCCAGTACTGTATTGGCTGCCCGAGCTGAGTAGATATTTCTGAGGGAAGCTGTTTGTGTAAATTCACGATAGGTGTCCACTGCCCATTAATGATAACCTTAGGCGCACTGAAGATAATCGGGCCGGAATTATCTCCCGGGGAATCATCAGAAATTTTAAGGAAGATAACTCTCGGTATTACACTTGTAACTACACCTTTAAGTGAAGCTTCTTTACTGTCGAGGCTTGTTCTTCTCTGGTGCTGGTTGACGTAAGTTAAACCAACCGTAAGCACGTCCCCGATATCTGTTTCAAAATGGCCGCCGAACAGGTACTGTGTCCAGTCGCGAATTCTTCTTACACCGTCAATATAGATTCCGGCGTCAAATCTGAATCTTATCGGATCGGAAATTCTGGATGCTATGAGAGTGCCTCTGTATTTTGATGTACCAAGGTCCCACCGGATACCGTTAAACCGCGCCCTGTTGAAAGTAAGATTCGTAAACTTTGTTCTGACAGCATCACCCACCATCAGCCTTGTCTGAAACCCGCCGTAAGAATCTTTCCCTATTACAAGGTTATTGAAATAGTTCTGGTAATAGCGGGATTTGATCATATCGCTCGTTCCGCCGGCAAAATCGGAAGACGCCACCTGTCTCTGAGTTTCGCCAAGTTCATAAACAGTTGAACCCTCAATAAGGAAGTTTCCGAAGTTATCAAAGAACTTCTTTTTAATAACACCAGCGGTGTAATTCTCATAATTCCTGCCGGAATAATTCAGGTACTTCCCTTCAGATTTTCCTTTGTTGGAAAGGAACTGGCTGAAGGAAACACTGTTAAGTGACAGAAACACAATTAATAATAAGTAAACTTTATTCAAATGAACCTCCGACATCCGGTATTGGTCAGAAATTATATGTTAATGAAATTCTGTTAATGCCGCCGGTATTGGAAATCACCAGCGGAAAAATGTATCCGTAATCAATTTTGACCTTATCTACAACAAGGCCAAACCCTCCGTTAATTCCGCCTTCCCTGGCAAAATCAGACTGAAGAATATTGTTATATCCCATCCTGAGAAGGAATTGCGTTTCGTAACCGAGTATTTGATCCCGTATTCCCAGGAACTCAGCCCCACCCTTAATAAAGATAATATCCGACTCTTTGATGACATCAAGCGCGATCAGGTAATTGAATTTTGAAGATTCGATACCTACACCAAGCCCAACCCTCATCGGGAGTTTTCCGTCACTTCCGGATGAGGCAATCGAAGGCTGGTTGATATTCTGAACGGAGAGTCCGAAATTAATCGAATTTGACGGAAGTAAATTCTTTAAGGCGTAATACACTCCCGCATCCACCGCGAATCCGGTATAAGATAAAGCGCTTTCACCCGGCGCAGCTGCGGCTGACCAACCGATAACTTTAAAAGTACCGCCTACACTTAGGTTCTCGATTAATTCCCTGCTGTAGGCTCCGGCCAGTGTGTATTCTTTCCATAAATCAGTATTAAGGAAATTACCGCCGAGGCCAAGCACACCGATAAAATCAAGCGGGACAATCCCGCTAAGAGAAATAAAATTAAGATTATCGCCTTCAACGTTGGGGTACAAATTGGAGTAAGTTGTTGAAATTACCGGTTTATTCAGTTTATAAAGATTAGCAGGATTATAAAAAATCAGATACGGTGCATCGGTAAGAGTCAAGGATGCACCTCCCATTGAAGAAACCCGCGCGCTGTTTCCAAGATCGCTGAATCCGCCGGCGTATGTATTCAGAAAAGCGAAACAAATAATTAACACGGTAAAAAGTTTAATTTTCACTGATACCTCATTCTAAATTTTTAATAAGCAACAACAACGGTTTTGGTAACTGTTTCACCGCCATTGTCGCTATCAATATGTATCTGGTAAAGATAAACGCCCGGACGGACCTTTTCTCCGTTATCGTCCCGGCCGTCCCAGACAACACCATTATCCGAAATATATGCTGCGGCAGAAGTTTCAGAATTTAATAACTCTTTTATCATCCGCCCGTTCAGGTCAAAAATATGTATCGTAAGTTTCCTGACCTGATTGCCGATCAGGCTGCCCGGTTCGCCGATGTTGCCGAGGAAAAATTCAATTTTGGTTTCATCATTCCTGCCGTCTCCGTTTGGCGTGAATGGATTGGGAACTGCTTCCGGATTGATAATAAGTTTATCCGGCACTCCGACAGTTACAACGCTCCACCCTTCAACCTGATCTGAAATTCTCGAATCGATTTTCTGAGGATTATTCGAAACAAGTTTACTGCTCGCCATAATTCTGTATGGATTTACTGCGAGGAAAGGAGTGGACTTGAATTTTATGGCTATTGTAGAATTTGTTTTTATTGAGGAATTGAATACAATATAAAAATAACTGGCCGAGACACGGGACAGATACGCCGCACGGACATTATTGACCAGCACATCAACCAACTGAACGGGCGATGGTGTTATTACATAAACAGAGTCTATTCCGTAATCGCTGGTTGAGAACTCAGTATTGATGGATAAAGTAAATTCCTGTTCTTTAAGTACCTGTGCCTGCTGCGGGCTGATCTGAGCATCCGAAACAGAAACGACTGCGGAAGTATCATAATTAATTCGGATCTCATCAATTTCGGGTGAGAGAAGGTTTGAAGTTTTTAGCCTGACGCGGTATTGAATGTATTGCCGGGGTTCGTTGACAAGGAATAAGTCGCCTGAATTCGCAACAGAGTCGGACCACGGGCTCCAGGAAGTATCAATAGATGATTTATTTCCGGTTCTGAAACTAAAATACATTTCAGTTCCCGCAGGTTTATTCCCCGTATATTGAACTGATCCGAAATTTACTTTTTTACCAATATTGCGCGGTGTTGAAACATATAATCCGGTTGGTAAAAAACCTTCTCCGAAAACTTCGATTTCAGAAATAACGGTACTGTTATTCTGCGCTATTACGTCAAAAACTACTTTTACATACTTTGCGACTATCGGGGTAAATTCTGATACAGGTTCTACAGCCTGGTTATCGGTTGCCTGAAATACTTTCTCCATCGTGATCGTATCTTCACCCGCGAAAATTGTGAAGGCCCTGGGACGCAAATTCATATTCTTCCCGAGAGTGTACATCTGGACTTTCTTGATAGTACGGAATGCCTGAAGGTCTATTATAACATAGTTACCCTCGAGCCCGCCAAGATTAAGCGGAGGAAATTCGATAAAGGAAGGTGAACTGTACAATCCGTCTAGTAATCGGAGTGCGTTGCGCCTTGAAGTATCTGTCGGCTGCGTACCGGTATAAACAATGTACGCTGAACGGTTTTTTGCCAGATTTTCTCTTTCTCCCGTTTCAATCTGAAGTATTCCCGGGCGTGTTTTGTAGTCGACTGCCTGGGAGGAAACAGTATCAACATTTGTCCCTAAGAAGGTTGTATCTATCAGAGAGAATTGAGCGAAACTGAGGGCAGAGGAAAAAAGGAAAAGCAGGAAAATAAAATTGTATCTATAAAACATCATAGCTTATAGTTTAAGTGGATGGTAAATTTAGATAATTGAAGAACCATAGTGGCAATAGTATAAAATTTTAAAGGTTTAATTTAAAGATAACTCAACTGATTAAATAATTCAAATTTGGTAGATTTTGGCGCCGGCTCAGGGATATTTTATCCGGAAACACTTTGCAAATCTGTCAATCTGGCTTAAGTCAGTTCAAACGCCGGTAAGTTTTCCTTTTTTCATCAGGATCCGGCCGTCAAGATAGACATCCGGCATAAGGACAACTCCGTCAAGATGAAGCGAAACTCCGATATTCCCGCCCATAGACTTATTATTTCCCAAAGCGATGTGAATCGTTCCCATAACTTTCTCGTCTTCAAGCAGCACACCGCTGAGCCTGGCTTTGTCATTTGTCCCGATCCCAAACTCCGCAATATTCCTGGCATCCCGGCCAACTTTATCGAGCATCACATTGAGCCGTTTCGCCATCGGACCGCCCGTAATCTGTTCAGCGTACCCGTTCCTGACAATCATCTTAATATTTGTGTTCTTCACAAGTCCCAGGCCAGCCATCGATCCGTCGACTACTACCGTTCCTTCTGCAGTACCTTCGACAGGAGCCAGATATGTTTCGCCTGTCGGTAAATTCCCGCTCTCCCCCTTCGCGTGAAAAAGGCCTTTTGAGGCGTAGGAATTTCTTCCTTCTATACTGAACGATATGTCAGTTCCTGCGGGTGAAGTTACCCGGATATGCTTTCCTCCTTCAAGGATTGATTTCAATTTTATTGATAAAGCAGCAATTTTATTATAGTCAGCATTCAATCCCCTGATCATCACTTCTTTAGTAATTCCGGGGAAAGTGGCTATTCTGGCGCCGAGTGCAGATGCCTGTTGGCGCGCTCTTGTGTGAGTTAGAGAAGTAGTAGTCGGGCAGAATACTACATCAAATTTTTTCATCAGTTCAGCAATATCTTCAGGAGGTTCCTGGCCGTTCATTTCGAGGGGTTTCATCTCCAGATAGAATGATTCGTGCCCCAACCCTACGGCGTTCTCAAAAAGTGAAAGCCCAATTTCCCTTTTGTTTTTATCACAGATTACGAGCACTTTTTCGCTTTTTGAAGTGCCCATACAGTCTCTGATTGCTATTCTGCTTGCAAGATCTAATTTTGATAATTTCATAAAATAATCCTTAAAATGGAAGACCAATATTAAACTGAATTAGTGTATTCAATCCGCCGTTATTCACTCCGATATCCATTATCGCCGGATTGGTTTCTGTAACAGTCAGGTATTCAAAACTTCCGCTTCGCAGCCTTCTGACGCTAAAAAAGGAATAGGCTGCCGTCCCTTCAAGACTGATATAATCTTCAATTATGTTCAGGATAAAACCTGTACCAATAGAATATCCGAGAGAAGTTTCAACAGATTTATAATCTTTTGACTCAAAAGTTGTGGTCGACGTGTTAATAGTCTTAATAAAAGAAGCAGTATTCAGTATCATCCCGACGTCCAGTATTTTCCAGGTGATCATACGTGTAATCGGAGTAGTGACATCGGCCCCGATGGCAAAATTATTCATTACGAATTCAAGCGAATTATTCTGACGGGCGCCCTGACTGAGCGTGACGAGGGTTTGTTTCTTCGCTGAAAGGCGCTGATAATAAGATTTAAATTTTACTGCGAACCCTACATATTTCAACCTGTAAACATCAAGCCCAAACCGGAACCCTTTCAGTTCGTCGAAGAGGGACAGCGGACTTTCCATCGAATCCGCTCTCATAGTATTGAATGCATTAATATAATTATTTAGCCCGTCAGCGTGAACTATCTGCGTCTCGTACCCTGCATATCCCCCAACCAGGCCGAAACATCCAAACCCGAATTCCTGAGCAAAAAGCTCTTCCGATGCATAAAAAGTTAAGATCAGGAATAATAATATTTCAAGTCTGCTTCGCATTTTTTAGATACTATCTAAATCCATTAATCTCTAATTATTCATACCTTTTTCGAGCGCAGAAGTTCCTTTTTTATTCTCATTCGCCCTTAAGAGGTAAGCGAATAACAATCCGAAAAATCCTAAAGAAGAAAATATCCACATCCCGGGAGTATAACCTCCGGGATTATCTGCTCCGGCCAGACTAACATCATTCACATAACCAATCAGAAGGTTAAATCCTGCCAGGCCAATATTCTGGATCATTGTCATCAGCCCATAGGCGGTGCCCAGTTTGCTGCTGTCGACAATTAATGAAACGGAAGGCCACATCACCGCAGGGATTAACGAAAAAGCAATTCCCATAATCGCCATCGGGAAGATAAGGTAGTAAGGTATTACAGAATCTTCTATTCCGAAGAAACTGATATTCAAATGAATACCACCGGTGAGCCCAAGTGGTGCCGCCAGATCCATTTTGTAAGCCATAATAAGATAAACCGGCATTATTAAAACCGATCCGAGCATCATAAGTAAGGAACGCTTGCCGATCTTATCCGATAGTAAACCGAAAAGCGGCGTAAAAACCATCGCGGCCAGCGTTAGAATGCTGGACAAATTTCCGCCGACCTCCCGGGTCGTACCGTGTGCTTCCTGGAAAAATTTGATAGCGAATGTCTGAAAAGGAAACATCGCTGAATAGAAAGTAACACATAATGCGGAGATGAACCAGAATGATTTATCGTAATTAAAAATTTCTTTAATTTTAATTTCATCCTGCGAGCCTTCGGGCGGTAACGTGAATCTCTTGCTTGCGGAAGCATCCATCACATAATATATAACTATAAAAACTACTGCTGATATTCCGCAAATAACTGTCAGCCAAAGAGGTCCCTGCCAGTTTTCATAATATGATCTTGCCCAGGAAGGCGAATTAAGCGCCATAAAGGAACCGAAACGCGCTACAGTAAGATTTAAACCAAAAGCAAAAGATAATTCTTTGCCCTTGAACCATCTTGCAATTATTGTGGTGATTGCGACTATCATAGATTCCGCGCCGAGACCGAAAAGCAGCCTGCCGGCAGCCATAGTATAGATATTTCCGTAAACGGCTGTGACAACCGAACCGAGCATTATCAATATGGTGAAAATGAAAACCGATTTCCTTGTACCAATCCGGTCGATAATTATGCCTCCGACCAAAACCATCAGGATATTGGGAAGGCTGTATATCGCGTTGAGTAAACCGATATTCGAATCCGAAAAATTTAGCTGTGTTTTCAGCAGGTCAGCCAGCGGGCTGATGCTGTCATAGATATAGTAGTTGCCGAACATTGCAAGTGAGATGAAGAGTAACACTCCCCATCTGAAAAGGAATGTAGGTTCCGGTCTTTTAAAAACGCCGCTTTCAGCCATCAAGTGGTCCTAAGTAAGTATTTGAGTTTATTTAAATTGTAATATATAAAATAAAAAAACCTCCGGAGAAACAATGTTCAGCGGAGGTTTATTTTTATTAAATCATCAATCAGTTTTTCGGGATATTTTGAAGTACATTCTGCAAAAGTTCATAGAATCTCGGAACTGTATCGATCTTCAGTTTTTCATCCGGTGAGTGAACGCCGAACATCGTAGGCCCGAATGATATCATATCAAGCCCCGGATATTTTTCGCCTATAATTCCGCATTCCAGACCCGCGTGGATCGCTTTCACTTCAGGTTCTTTACCGTAAAGTTTTTTGAACGTGGATTTGAAAACTCCGAGAATCTCAGAGCTGACATTAGGTTTCCATCCCGGATAACCGTCACCAAAAGAAATTTCAGCGCCGGCAAGTTTGAAAACTGATGCTGTCATTTCGACTATATCAATAATCTCTGAAGCCACCGAACTTCTCTGGCTGGTAACGATTTGAACCGTATTATTTTCAGTTTTAATTGTCGCGAGGTTTGTGCTTGTTTCAACCAATTCAGGAATATCAGCCGACATCTTAACAACTCCGTGAGGAACTGCGTAGAGTGACAGCAGCAATTTAGCCTGGACATCTTTCGGAAGCATATTGGCGGGAGCAGTGTGCGGCTCCGCTGATACTTCAAGCGATTTTTCGACTGTCGAGTTTTCTTCTTTTACCGTTTTATTGAATTCTATAACATAATCAGTGAATTGAGTTTGCTTTGCCTTCGGCACGGTAACAATAGCGAAGGCTTCTCTGGGGATCGCGTTATGTTTATTTCCCCCTTCGATCTGTGCAAGTCTCAGCCCGAAATTCTCCTGAGCGTAAGTCAGCAACCTTGTTACGATCTTGATCGCGTTTCCTCTGCCTGAATGGATTTCAAGCCCTGAGTGTCCGCCGACGAGGCCCGCAACTTTAATTTCATAAGCTGCTGTATCTGCAGGAACTGCATCGGGAGTGTACTTAAAAAAGGCCTGTGTGTTTTTTCCGCCGGAACATCCGATGTATAAACTGCCTTCTTCTTCAGAGTCCATATTAATAAGTATTGATCCCTTGAGTAATCCTTGCTCAAGATTACTGGCGCCGGTTAGTCCGGTTTCCTCATCAACCGTAAAAAGGCATTCGAGGGGACCGTGTTTTAATGATTTGTCTTCCAGTGCGGCCAGCGCAGCAGCAACACCGATTCCGTTATCTGCACCGAGAGTTGTACCTTTCGCTTTAACCCACTCCCCATCGATGTATGGTTGAATGGGATCATTATCAAAATCGTGTTCAACACCACGGTTCTTCTCGCATACCATATCGATATGTCCCTGAAGAATTACGGTACGCAGATTTTCAAGGCCCGGTGTGGCGGGTTTTTTAATAATTATGTTGCCGCAGGAATCAACAATTGTTTCAAGTTTAAGTCTTTCGCCGACTGATTTAACATAGGCAGCAATTTTCTCTTCAAATTTAGAAGGACGCGGGTGTTTGCAGATTTCTTCGAAATGATACCAGACTAATTCCGGTTTTAGGTGACCTAATACAGTACCCATTATTTATCTTCTTTCTTTATTATTTCTGTGAATGTTATATAATCGTGATGCATTAATCCGGTAAAAAATTTGGTCAGCCGTAAATCGGCAGGCTGAATTTTATCACCGAAAATTTTAGTCATTTCTTCAACAATCTCACTGACTTTCCTCGTGCCGTCGATAAGGCGCCAGGCGTTAGATCCAAACTCATCAAGTTTAACTTTTATATTTTCATTTTTCATTACCGGTTTCAGGATTTTCTTGAGCCAGGGCTTTCTGAATTTAGGTTCCAGCACAATAACAGTGTCCCCTTCATCAATAAAATCAGCTTTATGAAGCGGAGTCAGTTCGAGGTAATTAAGAACGGGTTTTTCTTTTTTGGACATTATATTCTGAACTTAAAAGGGCTATCCTGAACCAGGATAGCCCTCATGAATGAATTTTACATTACTGCTGTTGGAGGAGCAGGTTCATCCGGCTTTCCGGCATTGCCAAGCGGATATTTTGTAAGAACAAACGCTACGACAACAAAAACTAACAGACTGATTAAGAACGAAGGATGTTCGAAGATAATCGGAGTCTTAATTTCGACCACCGCGAGAAAAGCGAAAAGAAGGCCGACCAGCGCCTCGCCTGCAATCAGACCCGAGGCAAGAAGAACACCGGTATTTTCAACTCTTGCTTTCTGGGCTTCATTGTGTTTCTTCTTAGCAGAGAATTTATCGAGCATTCCTTTGATCAGTCCGCCGATAAAAATCGCAAAGGAGGTTTCTAACGGAAGATACATACCAACGCACACAAGCATCGGGCTTTTAACTTTTACAAGAATGAATCCGACTGCCATAAGAATACCAACGATAATTAACGGCCAGGCCATATCGCCGCCGACAATTCCCTTTGCAAGGATAGCCATAAGGCTTGCCTGAGGAGCAGAATAATTTGCTCCGCCTAAACCGGTCTCACCGGGGATAAAACCTTTTCCCTGGGCGATAATATCACCCTGGTGCAATACCATAAGCGGGAAGAACATTACGGCTGACGCGAGCAGAACTCCGAAAAGATCACCGACCTGCATCTTCCACGGTGTACCGCCAAGGATGTGTCCGACCTTAAGATCCTGAAGCATTTCACCTGCAACTGCTGCCGCGACGCAGATAACTGCAGCAACGCCAAGCACAGCGGAAATGCCTTCCATACCTTTAACACCTAAGGCAACCATAAGTAAGGCAGCAATGATAAGTGTTGAAATAGTTAAACCTGAGATCGGGTTGTTGCTTGAGCCGATCATTCCGACAAGGTAGCCGGAGACTGCAGCAAAGAAAAATCCCGCGACAAGCATTACGATTGTCGCAACGAGAGCAGCGGTAACATTACCCGCGAAGTAGTTATAAATAATAAAGATAGCAACTGAAGAGAGAGCAAGCCCGATAAAAACCCATTTGAAATTCATATCTTTTTCGGTCCTGACTTCACCTGCGTGTGTGCCGGTAGCTGCTTTTTTTACATCTCCGACTGCACGGCTTAATCCGGCTCCGAGGCTCTTGCGCATTCTGAATAAAGTGAAGGCTGCGCTCATCAGCATTCCGCCTATAGCGACCGGACGGACGATATTTCTCCATACCTGTGTTGCTAAACCGATCCAGGTTTCATCATTAATTTCGGTAACGCCGCCTGCCTGAAGCGATGCGACTAATTCAGGGCCAAGGAAATATAAAAGCAGAGGAACAAAAAGTCCCCAGGCTAACAAGCCGCCGGTAAAGTTAAGCGCTGCAAGGTTAGGACCGATAATGTATCCTACACCCATATACGCAGGGCTGACACCGGGGGTACTTAAAAGAGCGCCGCCGCTGGCTTCAACAGAGGCTGTCTTGCCGATCATAATCTTTTTGCTCGCGAAAGCAATGAACTTCTCCCAAGAAGCAGCGAAGAACTGAATTTGTTTTAAAATCTGAATAATCGCACCGAGCGCCATTGCCCAGAAAAGGAACTTTGCGCCTGACTGCCCGCCCTGGCCTGCTTTATGAATTTCAGAAGCGGCTACAGATTCCGGGAAAGGTAGTTCCTTATCTTCCACCATTACTCTTCTGAGAATGGTGACGAACATAATACCGACAACGCCGCCGATAAACATAATAGCAGATGCTTCAAGGTAGTGCTGTAATGTGTAAAATTCGGTCCATACACCGGCTATCAAAAACGCAGGAATTGTAAAAATTGCTCCCGCGGCTACAGATTCGCCGATGGAACCTACTGTTCTGGCAAAATTCTCTTCGAGAATCGAACCTTTCATAATTCTTAAGATTGCCATTCCGATAACCGCAGCCGGGTAAGTAGCAGCTATTGTCATTCCTGCCTTTAGTCCGAGGTAGGCATTTGCAGCCCCGAGAACTACAGACATAATTAATCCGATCACTAAAGCCCGGATTGTGAATTCGGCCATGTTACTGTCCGGGGAGACAAATGGCACAAATGGTTTGTTTTCAGACATAGAGTTCTCCTCTATTAGTTGAGGTTTATTAAAAGCTGTTATTAATTAATTATTTTTAATTAAGACCAGTAAATATATCAACTCACCGTTGTTCTTCAAAAATATTTAGCAATATTTTTTAGGGAAATTTAGAACTCCAGTTTTCTCATTCCTATATGACAGAGGGCAAAATCATACTTCACCGGGTCCCCGGGATCAAATTTTTTAAGATTACCCGTAATCTCTTCCGCCATCTTCCAACTTACATTTTTTAGTTTAGTCAGCTTTAGTTTCCTTGAAATCTTTGCGATGTGAGTGTCTACGGGTATGATAAGTTTAGAGGCAGGTATCTCGGGCCACAATCCGAAATCGATTGAATCCTTTCTGATCATCCACCGGAGGAATAAATTCATTCTCTTACAGGCGCTTCCGGCAGAAGGTTTGGGGAACATAAACTTCAATCCCCTGCTCAGTTTCGGGGAATGATTACCGGCAGTTGTCAAAAAAGCATCAGATGTCCTTTCGAGCATCTCTTTGACGCTTTTATCCGAATCCTCATAATGCGAGAGATAAAATTTCTTCAGCGAACCGTGTGTGCTTAGGATATCTGAAATCGTAATAAGTAATAAACTGATGTCGGATGAAGTGTAGAACCTGTGCTTTAAATTCAGTCCCGAATTTATTTTGTGCGGATTAAAGTTTTTGAGAAAAGAGCAGGGCCGGTCCCCGATAACCTCGAAAAGCGATTTGAGCGTTGTGTTAATCTGTTTTACATTACCATATGCCATAACAGCGCTTATCAGTCCTGCGCACTCAATATCCCCGGTACGCTTCCTGCCGAACAGAAACTCAGCAGGATCAGGAGATATCCGGGTAACATCGAACTGATTGTAGTGATAATCTAACTTTTGCTTTAATGTAGCTCTTTTAATACTCTTTCATCCCCGTATATTCTACCTGAGATACAACATCTTTTTTTCCAGCGCCACTTTACCGGCAATTAAACGTACAAGAAATACACCCGAGGAATACCCCTGCGCAGTAAAATCAACCTCGTGTACTCCAGCGGGCAGGCTCTTGTCAAGCAGTCTTTCGATTTCATTTCCGAGCGGATCATAGATCATTATCCTGACTTGCTCCTCACTGACTAATTCAAAGCCAATCGTTGTAGACGGGTTGAACGGATTCGGATAGTTCTGAAACAGACGTGCGGATGCAGGAATTTCTGACTCAACTTCAATTTCCCGGCTGTATGAATACGCGCCTGAAAAATCAATTTGTTTCAGCCGGTATAAACGCCGGGATTTAATTACTTCATCATCCGTAAAGGAGTAGTTTGACTTACCGCTTAAACTGCCGTGGCCGGGCATAAAAGCAATCGTATGCCAGTTGTTTAATAATGGATCATTCAAGTTGGGAATTTTTCTCTCCACCTCGAATCCCTTATTATTAAGTTCACTCGATGTCTCCCAGGTTAGTAAAACTTTCCCGTCATTAACTGAAGCCCTGAAACCGGTCAACTCCACAGGAAGTACTGTTGATGTATCTGAATAAACCGCGTTCCATACACTAAGTGCGGTGCCGTCCATTCTCATCCAGATAGGATATACTTTACGGTTGTGTGCAGCAATATTCGAGTAGTCACCAAAGAAAACCGATGCAGTAGGCGTAAACGACGACTGGCTGATTTTAAAGTTTGCAAATGTTGCGCCTCCGTCAGTGGACTTCGCCAGATACACATCTGTAACGGAGCCGGTTGTACTTCTCCTGTCGTAAAAGACGACATAAATTATCCCCGTCGTCTGATCAATTGCCATCCACGGGAAAAACTGGTGCCGATCGGCAACGTCGTCATTCACTTTAACCCTCTGTACCCACGTGTTCCCGCCGTCGGTGGATTTAATGAGATACACATCAGAATTTGATGTGCCGTTGCGCTGATCGCCCCACATAACATATATATGTCCCCTGAACGGAGAATGGCTCGTATCACATATAGTAACCGGCAGGCCATTCGATCTGTTTATTCCCGGTATAGTGTAATCCCATCCCCCGGGCTGGTCAGAAACGAAAATATCATTTCCCCAGGTAAGTCCCCCGTTTGTGGATTTATCAAACATAATCCCAAGCGGCCCGGACCACGCAGTATAAATTTCACCGTTAACACCTACTGTCGGTACCGCACCTTCAACTGTCAGGTCTTCATCAATACAGTTGCCGCCTTTATCGCTGACGCGGACGGGTTGCAGCCACGTTGCGCCGGAATTTGTTGACCTTGAGAATAGTATCCGGCTGCTGTCGGAAAAACTTGAACTTCCATAATTATCAAATTCGGTCCAGGTGCAATAGAGATAATTTTTATATTGAGGTGTGCTCAGATCAACAGCAAGCCATTCCTTATCCTGATTTTTCGGATAATTGTATCCGATGCCGGCACCGTCATTCCAGGTAACGCCATAATCACTGGACTTCTGAATCACGATCCTGTCGATCCAATAACCTGACAACGGATTAGATAAGTGCCCGAAATAGAGGTTATTCAATCCGTCGAAAATCACGCAAGGATCACCCCAGACGCCCAGGGACGAAGTTAGTTTTTTCTGGGTCCAATTCATACCCGCGTTTGTTGAGGCATAAAAATAACTGATATTCGCCCCCGCGGCGAGAATATTGGGATTAACGGGATTGATTGCAATTGCAACCTCTTCAGGATCGGAACTCGAAGCGCTGCTCACGCGGATATTTGTAACCTGCGGGAAAAGTAATGATAAGTGCAGAAGAATGATGAGACACGTTTTCATTTGAATTATTCAATATTTAGTCAGTTAAAGTTAATCAAACATCTTCGGAATAAAAACACTCCCCCGTGGCTCGGATTAGCAATCCAACTGAACTCTGGTCAACTTTACTCCACATTATAAGCCGCACGAAGAAGAAGCGAAGCCTGCGTTTTACGGATCATCAACCCTACTGAGCGTGCACGGAATGCTACTCCGAGGTACGGGATTTGGCAGCTTTACTGTTAAAATATTACAACGCAGATTTTTCGGTATAATTATCTGAATGTATATGGAAGCGGGAGCGCAACACAATAAACCCCATTTCTATGCATACTATCAAGAATAAGTCGCGATTTATGGAATTAATCCGGTAGAATTGATATCGGGTTCACTGCCACTAAGGCAGTCCCGATTCGTAGAAACCTGGGCGGAAATGCACTCAGATGAATTGGATAGTGATTGGAACCGCCTGCAGAATGGACAATTACCTCTCCCGATCGATCCAATAAAATAAATTATTTAGGTATTACTATGCCGCATAAAATTTGCAAAATCAGTAATTTCAAAATTGTACCCCCATACACATTGGAATTATATTTTGATGATTCTGTAATAAAAGTTGTCGATTTAGAGCCGATTCTCTACGGAGAACTTTATGGCAGATTGCGTAATATTGAATTTTTCAAAACTGTTTTTCTTGACTCAGAAGTTCACACGATCGTCTGGCCGAACGGTGCAGATTTTGATCCGGCAATTTTATATAACCGGGAAGAAAATCTTCCCGCGCTCCTTGAACGGATATCACACTGGCGGAACGTTGCAAGTTAAAAAATCACCTTATATAACTTTGGGAAAGCGATAGAATTACCCTAAGTTCTTAATTTCCCATCTCTAATTTGTAAACCTCCTCCACACATAATACACCGGTATCCCAAAAAGCACGATCATCAGTCCCGGCCAGGTGTAGAGGGGTTTTGTAATCAGTAATATTATCGAAATGCTAAGCGCAAGGACTATGTATAGCGCCGGTATTACAGGATACCCGACTGCTTTATAACTTCTTTCTGCGTCCGGTTTCTTCTTGCGCAGAATAAATATGCCCGCGATCGTAAGACAGTAAAAGATCAGTACAGCGAATACAACATAATCCAAAAGCTGCCCGTATGTACCGGACAGGCATAATAAACCCGCCCATACACCCTGAACGACAAGCGCAAATGCAGGCACACCTTTGGTGTTAAGATTTCCCGCACCTTTAAAAAACATATTATCTTTTGCCATAGCGTAGTAAACTCTTGCGCCTGCAAGAATCAGTCCGTTGTTACACCCGAAAGTGGATACCATAATGAGAGCAGCCATAAAAACTCCGGCGCCCGCTCCGAATATTTCCGTCGCCATTGAGACTCCCACCCTGTCTTCCGGAGCGAACTGTATTCCGAGAAAACCCGGATCAGTCGAGGAGGGATCACCGGCAAGAGGAAGAACAAAAAGATAAGACACATTAGCAATTAGATATACGACCGTGACGATCAGCGTTCCGTAAAATAAACTGAGCGGAATATTCTTCGCGGGATTCTTCACTTCGCCCGCAGTAAAAGTAATGTTGTTCCAAGCATCGCTTGAAAAAAGGGATCCGACCATCGCTGCGCCTATTGCGGCAACCAGTCCGAATCCTGTTAAGGTTTCTATTCCTGTTATGATCCCTCCTTCAACACTAACTTTACCCGCGGTCCACATATCAGCAAAATTTCTGGCAATTACGTCGGAGTTCGCCCCGAGTGTTAATCCCAATAAAATAATCAGTATCAGCGCGAGTGCTTTAACAACCGTAAAAATGTCCTGGAGTATTTTCCCTTCCCTCAGGCCTTTGATGTTAATATAAGTCAGAACAACGATGCTTAAAATCGCGAGGATCTGCGCCGCGCTGATTTTAACAATCCCGGCATCAAATAGAATATTCGAATGGCTGAAGAAAGGAATGAGGACAGAAGTGAATTTTGCGAACGCGACAGCAACGGCGGCTATTGTTCCGGTCTGGATAACCATAAACAAAGTCCATCCGTAAAGGAACCCGATCAGCGGATTGTATGCTTCGCGCAGATAAACATATTGCCCGCCGGCCTTAGGCATCATCGAGGCAAGTTCTCCGTAACTTAGCGCTCCGATAAGTGTTATAACTCCGGTAAGTGCCCATACAACCAGTAGCCATCCGGCGGAACCTACCGTACGCGCGATATCCGCGCTTACAATAAATATTCCGCTGCCGATCATAGAACCAACAACAATCATCGTCGAATCGAATAAACTTAATTCCCTTCTAAAACCGGTGTTCTCTGCTTTCATATCACCTCACTATAAATTAAAAAAGGCAGTTCGAAAAACTGCCTTAATATAGGAATTGTGCTAATAAATGAAAATAATTTTCGACTAACGGATGAATTTATTATTCCAGTCCAAGCCTTTTGTGTATTTCAACTAAGGTTATTATTTCGTCTCTACCATCGTTAATACGATCCACTGCTATCCGGGCATCACCTTCATAATCAGAGCCCGGATCGAATATTTCACTAAACGGACGGAATATCACAAAAGCACTTTTAAATAAAAAAAACGGTACAAAATAGAAATTGCAGCAGTCATCAAGGATATCCGGGAATGCTTAATATGATCACTCAAATTCAATCAGAAGTTCATTCTTCGCCACGCGCTGCCCCACGGTGACGTGAACATTCTTAATAATTACATCATCGTGCGCGTTAACATTGTTCCTCATTTTCATAGCCTCAAGAAGAAGGAGAGGTTCGCCTTTTTTAACAGAAGCGCCCGGTTTAACATATACTGCGTCAATAACTCCCGGTATGAAAGCAGTTAATTGTTTAGGGTCCTTCGCGGCATATGGTTTCCTCTGCTTAAACTTTGCCGTGAGACGGGTTTCGTATTTAGTTCCGTCTATAACTATATGCGATTTACTGTTTCCGCTGTTCATTAGAATGGTGGTACTCCGTGCTTACGGAAAGGCTTAAGTTCAGTTTTATTCGCGCAAGTTGTCAGGGACTGGATCAAATACTTCCTCGTTTCAGTCGGACTGATCACAGCGTCAATGTGTCCGTTCTTTGCGGCAACATAAGGGTTAGCAAACTTCTCTGTGTATTCTTTAACTTTATCTTTCCTGGTTTTATCGGGATCGGTTGCGGATGAGATCTCACTCTTGAATATTATGTTTGCTGCGCCTTCGGGGCCCATCACTGCTATCTCGGCAGTCGGCCAGGCATAAACAAAATCTGCTCCGAGGTGCTTTGAACACATTGCGATATAACCGCCTCCGTATGCTTTACGCAGTATAACAGTCATCTTAGGAACGGTAGCTTCGCTGTAGGAATACAATAGTTTCGCGCCGTGCCTTATAACTCCGTTATGCTCCTGGTCAACGCCCGGCAGATAACCCGGCAAGTCAACAAGCGTAATCAGCGGAATATTGAACGCGTCGCAAAAACGTATGAACCGTGCTGCTTTATCAGAAGAATCAACATCGAGCACGCCTGCGAGCACAAGCGGCTGGTTACCCACAATGCCCACTGTCTCCCCGTTCATCCGCGCGAATCCGATTACGATATTCGCTGCCCAGTATTGCTGCACTTCAAAAAAGTCCGAACTGTCCACAAGGCTTCTGATTATGTCCCTGATATCATAAGGCTGAGTCGGCTCTGCAGGGATGATTTTTTCAATATCAAGCAAATGTTTCGGCGGCCTCGGAGGGAAAGAATCTGCCTTTTTCTTATTGTTCCAGGGTATGAAGGACAATAATTTCTTAACCTGCTCAAAGCATTCAATTTCATTTTCAGCATAGAAATGAGCGTTACCCGAAATCTCAGCCTGCACCCTGGCTCCGCCAAGATCCTCCATAGAAATCTCCTCGCCGAGAACAGTTTTAATAACTTCAGGGCCGGTGATAAACATTTTCGATATACTGTCAACAACAAAAACGAAGTCAGTAAGCGCCGGCGAATACACTGCGCCGCCCGCGCAGGGGCCGAGAATAACGGAAATCTGCGGTATTACGCCCGATGCTTGTGTATTACGGAAAAATATTTCGCCGTATCCTGCCAGTGAATTCACACCCTCCTGAATTCTTGCACCGCCGGAATCGTTAATACCTATCAGCGGCATACCGTTCTTTATTGACTGGTCCATTATCTTGGTGATCTTGCGGGCGTGCATAAGTCCGAGTGAACCGCCGGCAACAGTGAAATCCTGCGCGAATATTCCCACAGGTAAACTGTAAATCTTTCCTATTCCCGTTATCACGCCGTCCGCCGGAAGGAATTTTTTATCCATTCCGAAATCTTTTCCGGTATGTTCGACAAACAGGTCCGTTTCACAAAAGGAGTCAGGATCGAGTATATATTTAATTCTTTCGCGGGCGTACATTTTGCCCATCGAGTGCTGCTTTACTGCGGCAGTGTCATCTTTAGTCGGTGAGATCTTCTCCCTGCGTTTCAGGAAGTCAATTATTTTATCAAAAATCGGCATATATTGAAATTATTTTCTGAGTAATAAATTTACCAAGAATTCCGCTCCCAAACAATTGGGTAAAAAATCCCCAATAACGACATATCGGGGATATATCCGGCTCACCCGGATAGCACTCGAAGCTCTTTTGTATTCTCAATCTTTATATTTTAACCACTTCACTATCTCACTCCACTTCGGTGACTTTCCTGTCCGCAAAATTCCGATGCGGTATAATTTTGCCGCAACTCTAAAAATGACGTACGCTGAAATTAAATTAACAAATAACGAAAGAATGAACTGCCATAACGGCACTTCAATCATAGTCAGACGTGCAGGCATTACCATAAGAGAAGCTATCGGCAGCATCGAAGATATTCTCGCTATATTATTTTCCGGATTACTCATCATCGACAAGGCAATAAAAAACGGGATCATAATAGTCATAGTAACCGGCCAGACTCCGTTCTGCGCATCCTGATCATTCGCGAATACCGCTCCTACCATCGCGAATAGTCCGAGAAAAGTAACAAGTGAAATTCCGTAGTTATATAAGAAGAAGAGGATAAGTGTAAAATCAATTTTTAGAATTAACTCCGGCGGAATAACAAACCAGCTTGTACTGATTAAAAGCATAACAGGCGTGAGCCATATCGCCATCTGCACAAGTGACGTAATGACTAAGCCGATTATCTTTCCGCTGATCAGTTCGAAACTGCTCACTGACGAAAGCAGCACTTCGACAACCCTGGTATTCTTTTCTTCCTGAACCGAGCGCATCATCATCGTCCCGATCATCAGCAAGGCAAAATAGATCAGGAAAGTGAAAACGAAAGCAAGAATTGTATTACCCGGCCCTTCCTCTTCCACCTTTTCATCCTTTGTAACTTTATAACCTGTTATAGAAACTCTCGCTTTTGCGTACTGCAGATCATCTTCAGAAAGATTTTTCCCCTCAAAGTATGTTTCGACAAGCACTTTATTGATTGCGTCCCTGATCTTAAGATGGACCGTGTTATTATTCGGATTCGTCGAGTAGTACCCAATATCCTTTTTAATCAAAGCTGAGTCAGGAACCTGAACAATCGCGGAAATTTTCCCTTCAAGGAGCTCCTTTTTCCTTTCAGTCAGAAATCCGTCAAACTTTGAGTCAGCTACAGACAGACAGACTATTGTATAATCTTTACTTTTCACGTAATCCTGATCTGCGAATTCAGACTGGAGCCGCTCTTTCAGAGTATAGTTCCCCGCGGCAACGAAGAGAACTGTGTTGCTGTCGCTTTCGTATTTCATAAGGTAAGTCTGAATGCCAAGGATCCCGATCATAAAAATTGGTATAAAGAGCGTCATAGAAATAAAAGATTTACTGAAAAGTTTAGCTTTCAGTTCCCTCTTAATAATCGCGATTGTCCTGTAATTGATCATCATTTTACTCATCCTTTCCTGCCAGGTTGATAAATATTTCCTGCAGAGATATTTCATTCGCGTCAAATTTTGTCAGTGCAATATTATTATCAACAAGCATTTTAAGAAGCAGCTGTGAGTCTGTGCCATGTTTTAATTTTATCCCCGTTGTGTTGCCGAAGTCCTGGATCGATTCGATGATAGGGTTTTCGTTAAGGAATGAAAGATCGCCCCGGTAGTGAAGGCTAATATTATTCTGCGCGTAACTCTTTTTTATTTCACTGAGTTTCCCGCTCAGAATTATTTTACCCCTGTCTATCATTGCTATTTCATCGCATAGCTTTTCTGCAAAATCCATAAGGTGAGTAGAAAAGATTATAACTTTGCCTTTTTGTTTAAGTTCAAGGATGATTTCTTTTATGATGTTGATGTTAACGGGGTCAAGTCCGGAAAAAGGTTCATCAAGAATAACGAAATCCGGATCGTGGAGGATTGTAGTTATAAACTGAAGTTTCTGCTGGTTCCCTTTTGAAAGGTCTTCGACTTTGGAATTTTTCCTGTCAAGCAGCCCGAATCTTTCCAGATACTCATCAGCCTTCTTTAGAAGTTTTCTTCCGGTCTTACCTTTCACCTCCGCAAAAAACTGAACGGTATCGATAACTTTCATCTGCTTGTACAGCCCCCTTTCTTCGGGCAGATATCCGACCCTGTCCCTGAATTCCTGGCCGATTTTTGCGCCTCTTAATATAACTTCACCTTTATCGGGCAAATAAATGTTCATCATCATACGTATTGTTGTTGTCTTTCCGGCGCCGTTTCTCCCGATCAAACCGAAAATAGAATTTTCTGATATTGTGAATGAAACATTATCCACGGCATTTATGCTGTTAAAAGATTTGCATAAATTTTTTACTTCAAGTGCGTGCATCTGATATTCCTGTAAATTTCGCAATCAATTTAAGACATTTTCAAATGACTGAGTAATATGTAACAATCATAATCCACCGTTCAATAATTCAGATTACCGCTTGTGGAAATAAATAATAGAATAGATAGCTAAGAAGCAGTGCCAAATTGGATCTGGGGGGAACAATGATACCGTAAAAAATGATAAACTCCCACAGAAAGGTTCTGCAGGAGTTTATGGCTTAAAAAGTAAAAGAGATTTAAAGCTTGAATTCTTTTAGAATTTTCTGAATCTCAGCTTCAGAAATTCCTGACCCGTAAACGGGTTTTTCTTCCGGTGTGCCGGACAGTTTAGCTCCCGAAGGATTTTCTTTTTTAATAACCGGCGGGTTGCCTGCCCTGGCACGTAATCTGTCTTCAATCTCCGAAATAAAATCTCCGGATACGTGCGATTTACTTACCTGGGTAAGTGTCTGCCCGTGGTTCACAGGATTCGTTTCAAAGGCAACGTATTTAATATTCATCATATGGCGCGCAGTAACATTTTCGGAGATGATCGAACCGCCCCAGGTGCCGGGGCCGAGTGTTAGCGAAGGGGCCAATGCTGTAGTGTAGCCGACTGCGCCTATGGATGAAACCGTATTGACTAAAATTCTGAATGCCGGTTTCTCAAGCGCGAACTTCATAATTATTTCACTGTCATTGGAATGGATCACCATTGTGTGACCTACTCCGCCAAACTTTAACAAGTCAATGCATCTGTGGCATCCTTCAAGCCAGCCGTCCACTGTGTAAAAAGCCAATACAGGTGAAAGCTTTTCAACTGAAAGCGGTTCCTGTTTTCCGACTTCAGAGCATTCAGCAATAAGGACACTCGTGTTTTCCGGGACATTAAATCCCGCATACTTCGCGATCCAGACAGCAGGCTTGCCGACTATTTCGGGATTGATCTTCCCTTCCTTCATTATCGCATTACCGAGCAGCTTTTTCTCATCTGCATTAACAAAATATCCGTTCAGTTTTTTCGCTTCCGAAATTACCTGTTCACGAATGGTTCTGTCCGCAATTATCGCCTGCTCAGAGGAGCATAAGGTTCCGTTATCAAAGGTGGTTCCGTAAATTATATCCGCGACAGCTTTTTTATAGTTCGCAGTTTTCTCAATAAACGCGGGCACATTCCCAGGACCAACACCGTATGCCGGTTTCCCGGAACTGTATGCCGCTTTCACCATTGGCCCGCTGCCGGTCGCGAGTATTAACGCGACATTGCGGTCGTGCATCAGTGCGTCTGTACCCTCAATGGTCGGTGTTGTGATGCATTGAATCAGTCCTTTCGGGGCGCCTGCCTTCTCAGCCGCATCGCTCATCACACGCGCTGCCTCCATCGTGCACTTCGGAGTTCTCGGATGCGGGCTCAGGACAATACTGTTGCGGCATTTAAGAGAGATCAGAATTTTATACATCGCGGTGGATGTAGGATTAGTTGAAGGGATTAATGCTGCGATTACACCCATAGGCTCCGCAATTTTCAGTACTTTTCCGTTAGCTTCTGTCGCGATTACTCCGACACTTTTCAGGTTCTTTATAGAATCATAAACATTCTTCGTCGCGAACTGATTCTTCGTGACTTTGTCTGCCAACTTGCCAAAACCGGACTCCTCTGCTGCCATTTTCGCCAGACGCTCTGATTCAGCATAGCCGGCGTCCGCCATTGCTTTCACAATTTTATCGACCTGCTCCTGCGAATAAAACTTAAATTCGAGCTGGGCTTCTTTTGCTTTCTTTGCTAAATCTCGTGATTCCTGAACCGATAAAAGATCTTTATCCATAATTCTATTTCTCTTTAGATTAACACTCAAATATATCTGTAATCGGTAAAAAATTCAAATTTATCAGACTTAATTATTGCCGAAATTCTTCCCTCCGGAGCTTTTGGGATAAATGTGTTTGGGTACTTACTCAAGATGTGTATTTTAATATTGTACTATTTAAACAATAATCTAAATTCTGTTTTATAGATTAAAGGACTACGAAAATGAGTTCAGAAAAAACTGAACGGCTTGTATCTCTTGATGTATTCAGAGGTATTACCATTGCAGGTATGATCCTCGTTAACAATCCGGGCGACTGGGCAACTGTATACCCTCCCCTCCTTCATGCAAAATGGCACGGATGCACCCCCACCGACCTGATTTTCCCTTTCTTTCTCTTCATTGTCGGTGTGGCGATTACTCTTTCCATGTCTAAGCGAAAACAACAAGGAGAAAACACTACGAAGTTATATACGCAGATTACCCGCAGAGCATTGATTTTATTCGGGCTGGGTTTATTCTCGGCAGCTTACCCCTTCTATAATATTGTTACAGGTTCCTGGGTTGACCTTACAATTTTAAGAATACCCGGCGTACTGCAAAGGATCGGTGTTGTATACTTCATTGCAGCAATATTATTTCTAAAAACCGGAGTCAAAACACAGGCGATTGTCGGCGCGATTCTGCTGATACTTTACTGGATGCTTATGACGCTGATTCCCGTTCCCGGAATTGGTTACGCGAATCTGGAGCCTGCGACAAACTTTGCGGCATATGTGGATAATCTGTTGCTAAGCGGACATATGTGGTCAGCAACTAAAGTCTGGGACCCGGAAGGCGTCTTATCAACTATGCCGGCGATTGGAACAGCGATCTGCGGCATTATGCTGGGCCATTGGCTGAATTCCAAAGCAGACAAACTCACAAAAGTTGCCTGGATATTTGTCAGTGCAAATATTTTGCTCGTGATCGGATGGTTCTGGGATTTAATTTTCCCGATGAATAAAAGTATATGGACAAGTTCTTATGTGCTGTGGACGGCCGGCCTTGCGCTTCATTTCTTCGGATTCTGCTATTGGTTCAATGATATCAAGGGTGTTACCTGGTGGACAAAACCATTTATCGTTTACGGATCGAACGCGATAACTGTTTTCTTCCTTTCGGGATTGATGGCCAAGTCGATGGGATTAATTAAATGGACAACAGAAAACAATGAGATCATTTCGCTTAAAACATCCATATATCAGTCTTTCTACGCGCCATTCTTTGACCCGTATCTGGCGTCCTTTATGTTTGCCCTCTCTTATGTCCTTCTGTGGCTTGGACTGATGTGGATTATGTACGCGAAAAAAATATTTATAAAGGTTTAATACCGTTTCCGCGTTCCGGCATTAGGTTTAATTTTTAAAAAAGGCAGGTTGAAATCCCTGCCTTTTTTATTAATTAAAATTTTGCGGATTAACCGGAATGCCGTCTTAATAGCTCACGAATTTTTTTCGATTCAGTTGAAGAAGTTTTAACCTCGATTACATTAATACCGCTTCTCGCGGACTCGCCTCTCAGCATCTTTCTCAGTTCAAACGCTGTTCTTGCCTCCCTATAAGGAATATCCATTCCTTTCAATATCTTCCTGAAATTTGCTCTCACTTCCGTTTTAAAATATTTTTCGAATTCAGGTGAATATTCTGAGACAGGCAGCATCGAGAAGATTCCTCCGCCGGAGTTGTTAATGAGAATAATCGTAAGCCGCACCTGTTCCTTATTCAGCAGTATAAGTGAGTTCAGGTCATATAAAAAAGAGAGGTCACCGATAACAAGGAACACCCGTTTCTTTTTTCCTTCTGAAAGGCCGGCTGCGGTTGAGATCACACCGTCTATTCCGCTCGCTCCGCGGTTTGAATAGATTTCAATTTTCTTATCAAGCCTTATGCTAAAGTTGTCAAAATCTCTTATCGCGAGACTGTTACCGGACATAAGACAAGAACCGTCCGGTATCGATTCAAGGACAATGTTAACGGTATTGACTTCGTTAAGCTCTTTGCGGCCGGGCAGTTTATTGTTATGATAATCAATTATCTGATCCAGCTCCCTGAAATTTTGCAGATATATTTTATTCTCAGGATCGGGTTCAAACCGGTTCTGCTTCAGGAACCTCACGATTTCCCCCGGCTGCATTTTTAATACGGCCGAACTTTTTTTCGAAGGATCAGTCCAGTCTCCGTACTCATTCACAATGAACCTGGGGCAATCAAATCCCGACAGGTACTTTAATAAGATGAGGGAATTCAGAGGCCCCCCAAAATGAAGGACCAAACCCGGCGCGGCCAGCCTTTCAGGAAAGCCCGCCCTCAGAAGTGTGTCGTAATTGAATATCACATTCTTGTGGATCCTGCCGGTGTACCTGAGTTTCGAAGTAATATCCGCCAGCACCGGGGCGTTCAGCAGCTCCGCAATTTTCAGAATATCTTTCGCTGCCCGGTCATATCTTTTTAAACGCCCGACTACGATAAGCGGCCGCACAGAATTCAGTAGTGAATTTTGTAAATCCTGATCGAGGGTAGTATCAGTTTTGGGGACAGTAACCGCAAATTTAATTTTTCGAATTTCATTCACGGCATCTTTATCCGCGTCATCTGTAAACGCACCCGGTTCGAAAGGTTTAATGCAGGGGAAATTGATATGTACCGGGCCCGGATCACGGAAATTAAGTGTTTGACAGACTTCTGACATCCCCGAATTGAAAGCTTCAAAATAAGATATATCGACTTCGGGTAATCCGGGATCGAAAAACGCTTTGATATGATTTTGGAAAATGTTTTCCTGATTAATACACTGGTTCTCACCTGTATTTCTGAGGTATGACGGTCGGTCTGCTGTCACCGCAACAAGTTTGACTCTTGTTTGGAATGCTTCGATCAGAGCGGGATAATATTCGGCAACCGCGGTACCGGATGTACAGAGCAACGCAACAGGCTTATCAGTGCTTTTCGACAGTCCGAGCGCAAAAAAAGCGGCGGCGCGCTCATCAATTATGACGTGTTTCTTAATTCTCTTTTCAGATTCGAACGCGAAAACTAATGGCGTACTGCGGGATCCCGGTGAGATACAGACTTCACGCACACCCGACCTATATAAGCGGTCCACGAGAAATTTTGCGGCAAAAATGTTCCTGTTAATTTTCATGATCCGAAAAGCGACATCATTGTTTTCATTTTCAGTTCAGATTCCGTGTACTCTTTTTCCGATTCGGAACCTTCAACAATACCGCATCCGGCGTAAAATGAAATCATATCGTTTTTCACCTGTCCGCAGCGAAGATTTACAAAAAACTCCGCGTCTCCGTTTCCGCGCACAATTCCCGTTAATCCGGCATAGTATTCCCTTTGGTAAGATTCTATCTCAGCGATCTTATTAATAACGCTATTAACAGGATAACCGGCAGTGGCAGGAGTTGGAAACAATAATTTCAAAAAGTCAATGTAACTGCACACCGATTCGGTCACTGCAGTAATCGGAGTCAGATAGTGATTAATTTTCTCATACTTTCTTATTTTAGGACTATCAGGATACTGTATCCTGCTTGCTGTTCCTTTCAATTGGGCAAAGATATGGTCCCTTACAAGAATATGCTCATAATAATTCTTTTCCCTGTCAGGATCGGAATCATCGTCAATAAAAGTACCGGCAAGGGCCTCAGTGTAAATTGTACTCCCTTCTTTCTTAAAGAGTCTTTCCGGAGAGGATCCGAACAGCAGCCGGTCGTGAAGGTTTATTACAAACTTGTAATTGCTCTGCTTCAGCCCGCGTATTTTATTCCATAGAGAAACAACCGATAGTTCTCCGGACATACCATAGTCGCGCTTTCTGGAAAGTACAATTTTTTTGTATTCACCTGTGCTGAATCCATTCATAGCCTGAAAAAATCCGGAGTCCCAATCAGCTTTATTCTCAGCGATAGATTTTAATAATATTGAGGAAAGATCACTTTCATTATCTATTTTGATTAGAGATGAATCAGTAACCATTTCAATTACAGATTTTAGTGTATCTAAGAGAACCGGTTCAGATTCTGCGCTATCATTATCATATAAAATTCCCGTAATCGATTCAGAATTGATACTCAATACACCTAAAGGTTCGATAATTTTTCCTGAGATCCGTGGTTGTCCGTTATCTAGTTCCCCAGGGAATTTTATTGAACACACAAATCTGGGAAGATTGTTATCAGGAAAACCATCGGATAGAATTGCGTCGCTCAGCTTTTCGAGTTCACCGGCATTCTTAAAATGATATATTTTATGCTCCCCGACGAATATTATCACCTCATCATTGTCGCGGTTTCTTAAAATAAATGGAACGTGGATGGTTGGCATCAATTCCTGAAAATCGATTTTCCCGGTTCCCAGGTCTTCTTTGTTAATTACAAATGGTTCACCTTCCCGAAGGGGGATGCTCTCAACCGGAAATAAATTCTTCAGACCTGTTCCGGTCATCTTATAAAGTCACTCATTTTTTGGAGATGCAAACGTACACTAAATCTTATCAAATAAATTTATTACTATTAAATTATAATATTCTAAACTTAAAAATAGTT
>CAIMOS010000233.1 GCA_903843135.1 uncultured Ignavibacteriales bacterium | reverse complement strand
GAATAGCGCTTTTGACAGGTAGTTCAGATAAAAGTAATCCAAACTAAATTTTAAAAAAAGTAAATATACAGAAACAGAAGAGATGTAAAAACCCGAAAAAAGGCACATAAAATTGGCCCAAAATGCAATAAATGACACTAAAAGCCCGTATACCGGGACATCCCGCATAGTGCTTGCCCATCGCCGTTTTTGGTTGACGCTTTCTGTAAGTTTCGCGGGAGGTAAAGTTGACACTACTGAATCATTTTCCACAGGAAATTTAATTTTTCCCGTCAATTGCTTCCGGAACGACTGAAGCAGATAAAAATCTTCATTTACTGAACAGCCTAATGAGGCGTATCCGCCCGATTCATAATAGGAAGATTTTCTGAAACTGAAATTGTTGCCTATACAGCTAACAGGCAATTTATGGTTTACCATTCCCGAAGCCACTCCAAGCAAATAAACCAGATCCAGCCCCACCGCCGCGTCTAATGTTTTTTGATGGCTGATTTCCGTAAACCCGCACACCATCGAAGTATCTACAGAATAGTGTTTTACAATACCATTAATCCAATTCGGGGGTACCGCACAATCAGCATCGGTTATAAAAAGAATTTCGCCTTTTGCCGCATTGATACCAGTATCAAGCGCTCTTGCCTTCCCCTTGGGAATGTTGCTTTCCTGAGCCGAATCAATGATCCTGAAATTACTCCTGCCAGAAATGAATTCGCCCGTAACTATCGCTGTATTGTCTGACGATTCGTCATTCACGATAATAACTTCATATTTCGCGGGACCGTAATTGATCTTAGAAATCGATGCCAGACAATTAATAATATTTTTTTCTTCGTTCCGGGCTGCAACAATGATGGAAACGAACGGTTGATTTTTATCGTTGACGGAGAACCGCTTTTTCAATCCAACGATGATGAAAAAAAGGGTTGAGGCATAAATCAGGACTGAGGTCGTAAATATTATTTCAAACATCGGGCATCCGCAAACTTATATTTTTTCTTCTCCGCAACCTCTGCCAAATAGTAAAGAATTTCCGGGAATACTTTCGAAGATTTTTCGTTGTCGTGAAATACGACGATGTCATCACTTCTTAGTTCTTCGCTGATTATTTCCCTGGAAAGAACATCATTGCCTTCAAAATCGTAACTCAGCAGCGACCACATCACATTCTTCATTTTTAATTTCTTGAGGATCCGGTTCTGATAAATACCAGGCAGGCCATATGGCGGACGGTAAAAAGTAACTGCTTCACCGGTAATACCAGAAAGCAATTTACTGGTAGTAATAATCGATTTTTCCAGTTCAGAACGATTCATAAATATATGCTTACTGTGGTTCCAGCCGTGATTAGCTATTTCGTGGCCCTCAGCCTTTATTTCCTGAACCATATTCTGATTATCATCAGCATTCTTGCCGGTGCAGAAGAAAACTGCTGTACAATTCACTTCTCTAAGCGCTCTAAGTATGGCTTCTGTGTTTCTCCCTGAGGGCCCGTCATCTATTGTAACCAGCACGCCGCTTTCCGGAGTGGTCCAGATGGAATCAGGGACAAAGGATCTCAATAAAAAATTAGGTCTGTAAAATCTCATAAAGCCCGGGCCCTGTTTTCTTTTGTTCCTCTTCCCTTCCATTTAACACTTCTTAATTGCCCCGAAAAAACAGAATAAATAATATAGAACGGATGTAAAATTTCACCGGTGACAAAAACTACGGGTGAGAATTTTTCGACGATCAATCCCAGTCCCGATTGCAGTACACGATAGTCATAGAGTCCTTTAAACAATATCATTAACAATAATGGGACGAAGTAAACCGCATTAATCAATCCGAGAACCAGAACAGCGGGAAAACAAATGAAAAAGATAAAAATAACCGCGAGCACAGACAGAATTTTCTTATCATAATTCAGAATCTTGCTCGCCCACCTGTTCCGTTGCGCAAAAAACTCATCTGTGGCGGAAACAGCCGCAGTTGCCACTGAAGCCTCATCATCCCACGCAAAAGCAACTGTATATTTTTTACTGTTATGAATTTTCTGCATTAACAGATCATCATCACCTGAGAGAACCGAATCATTCCCCTGAAATCCTTTAACATAATTAAAAGAATCTCTCCGGTAGGCGATATTAGCACCGTTGCAGGTAACAGGTGAACCGCTGCCGATTAAACCCGCAGAGGTAACAATTAGCCCGGCTTGTTCAAGCCCGAATAATTTCTGAAAGAATGAACTTCCCTGTAAAATCCTTATCGGCCCCGCAATAAATCCTACATCTCCCGTAAAATGTTTTATCATCGAATTTATCCAATTGCTTTGTACAACACAATCGGCGTCGGTAATAAAGATTATTTCTCCCTTTGACAATTCTATGCCATACTGAATAGCGCCCTTTTTACCAATGGGATAAACCTTGCCGGAGCGATCAATAGAAATATTCTTCATATTATCCTTCAGATTCCCATTTACGATTTTAACCGAATTATCGGTCGATCCGTCATCAACCAATATAACCTCAAAACGGTCGTCAGGATAATTGAGCCGCCCCAGGGAGTCAATAAGTTGTTTGATCGAATTCTCCTCATTCCGGTAAGCAATTATGATGGAAACAAAAGGTTTTGATGAAGAAGCCGGTTTATGGTTTTGCTTAATTTTGCGTAGTCCCAGAAGAACATACTCCATAAATGCACTGTAGAAACAAACGCCTGCAAATGCAAGCGAAAGTAATGTTATTTCAATTATCACGGATAAACAGAAATACTATCCCGGCCGCGGACGGAATAAGGATATTGATAAAAAATATTGAGATGGAAGCATTAAATCCGATTACCTGCGAATAACCGAAAGCGGTAAGAAAGTAAATTGATACGGCCTCCCTTATTCCCAATTCACCATACGAAATTGAGGGAATTAACGTTTTTGTAAAAAACATCAATGCCCCGATCCAGCCAAAGATAAATAAGTCGGGCCTCTCTGCGAATGCTGCGGAAAGCAGAGCAAATTGTGATAAGTAAACACCATACTGCAAAATTGAAAATAAACTCAGTTTAATTAAAAGAGCTTTATTTAACTGTTTCAGTACCTGAAGCTTTGGTTTGACTTTCTGCAATATTTTAAACCTACTCAAAAAATCGAGTATGAGTATCCTCCAATACTCCTCGCTGATCAAAAGAAGAAGAAAAAAAGCAAAAACGAAAACGATTAATATTGCCAGGGATGTGGTTATCATAGCGTCGATATTCAGGTGATAACTCATATAAAATAAAACTGCTACCGCTCCGAAGAAACCAACGGCAAAGAGGTTAAAGAGTTTATCTACCGCCGTCATTATTGTGACTTCAAGCAGTGAGTTATGTTTTAATGATAGTTTCCTTCCCAAAATCTCACCGAGCCTGGCCGGAGTAAAAAGCCCCACTGAAATACCCTGCATAAGGGAAAAGAAAATTGACCTTTTGTGCTGTTCATTCAGCGTTTCATTGCACAACAACTTCCATTTATAATACTGAAAAAAAATATTCAATGGAAGAAGTAAAATTGCTGTTAAAAGGAAATAAGGGTCCGCGCTAAGGAAGATGTGGTATATATCGCTTGCTCCAATTTTGCTAACGATGATATACAAAACGATCGCCGCAATTATCACCTTTGTAAAAAAAAGCAGTTTGTGAGTAAAACTAGCATCCCTCAATGTTTGCTTTATTGTATGAATTTTATGCACTTTTCTACACCTTAAAATATTTTGATTTTAAGCCCTCAGTACAATTAGTACACATATTAATTCCTTTTCTGTTATCAAGTACCTTTTGACGAAATGCGTTGTAGTCCCCTGAGTTCCAGTGTTCAGCAATTCCTTTCCCATTCAGAGTTCCGAGCTTGAAATTTGCATCTTTGTCAAAACAGCACGGAACTATGTTCCCGTCCCAGGTCACGACCGCGGTGTGCCAAAGATTGATACAACTGTTCCTCAACTCTCCGTCTACTTCAAGTGTGCCGGTTCCTACCTTATACCTTCTGTATTTCGGATTATCAGGTAAAAAATGTTTTGCTCCCTCGACCGAATTAACCTGCATTGATTTGAACGCAACCTGGTCAACACCCAAAGTCTTTCCGTAAACTTTAACCTGCCCGATCTGATGTTCATTTTGTTTCATAACTATAAACTGAAGTTTGACCTTCGGCAGAGATTTATTCAGTTCTTTACGTTTGGACATTAGAAGCCGAAGTCCCTCATCAGCCGCTTTAAAAGTTCCTCCAACTCTGTATTCCCTGTATGTTTCTTCGGTTATCCCATCCATTGAAAAGATTAACTGATCGGGGGGATTTTGAAGCAGTTTGCTTACGGTTTTGTGCGTGACAACGGACCCGTTTGTGCTCACCACAACATATAGCCCGGCAGCCCTGGCGTAGCTGATCATCTCGTGCAGATCCTTATTAAGATATGGTTCACCCTGCAGATAAATCTGGACATATAATGCATAAGTTTTTATATCGTCAATAATTTTTTTGAACAGTTCCGGCGTCATATCCCCTAACGGCCTGGTCAAGGCCCCTAAGCCTGAGGGACATTCCGGACACTGGAAATTGCAGCGGTTGGTGGGTTCAATAAATAAAAAGACGGGTTTGCCTAATACGAAGGGCTTTTTAGTTGCAGTAGCAATTAAATACGAAATGCCTGCCAGCAGCAAATTCCACACGCGTCTGACCGTCAGATATTTGATTATACTCAGTTCCATTTTACTAATATACGGACATTATCTGCTTTTTTAAATTGCCGAAGATTTCTTATGTTGATAAATTATAATTTGGATATTAAATGTTTATTAATTTTAATGAATTAGATCAATTCCCGGCTATTTTCCGGGATTATCTTTACGATTTTAATAAAGTAAAAAAATATTACTTCTCTGATTTCAGGGATTCCTCACAGTTCCCCACTTTCTTTAAGAATCTGCTCAGCTCCAAACACAGCCATCAGACTGAGCTGGCTGAAATAATCCGGGACCAGTATAATGGGAAAAATACATCGGAGAAGACCGGTAAAGCATTATCGCTTCTGGACCACGAAAATACCCTTTTTATAGTGACGGGTCAGCAATTAGGTATGTTCTCCGGCCCGTTGTACACAATTTACAAAGCCATTACTGCAATTAAAATGGCTGAACAAATGAATCAGCAGTATGTGAATATCAATTTTATCCCGGTTTTCTGGCTCGAAGGCGATGATCACGATTTTGATGAGGTCCGCAAAGCAACAGTCATATCAGATGATAATTCACATAAACGGGTTTACTACGACGACGGCCTTCCTGAAGATACCGACCGCGGATTTATGGGCGAATTAGCTTTTAATGAAAATATTCTCACAACACTAAATGATTTAAAGTCCTCCCTCCGCAAAACGGAATTCACTGACAGCATAATTCAGCTTTTCCAAACCTATTATGAGCCCGGTAAAACATTCAAGGAAGGCTTCCGCGAACTTCTCCGTATCCTGTTTGATGAGTATGGATTAATAATTTTCGATCCGCAGGATAACAGGGTTAAAAATCTTCTGAAACCGGTGTTCCTTAATGAATTGGAAAATTTCCGTCCGCACACAGAACAGCTTATCAGGATTAGCGCGGAGCTGGAAGAAGTTTATCACGCCCAGGCAAAAATCAGGCCGGTAAATCTGTTCCTTCGACACGAGAACGGAAGATTTGCGCTTGAACCGTTGGAAGAAGGCGGATTCCGTTTGAAGAGAAAAAAAATAAAATACACCAAAGAAGAACTTGAAACTCTGGTTAACGAACAGCCTGAGTTATTCAGTCCTAATGTTATGCTGCGCCCTGTATGCCAGGACTTTTTATTCAGTACGGCGTTTTATATCGGCGGCCCCGGCGAGATAAGTTATTTTGCCCAGGCATTCACGATTTATAACTTCTTTAAGATAAACCGGCCAATTCTTGTCCCGCGCGCTTCCGCGACTTTGATAGAAAAGAATATCCAGACTGTTTTTAAGAAATACGAAGTTGATTATAAAGAAATCTTCCTCAAAGGTGAGCAGCTGATTGATATGATCATCCGCGAGAAGTCCCTTACTGATATGGAAACAGTTTTCGGAGATGCATCCAACACGCTCGATCAGACTTTCGGCGCTTTAAAAAGTTATGTGGCTGAAATTGATAAAGTGACTTCAGACACCGTCGATAAATATAAGGCGCGCGTTGAACAGTTCCTTGAAGAGTTGAAAAAACGCACGGTAGATGCCGAGAAGAATAAGAATGATACGATTACCAGACAGTTCCAGAAGGCGCTTATGTCGATACTCCCGTTCAACGAACTACAGGAGCGGGAGCTCAACTATTTTTACTTTGCCAACAAATACGGTCCCGGCCTGATCCACAGGCTGTATAATGAGATTGATGTTCAGAAATATGAACATCAGTTGATAGAGCTTTAGTCTAAAGCTGCCGGTGAGACCGGCTACTAGAGTAAAGTCTCTTCAGTGTCAGTACTGAAGAAATGGCACTTTGTATGATCGAGATATAGTGCCGTTTTAACATTCAGCGAAGGCTTCGTTCTTGATGCTATCCTGGAAGTAAACTGAATACCTTCAACTGTAAAATAAAGGAAAATCTCGTTACCCATCGGTTCAATAACCTCAAGTACCGTTTCGAATTTGGAGAAGTTTTTCTCAGCGCCCGCCGGAACAGTCTCTGTGATATCTTCAGGCCTTAATCCGAGCCAGAGTTCTTTCCCTCGCCTGGAGCCCAATTTCTCAATATAACTGTCTGGTAAAATTAATTCAAGTTCAGCGCCATTCGTCTTAAACTTCAGCTCGCCCTCTGCACTCAATTGCCCTTTTATAAAATTCATTGCGGGGCTGCCGATAAAACCGGCTACAAATTTATTAGCAGGGAAATTATAGAGATTAAGCGGAGCGTCAATCTGCTGGACGATACCGTCTTTCATTACAACGATTTTGTCACCCATCGTCATTGCTTCTACCTGATCGTGTGTGACATAAACCATTGTTGCCTCAAGCCTCTGATGCAGCCTTGAAATTTCCGTCCTCATCTGCACCCTTAACTTGGCATCAAGGTTACTAAGAGGTTCATCAAATAAAAACACTTTCGGCTTTCTGACAATGGCACGGCCAACAGCCACACGCTGTCTTTGTCCACCTGACAATGCTTTTGGTTTTCTCTGCAGGTATTCTTCAAGGTTAAGGATCTTGGCAGCTTCATTAACCCTCATAGCAATTTCCTCTTTCGGAAATTTGCGCAGCTTCAGTCCGAATGCCATATTCTCATATACGGTCATATGAGGATATAATGCATAGTTCTGAAAAACCATTGCTATGTCGCGGTCTTTAGGTGAAACATCATTTACTTTTTTGCCGTCTATGAATAATTCCCCGGTCGAGATTTCCTCGAGGCCGGCTATCATTCTGAGAGTGGTGGACTTACCGCAACCGGAAGGCCCGACCAGAACCACAAATTCACGGTCTTTTATTTCAAAATTTACGTCTTTAACCGCGGTATTTCCGCCTTCATAAACTTTGCATACATTGCGTAAGGTTACATCTGCCATTAGTTACCTTGATATAGATTTAAGTTGATTAAAAAATTCCGGATTAGATATTTTTACGATACCTAAATTATTTATTTTTGCGCCATCTTTCAATAATACGGATAAAATGACAAATGTCATAGCAATCCGGTGGTCGCCGAAGGTCTCAAATACCGGCTCTGTCTTAATATTAAATCCTGGCGAAAATGAAAAACCGTCATTTGATTCGTCAACTTCGAGACCCAATTTTCTTAGATTCACTACAACTGAATTAATCCGGTCTGATTCCTTTACTCTTAATTCGTGTGCGTCTTTCAGAATAAATTTACCCTCCGAGAATAATGCCGCAACGGAGAGAACCGGAATTTCGTCTATCAGCATCGGAATTTCGTTCCCGCTCAGTTCAATATTCTGCAGTGTTGACGACTCAACCCTGATATCGCCATATGGTTCTCCGGCCGATATGTCCTTCTGAATCAGAGTAATCTTCGCCCCCATTTTCTGAAGGTGAGAGATAAAAGCAATTCTCTGCGTATTTAATAATACATTCTTTATTAGCAAATTTGAGTTTTCTGCAAGCAACCCCAGAACAATAAAAAACGAAGCTGACGAAATATCACCGGGAACAAAGTAATTATTCTTTACGGGATAAAAACTTTTATTAACGAGAATCAGATTACCATTGTCAGTTGCCCTCACGGGAAGTCCGAGCATTTTCTCGGTGTGGTCCCTGCTCCCCGCCGGTTCGGTGATGATGGTGTCTTCTTCAATGTGAAGTCCGGCAAGCACAAGCGCTGTTTTTACTTGTGCGCTCGGGATGTTCATCTCAAATTTTATGTGTGATATCTCTTCAGAAGGGAAAAAGCTGACAGGCAAAAATCCATTAGTCGTTTTGATTTGAGCGCCCATCAGCCTTAAAGGTTCGCAGACACGCTTCATCGGCCGTTTTGATAAACTTTCGTCTCCAATTAAAGTAGAAGGGAAATTCTGAACGGAAAGCAATCCGCTCAGAAGCCGCGCGGTTGTACCAGAATTGCCGGCATTCAACTCCAATTCAGGCTGTCTGAATCCCCTGAATCCCACTCCACGGACCAATACTTGATCTCCGTCATCAGCAATTTCAGCGCCGAGCTGCCGCAGGCAATCCATAGTACTTCTGACGTCAAGTCCGCGGTTTATATTCCTAATAACAGATTCACCTTCCGCCATTGCGGAGAAGATCAGCGTACGGTGTGAGATTGACTTATCGCCGTCAAAATATAATTCTCCGGATACTTCTGAGACCGGTTCAAATTTCTCAATCATCTTTGCCTCGAAAATTTCTTTACTATCGCTTCCAGTTTAGCATCGCTTATAGTGTTCTCATACAGTCCCGCTTTCTTCCTCTGCCTCAGCGCCTCATAGAGAACAATAGCAGTGGCCACAGAAACATTAAGACTCTGAATCATACCATACATCGGAATAAAAAATAGTTTGTCAGAATTATTGACAACCTCTTCGCTGATACCCCTGTGTTCATTTCCGACTACGATGGCAACGTTTTCTGTAAAATCGAGGCTGTAAAGGTCTTCAGCCCGGGGATCAAGAATAGAGGAGTAAACCCGGAATCCTTTAGACCGGAGTGATTCCGTGCAGCCCGCAAAAGTTAAGTGCTTTTCTCTTTGTACCCACTTAAATGCAGAACTGCTTGACTTCTTACCGATCTTGGGAAACTTTTCGACATTGTAGACAAGGTGAACCGGATCGACACCGACTGCGTCACAGGTACGCAAAATCGCGCTGACATTATGCGGATCGTGAATATTCTCCATCACAAGTGTCAGACCATCCTGCCTCGCACTGAATACATTCCGGAATTTTTCTTTACGCTTTTCGGAGATCAATACTTATTGGGAATAATTATCTTGTAAATGATGTTATTATCTTCTTTTCTTGCGAGATCCAGTTTTATCTGTTTACGTTGTTTGATATTGAGGAAATACATCACCATCTCAGTGATTTTATCAAGCACTTCATCCTCGGTATGGGCCCAGGCCTCGCAGCCGCTCAGGGAAGGCACGTCAGCGCTGAATCCGTCAACACTTTTTTCTACAACCAAATCTAATACCATATGGTTTAATATGTTCCCGGTGAAGAGCTTCCGCCCTGCACTATCTTCACACTCGCGCTCGCGCCTATCCGGTCAGCGCCGTGCTGTATCATTGCCTCGGCATCTTCCCTGCTCCGGATGCCGCCGGAAGCTTTAACGCCGACTGTTGAGCCTACAATAAGTTTCATCAGTGCAACGTCACCAACGGTAGCGCCGCCTTTTGAAAATCCAGTGGATGTCTTTACGAAATCCGCGCCGGCTTCACGGCATATAATGCAAGCTTTAATTTTTTCTTCATCGGTAAGAAGAGAAGTTTCCAGGATGACTTTGACGATTATTCTGTGCGGTTTAGCAGTGAGAACTATTTGCTGGACATCATTAAAAACATAATTATGGTCCCCTGCTTTCAGCCTTCCGACATTAATTACCATATCAAGTTCCTGTGCGCCGTTACTTATAGCCTGCGTCGCTTCAAATCTTTTTGTCTCGGTTGAAGTGGCGCCCAGAGGAAATCCGATTACCGTGCAAACTTTAACCCTGGATCCTTTTAGCAGTTCACTGCACAAACTAACGTATGAAGGATTGATACAGACACTCGCAAAATTAAACTCGCGCGCTTCTGCACAAAGCTGCCGGATTTCTTCCGGTGTCGCTTCAGGTTTGAGCAGCGTATGATCGATCCTGGCGGCAACTTCACTGTTTGTGATCCCCCCGCCGATCCCGAGGCTCGCGGTTATTCTTTCCGCGCCGTTTTTAATTATGTTATTAACGGCAACCGGTTGGGTAACGACGTTCGTTTCCCAACCTTTACAAGTATCGTTTTTACAATAAAAATCTCTCAGTGATTTTTCAAGAAAGACCTGAGATATTATCCTGTTTACTGATTCATTTGCCATTGAGATTCATCTTTATCTTAAATGATTTCAAAGTGTTTGATATTAACATTGCAATGGTCATAGGCCCAACGCCTCCCGGTACCGGAGTGATAAACGAAGCTATTGGAGCGACTTCCTCGAAGTCAACGTCGCCTTTTATCTTATAACCCTTTGGTGAACTATCCGGAACACGATTAATTCCGACATCAATAACTGCAACGCCCGGCTTAATCATATCAGCCTTCACAAAATCGGCTACGCCGATGGCCGCAACCAATATGTCCGCGCTCCTGGTGATAGATTTCAGATCTTTGGAAGCTGAATGGCAAACAGTAACCACTGAATTGGCGAATTGTTTTTTCTGAAGCATAATATTCGCAATAGGTTTTCCGACGATATTGCTTCTTCCTATTACTACGAGGTGCCGGCCTTCAGTGGGAATTTGATAAACTTTTAATAATTCCTGTATTCCTGCCGGAGTACAGGGAAGGAATGTATCCACGCCGAGCACAAGTTTC
>CAIMOS010000232.1 GCA_903843135.1 uncultured Ignavibacteriales bacterium | reverse complement strand
GACAGGGCAAGCCGCTGTCCCTACATTTTTGGTTTACTGTCCCGCCAAACTTCCCGCACCGGTATTTCAGCGCGGTGACAGGGCAAGCCGCTGTCCCTACATTTTTTGTTTACTGTCCCGACAAACTTCCCGTATCGGTATTTCAGCGCGGTGACAGGGCAAGCCGCTGTCCCTACACGAGGCGCAGTGCGTACAATGGCGATGATATCATTTAAAATAAAAAAACCCGCGGGGAGCCGCGGGTTTTTACAGAAATCGGGGGTTAGTTATTTAACCTTAAATTCAACACGTCTGTTAAGTTTTCTTCCGGTCTCAGTGGAATTATCCATAACCGGTTTTTCGGCCGCGAAGCCGGCGGTGGTAATTCTGGAAGCATCAATTCCTTTGTTTACGAGGAAGGTCTTAACAAATTCAGCCCTCTTGATTGATAAAGTTTTATTCGAAGGATTGTCACCCTGGCTGTCTGTGTAGCCTTCAAGAGCAACATTCAGTGAAGAATTAGAATTAAGTATAATAAAGTTGTTCATAAGCCCTTCGAAAGAATCCGACTCAAGTTCGGTAGTTCCTGTTTTGAAGTAAACCGTTCTGAGGAAAGCTTCTTTCTTGTCGCCTTTTTCCTGAATGATAGTAGTGGTTCCAGAAGGCATATTTTTCAACTGTGCCTTCAGCTCTTCAATTTCAGAAAGAAGTTTATTCATTTTTTCATCCATAGGCTTGCAGCAATCAACAGGTTCTTTGGCGGCATACTTTTTGGAGATATCTTCAATTTTGTTATAATCTATACCGGCAGGGAGTTCGGTAACCTTCGGAGCGGGAGTTCTGTCCCAGTAATACATAGCGCCAATGTGGAAACCGATATAAGAGTCGATACTGCCGCCGAAGAGTCCGCCGCCGTCCGGTGCAGCAACCATATCAAACTGATCGGTCGATGTAGTGTGCTGGCTTAATTCGGCTTTGAGGAGCCAGTTTTCAGGAAGCCAGTTAAAATATGCGCCAAAGAAGAGATCAGCGCCTAATTCGCCAAAACTGGATCTTTCGGTTTTAAGGGTATTGTTTTTGTTGGTGTACTGCATAGTTGACATACCTGCTCCAACATAAGGAACAATCGGCTGATCAACAAAGAACCTGTACATAAATGAAAGGCTGATATTAAGCTGGTCAGTTGTTATTTCATCGATAGTGGCCTTGTAATAATTGCGGCCGTAAAAGTGATTATAATCAAGCCCGAGCCTGAATCCGACATTAGGATCAAGGTCTCTCTGAACCAGTATGTGCCCACCGAAAGTGAGCGGTTCAGCGACCAGATCAGTCATAAACCTGACAGAGTTGATGCCGGCGCCGATGCCCCATCCATTTTGATGATATTGTGCAAAGCTCATTCCGGCGAGCAGAAGTACCATTAAGAATAACTTTTTCATTATTAGCTCCAACTAAATATTATAATTATTTAACCGGTAAAATAAGGAAAAAAAGGTTCATTTGGGAATTATTTTAAACATATTTGTGATTATTCTAAAAGAAATTTTTGAATTTGCATAACCTTATCTTTATATTTCTATTCATTAAATCAATTAATTATAAGGAGTTGTAATGGCTATTAAATCTGCTCTCAGAATATCACTTATTTTCAGTGTTTTAGTTTTATCGGCTGCCGTTCTTTTTACAGGATGTAAAAAAGAAGAACAGCCAAAACCCGAAACACAGGTCCAGCCCGCACCGGAAACCCCACCCGCACCGGTAGCGCCTGCAGTTAAAGTAGAAGGAAGCTGGAAAGGCACCTTCTGGACAAAAACTATGACGATGACAGTTACCAAACAGGACGGAAACAAGTTCGAAGGCGAAACAACCGTAATATGGCCGAGAATCACTCTAAAATCAAAAATAACCGGAACCATTGACGCAACCACACTCACACTGAAATTTGAAGATGTCGAAAAGACAAAAGACGCCGGAAGCTACGAAGGAACATTGTCGGCTGATATGAAAACTTTCACAGGCAAATTCACGCTTGCGAGCAACGCAAAAACAACTTACAACGTTAAACTGAATTTACAATAATATTTTTCATATAGGAGAATCAATGAAAAAACTACTTTTATCTCTTTTGATGGTCTCTCTCGTTTTTGTATTTACATCTTGCGATGAGGACACCCTGACCCCCGATCCGTCAACTCAGTCCGGTTCGATCGCTCTTACATCCACTCCGGCCGGCGCTCAGATCTGGAAAGCAGGAGTTAATACCACCAAGGTTACACCGGACAGTCTGACGGCACTTGCTGCAGGAACTTATTCAATCACACTTAAACTTGACGGTTACTATGATACAACTTTCACTGTAACAGTTACAGGCGGCAAAGTCGAGTCTAAAGCGGTAACACTTACTGCTATGCCGTTACTGATTGACACTCATTCAAATCTTCGGTTATACGAGAAAAACGCATCAGGATTCAGCGGTATAATTCTGTCAACCGGAACGAGAGCTTCATCTTCGGGAGCAACAACCGACCTGTTTTATGACGGATCTTCCGGAAAGGATTCTATTTACAGCCAGCATTTAAGACTTACAACAGACACAACGAATCGTTATACTGACTTCTTTAAGGGATCAGCCACTGATCTCAACGACGGCATTGATGCAACCGCGTATTCCGGTTCAAGCGGACTCTGGAAATACACGATGCCCGCATCGGTTGGAAATTACTATTTTATTCGTGATAATAATTTTCATTACGCGAAATTCAGGGTAGTTGCTGTTGGCGGCGGTGTTCCAAGCGATCCGGATCTTTGGATAGAGATATCCTTCAAGTACAACAAAACTGCATTTGACAGAAGATTTTAATTAATCTTTCTTAAAAAGAAAATGGCTGCTCAATCGGGCAGCCATTTTTGTTTTAGGAGTATTGTCCTTTGATCCTATTTTCATTATTTTTATTTCATAAAATTTCAGGAGGAGCTTTTTATGAGGTACTTATCAATTTTTATATCTACTTTCTGCGTATTTAGTTTTTATTCTTGCAGTGAGGATACAGGTGATGGTGTCGGGCCGCTTCATTCTTCAACGATAATTGTGGACTCGTATCCAACGGGAGCTGCTATTTATTTGGATAATAATAATACAGGAAAAGTAACACCCGACAGTCTCCAAAACATTTACTCCGGCAGTCATCAAGTCAAATTAGTTTTATCCGGATATCAGGATAAAATTATCGATCTTACAGTTGCGCCCGATTCCCGGATTGTTATTGATGGGATTATTCTCATCCAAAGTACTGGCTCTATTCGCTTATACTCTTCCCCAACAGGAGTGCAAATATGGAAATCAGGTGTAAATACAAATAAAATAACCCCAGACAGTTTGTCGGCCCTTTCTATAGGAGATTACTCAATCACACTTAAATTGTACGGGTACAAAGATACAACTTTCGCATTAAGTGTTGTGGGCGGGAAAGCTACTTCTAAACAGGTAGCGCTGACCATTATGCCTCTGCTGATTGACGCTT
>CAIMOS010000231.1 GCA_903843135.1 uncultured Ignavibacteriales bacterium | reverse complement strand
CGCTCCTCTTTATTTTCAGCGTGACTTATCTTTCTCATCATTTACCTGAAGTCAGATAGCCCCGATGTTCAAAGTTGGTAAAATAAACGTAGAGAAAGCGTTGCTGCTTGCGCCGATGGAAGATATTTCAGACGTGTCTTTTCGCCTTGTATGCAAAGAACTTGGTGCCGATGTCGTTTATACTGAGTTCGTAAATTCCGAAGGACTTGTGCGGGGAAACGCGCGGACGCATAAAAAACTGCAGCTTCATCCGGAAGAGCGCCCGGCAGGCATACAGATATACGGCAGCGCGGAAGAGTCGATGGTAAACGCGGCAAAGATCGCGGAAGAAGAGAATCCTGATCTTATAGATATCAACGCGGGATGCTGGGTGAAGGGAGTTGTAGGCCACGGCGCGGGTGCCGGGCTTCTGAAAGATCCTGAATTCTTACAGCGGATGGTCGGGAATATTGTTAAGTCAGTTAAGCTTCCTGTTACGGTTAAAACTCGCATAGGCTGGGATTCTCAAACAATTACGATCCTGGATATCGCTAAAAGACTTGAAGATGCCGGTATAGCAGCGCTTACGGTTCATTGCCGCCCGCGGTCTGACGGGCACAGCGGCGATCCCGACTGGAGCTGGATTGCGAAAGTTAAAGAAGTTGTATCCATACCCGTCGCGCTGAACGGCGGCGTTATGACCGCGGAAGACGCGGTGCGCGCGTTCAGCGAAACGGGAGCGGATGCAGTGATGATCGCAAGAGGTGCAATCGGAAATCCCTGGATTTTCCGCGAAGCAAGAGAACTTCTTAACGGAGGAGTGATTACGGAGTTAGTGGACAAGGAAGTGAAAATTAATGCCTGCCTGAAACATCTGCGGCTGGGCATCGGCATTAAGGGTGAACAGAGGTCGGTACTGGAACACCGGAAATTTTATACCGGTTATCTGAAGGGCTTCTGGAACGTATCCCAGATACGCGCAAAACTTATGACCATCAACACCTATGCCGAAGTTGAAGATTTGCTGCTTCACTATCTTGAAGAACTTAAGCAGCACGATACAATTTAATAAAGAGTAATTATGCAGTCAGCAGCCCTCAACAGATTCACAGAAAAAAGCGCAAAAATAGTTTCAATGATATTCATCCCTCCGAATGTCGTGCTCTGGAGTATGGTATTTATGGGATATCTTCGTGAAGCGGAGCGGGACAGGTTCATCTATTCGTCCGTTACCGCATTTTTATTCGGATTTGTATTGCCAATCGTTTTTTTTCTCGTACTGATGAAACAGAAAAAGATTTCTGATATACACGCAAGAATAAAAGAGGAAAGAACCACGCCGTATCTTTTCGGCATTGCGCTTCTGATCGTCGGGCTTATTCTTTTGCTGAACGAAGGAGTCAATCACGATACTGCCGCGCTGTGGATAAGCTATCTTGCCTGCAATATCGTGATAATAGTTGTAAATAAATTCTGGAAGATCAGTGCGCACGCAACGGGAGTCGGTGTAATGCTCGGAGCGTTCACCGCTATCAGCCTGACTTATACGCTTCCCTTATTAATCGCAGTGTTGCTTGTTGCCTGGTCGAGAATATATCTCAAATGCCATACGTTTGCCCAGGTCACCGCAGGATCCATACTCGGCGCAGCTGTTGCTTTTATAAATATAAAATTCTTTTAGTATGCCTGAAAAAAGTGAAATAGTCGATCTGCTCGATAATATCGCCTCTATTATGGAATTTAAGGGAGAGAACCCTTTCAAAGTCAGCGCGTTCAGGAACGCCGGAAATTCAATCCGTAAGTTTGAAGGTGATATTGAAGAAATGGCGGGCGCGAACCGGCTGGGTGAGATAAAGGGCGTCGGCAAAGAAACTGCAAAAGTTGTCTCAGAATTTATGCTCACCGGGAATTCGATATTTTACCAGGAACTGATCAGCGATATTCCTTCAGGCGTGCTGGATATGTTTGAGATCAGGGGAATAGGCCCGAAAAAGATCAACGTGATTTATAAGGAACTGAATATAATTTCAATACCCGGTTTAGCCGCGGCTTGCCGACGTGGTGAGATTGCTAAAGTAAAAGGGTTCGGTGAAAAAACACAGGCAAAAATTCTCGAAGAGATAGAGAAGCTTGAACGCAACCGCAAATTCATTTTAATGGACCGCGCGGATAAATTGTCCGCAAAATTGCTTGCAACGCTCAGCAGCGTAAAGACAATTGATAAAATAGAAGTATCCGGCGAAGTACGGCGGAATATGGAAGTTGTCCAGGAAATTATTTTTGTCGCTCTTTGTCCCAAAAAAAATGCGGCTATTAAGAGTACGGCAGAATTGTTTACATCTGCAGCGATAGATGACGACGAACTGATCATCAGCGATTTCCCGGTTCCTGTAAAAGTATTCTTTACGCAGGATACTTCTGAGTATTACAATCTGCTGTTCTCAACTACAGCGACGGCCGAAGTTTTATCAGCCGTTAAGTACACTGGATCGATTGCGGGAGTAAAGTCTGAGGAAGATATTTTCAAGAAACTGAAAATGAGTTATATTCCGCCGGAAATGCGGGAACCACAATATTTCACAATCAAAGATGCAGCACACAAAAAACCGTCTTCTTTAAGCTTTGGAGATTTCAACGGACTTTTGCATTTCCACACAAACGCTTCTGACGGGAACAACACTCTTGAGGAAATGATAAATGCGGGTTCCAAATTGGGATTCAAATTTTTTGCAGTCTGCGACCATAGTCAAAACGCAGCTTACGCAAACGGCCTGACCGAAGAGAGAATTCTTGCTCAGAGAGAATTAACAAAGGCGCTCTCAAAGAAGTTAAATGTAAGAGTATATCAGGGTATTGAATCTGATATCCTTACTGACGGCAGGCTCGATTACAGTCCCGACTTCTTGTCAAACTTCGATTTCATTGTTGCTTCCGTACATTCGCAGTTTAATTTGTCTGAAACCGATATGACTGCCCGCATAATAAAAGCTGTTGAAAATCCGAATACGGATGCACTTGGCCACCCCACCGGGAGGCTTCTACTCGCCAGGGACGGTTATCAACTCAATATCAAAAAAGTGATTGACGCTTGTGCCGCAAACTCGGTTGCGATTGAGATTAACGCAAATCCCCACAGGCTTGACCTGGACTGGCGGAACATTTTTTACGCGCGCGAAAAAGGAGCGATGTTCACCATAAATCCTGACGCGCACTCAACGCAGGATATCGAACTTACAAACTACGGAGTCCTTATTGCCCGAAAAGGGGGGATCCAAAAAGAGGAAGTAATTAACTGTTTTTCTATTCAGGAATTTGATAAATTTCTTAGTAGAAAAATTAAAAGGAATTTTTAGATGACTCTGGTAACAACGGAGAAAGTTAAGTCCTCTTTAATAATCACCTTAAACCGCCCGGAGAAGAGGAACGCGCTTTCGCCGGAGATGATCAGTCAGATTGTGGCGTCAGTTAAAACCGCGAATGATGACAAATCTGTGCGTTCTATAATTATCACCGGAAGCGAGAAGGCATTCTGCGCCGGAGCCGACCTCGAATACCTTCACACATTAAAAGACTACAGCGCCGCTGATAACGAAAGAGACAGCCGCCTTCTCGGCGCGCTATTTATGTGTATCTACAATAGTGCTAAACCGACACTTAGCGCGATCAACGGGCCCGCCATCGCCGGCGGCTGCGGACTTGCCATTGTATGCGACTATGCAATAGCACATTCACAGCTCGCTACCTTCGGGTTTACCGAAGTTAAGATCGGGTTTCTTCCGGCAATCGTAAGTATGTTCCTTGTTAAGAGGGTGGGTGAGTATAAGGCCCGCCAGTTACTGGTTTCCGGAGAAATTATCCACGCTGCCCAGGCGCATTCGGTGAATTTAGTCGATGAAATATGCGAGACTCCGCTCAGGCGGGCCATTGATATAGCTGATACATTTAACGGAAATTCGGCTGAAAGCATTAAACATACAAAAGAGATGATCCGGATGATCGGCGGATTGTCAAATGACGAAGCCCTTGATTATCTGCAGAAGATGAACGCAGTCGGGAGGTTCTCTCACGATTTCAGGCACGGATTAGAAAAGTTTCTGAATAAAAAGGAAAAGACGAAATGAATTTAAAAGAATATGTACGGGATGTTCCCGATTTCCCGAAAAAAGGGATAGTATTCAAAGATATCACAACTATTTTAAAAGATCCGAAAGCACACAGGTTCGCCATTGATGAACTTTTTAATAAATGCATCGGGCTTCATATAAACAAGGTTGTCGGAATCGAATCCCGCGGTTTTATTTTAGGCGGAGCGCTCGCGGAAAAACTCGGCGTCGGCTTTGTTCCGATCCGCAAACCCGGCAAACTTCCCGCAGAAGTTGTTAAGGAGACATATTCGCTCGAATACGGAACCGATACCATCGAGATGCACAAAGATTCGATATCTCCCGGCGACAAAATTCTTCTTCACGATGACCTTCTTGCAACAGGAGGAACAGCGCGGGCTGCCTGTAACCTTATCGAAAAACTCGGCGGTGAAATTGTACAGATCTCTTTTATTATTGAACTTGCTTTCCTGCGCGGACGCGACCACTTTGCCGGTTACGATGTGCGTTCGCTTATCAGTTACGACTCAGAGTAAACGGATTCATATTGAGGGTACTTTCTAATATGATCGAACTCTGGATAGCCGGGAGGAAATCCGGAGGGATAGAAATTTTATTGCTCAAGCGGGGGCCGGATGAAACTTATCCCGGAATTTGGCAGATGGTGTCGGGACGCGTTAATGAAGGTGAAAAAGCTTTTGAAGGCGCGCTTCGCGAGATGGAAGAAGAGACCGGACTAACCCCTATGAATTTCTGGGTCGTGCCGAATATAAACAGTTTCTATTATCCGCAGGAAGATGCGGTACATTTCCTCCCGGTTTTTTTAGCTGAGGTTGATAACAACGCCAAAGTTCAACTTTCCGATGAACACGTTGACTTTCGCTGGGTCCCGCCTGATGAAGCAATGAAAATGGTTGCGTGGGAAGGACAAAGGCGGTCAATCGGTATTATCAACGAATACCTTTCCGAACGGGAGAGTCTGCTTAACTTTGTTAAGATTGAGAAAAACAATTAACAATTATCAATTAACAGGAAAAGTCAGGGTTAAAACCCGGTGTTGAAGCAGTATGATTTCTCCGACCTGAAAGGCGGAATTAATTGATGGAATATCGACGAATTGGCAGAAATTCGCGGATATGAAATCACTAACTTTCTCCGTATTTTAACTACTTAAATTTTCAAAAATGGAGTATTCTTTGGGACTTTTAGTTGTTGGATCTTTGGCTCTTGATACAGTTCAGACCCCGTTCAGCCGCGTTGAAGAAGAACTCGGCGGATCATCCACCTACATCTCACTTTCCGCAAGCTACTTCGCCGGGCCGGTTCATATAGTCGGCGTAGTAGGTGATGATTTCCCGAAAAAATATCTGCAGCTTCTCGAAAACCATAATATCGATCTGAACGGACTGCAGGTTATAGAAGGCGGAAAAACTTTCAGATGGTCAGGTAAGTATCATTATGACCTGAATACCCGAGATACGCTGTTTACCGAATTAAATGTTTTTGAAAATTTCAATCCTGTCATCCCGGAACATTTGCGGAAGAGCCGTTATGTATGCCTCGGGAATATCGATCCCGTTTTGCAGCTCCGCGTGCTTGACCAACTCGAAGATCCCAAATTTGTAATATGCGATACGATGAATTACTGGATCGAAGGAAAGAAGGATGAGCTTCTGAAAGTTCTGAAGCGTGTAAACGTACTTATCATAAATGATTCCGAAGCGCGTTTACTGGCGCACGAGCCGAATTTAATAAAAGCAGCAAAGATCATCCGCGACCTTGGCGTGGAGACACTGATAATTAAAAAAGGGGAACACGGAGCCCTTCTTTTCTGCGAAGAGACCATCTTCTCGGCGCCGGCTTACCCAATGGAAACAAT
>CAIMOS010000230.1 GCA_903843135.1 uncultured Ignavibacteriales bacterium | reverse complement strand
GAGTTGGCAAGACGCATCTGGCAAGAGCAATCGCTCATCTTACCTGCAGAAAATATCTCTCAGTACAGTTCCTTAACTTCACCTCACTGTTAACGGATATTAACAAAGCCGATATTACGGGCAGACAGGAAGTCTTTCTTAAGCCTCTGATAAAGTGCGACCTGCTGGTAATTGACGACTTTGCTTTTAAGAAAATGTCGCCTGCAGCGGCGGAATACTTTTACACTGTTGTAGATCAGCGGTATCAGCAGAAATCAACTCTGCTGACGTCGAACAGGCCAATGAACGATTGGATGAACATCTTCCCTGATCCGGTGATGGCGAATGCGGTGCTTGACAGATTAGCTCATAATGCTCATCAGATAATCATAACCGGAGAGTCCTACAGAAAGAAAAATGGGCTCTAAAACTAAGCGGTGCAAAGTAGTTTTTATGCTATCTTTTGAATCGCTAAACTAATTTTTAGGTGGGGAATAAGGTGATCCTGAAACTGGGGAATAATGTGGTTTTTGACAATGATTATGCTTCAAGCAGCATTGAGGACCCTCCAAAGCAAAATGAAATTTAGCAACGACCTTTCCTACAGAAGTCAAATTCCACAATCATTTGGATAATTTCATTCTGTTTAATTCTTTGTTGTCATTTCTTTTCAGGTAAAGTTGTTCCATCGGACTCCAAAAGTATATGTAAATTATTGTAGCATAATACAAAAATTTTACTAATTTTGTGTAGTATAATACAAAAATTCATTAAAATAATTGCATTATGATACAAAGATTTATTGAAACCCGTATAAAAGAGGATCTTTTTAAAGGAAAGACCATAGTGATTTACGGCGCAAGACAGATAGGAAAAACCACCTCGGTTCGCCGTATTCTGAAGGATTTCGGAGAACAGGGACGGTATCTGGATTGTGAACTGATTTCGGTTTCGGAGAAATTTAATAATCCGGAACCGGAGAACATGAAATCGTTTTTCGGAGATTATAAAGTTATCGTGATGGATGAGGCGCAGAATTTGAAATTTCCCGGGAAAGTGCTGAAGATTATTACTGATCATATCAAAGACGTGCAAATAATCGCCACCGGTTCATCCTCATTTGAGCTTGCAGGAAAGATTTCGGAACCGATGACCGGCAGAGTATACGCTCATGAAATGTATCCGCTTTCAGCTGGGGAAATAAAAGGGAAAGGTGACTGGTTGGAATATGACTCGAAGCTGGAAAGGATACTGCGGTTCGGGACGTACCCTGAAGTATTTCTATCCGGAGAAGAAGAAGCAGGAAGGCTCCTTGATCAGATAGCCTCATCATATCTTTATAAGGATTTGCTGAAACTGGAGGGGATACGCAAACCGGAAGTGCTCAGGAATCTTCTCATTCTTATTGCACTGCAGCTTGGCAGCGAAGTAAGTTATAATGAACTTGCTTCCAAACTCGGGATTAATATCCGGACAGTGCAAAGTTATCTTGATCTGTTAGAGAAGACATTCGTCCTTTTCAGGCTTAATTCGTTTTCGAGGAATCTAAGGAATGAGCTTACTAAAGCAGTTAAAATCTATTTTTTTGATAATGGGATCCGCAATTCACTTATAAATAATTTCAATGCGATAGAGTACCGAAATGATGCCGGAGCGTTGTGGGAAAATTTCATAATCTCTGAACGAAAAAAACATAATGCTTATACGGGTAAGCGGGTTAACTCGTACTTTTGGCGGACATACGATCAAAAGGAAGTAGATTATGTTGAAGAAGAGGGAGGGCGAATTCGTGGTTATGAGTTCAAGTATTCGGGAAATAAGCGCTGGGGAAAAGCCAGTCAGTTTAAAGATGCATACAATGCGGAGATTGAGGTGATATCAAGAAATAACTTTTGGAAATTTTTGAGTTAATGCGCGTACTCGGAAAAACTATCCGGAATATTAGCGCTTCATATATCGTTAATTTGTAAAATTATAAGAGGCTGTCCTGACAGGGGCAGCCTCTTACTTAAGTCTTGTCTTTAATTATCTGCAATAAAAATCTTTACTATACTACGTCAACTTTGTATGAACAACCTGCTCATATATGAATAATTGAAACAGCTGCTTACTGAAATTATCATTAAACAAATAGACGGTAAGTAACATATCTAGAGGAGATTTCCGGCGAATAGCGTCTTTGCGGCTTCGCGAGAGAATTTCTCGCAAAGACGCAAGGGCGCAAAGATATGATATTGTTTCAAGCAGCATTAAGGGCACTCCCAAAACAAAACGGCACTTATTTTGTGTGAGCTACTTGTTCGCTCCCGAATAGAAGAAATGGTTGCTGCCTGAAATTATCGTCGAACAAATAGACGGTGAGTACGATATAAGCGATAAATCCTAGGACGATGAGTAATTGTAATCCGGATGTTTTTTGGATGTCCTGTCTGGCTTTGACATCACAAACCTCACCCGGGCAGTATTGCGCTTTTTCTTTATAAATCCAGGAGTAAACTTTACATCCGATGCAGATACCGAATACCGATTCAAAAAATAAGAATATGAGACAGATCATACAGATCATCCCGGTAATAGGGCCGTATGAATTGACTATTACCTGAAGGACCAGCATTATTAATGCTAATATGAATCCGATTATCCAGGCAAACTTTTTTTGTTGTGCCCCGACATATTCAGGCACCTGGTTCCTTACGATCAGCCGGCCTATTATCAAGAAAGGGGCGAACTTAGGATTGACGAGGACACGAATTGCAATATCAGTTAAGAATATTACGATAGCATACTTTAACATCAGGAATTCGCCGCGCGTGGCAGCCGCCTGTATTGAAATAAACATCATCAGGAACAATATTCCCGCTGCCGCTCTTATTTCGCGTTCATTTAATACCGGGATAGAGTAACCTTCAACATCTTCACCGAATTTTATAAATTTCTTCATTCATTTTCCTTAAAACTGGGGATAAATTCAATCAATTATGAATAGCGCTTACAAATATAATAATTAATTCTGCACGATACAGACACTTCGTAAGCCGGATGTATCCGTAAAAATTATTTAAAATAAAAAACCCGGTGCATTTCCGCACCGGGTTTAATATCTCCATCAGGAGCTAAAGAGAAATTACTTGAGTAAGGACATCTTTACTGATTTAGCAAAGTTTCCGAACTTCATTTCTGCGACGTAAGTTCCGCTGGCAACTTTTGCTCCGCTTGATGACGTGCCGTCCCAGGTGAGTTCATAAGAACCCTTGGCTCTTACTTCGTTATCAATCAGGGTCTTTACCTTGTTTCCGAGAACATCGTAAATGGTAATTGATATCTGTTTCTCGAGAGGTAATGAGAAGCGGATAGATGTTGAAGGATTGAACGGATTAGGATAATTCTGTTCAAGCTTATAATCATCAGGAGTAACAAAAGTGATCTGTTTTTCCTTAAGTCCGGTAAGAGTGGCTTCTAACACACGGACTGTCAACTGGTTCATATTTTTCTGCTTTGTTGTCGCAGTAAGTACAAATTTGCTGCTGTCTGCAATATAAGAATAGTTCTTAATTGTGACTGAATCATAAACGCTCTGATATGAAGCTGCAAATTCAAGCGCTCCGTCGTTGTCTGAATCAAAAGGCGCGCTCATTTTTGAGATAAACGGACTCTCAACTTCGACCGTATCGATAACGCCTAAAGAATCATAAATATTGTAGAAGCCCCAATCATAGGGTTTCTTTCCTTCGTAAACGACTGTATGGGTGTAGCTGTTGCTGTCAAGCACGCTGCCGGTACCTTTATACTCAACCGCAACAACGTTAAAACCGTTACCGCCGCCGAGTAAAATTTCAGTTTTTCCGTTTCCGTTGAGGTCAGCCGCGCCGATGCCCCAGAAAGAAGAAGCCGGAAGTCCGGAGAGTGTATTAGCGTGTCCTAACATTCCGAATTTAGTGGAATAAAATACGTAAAGTCCGGTGTCGGTTGTGTTCCAGTTTAAGAGTGTAAGGGCATAATCATCCGGGCTGGCGCCGATATAAAGAATACCTGCGATTTCGTCATTGCCGTCGCCGTCAACGTCAACCGGCTGAACACCCATATATGCAACTGCGTCACCCGGAGTTCCGAGAGTATATTGGTAGTAGAAATTGTCAATTGAAGTATCAGGATAAGAATAAGAATCCGCGCCTCTGGCTAAGATTCCCCAGGTTCCCCAGCTCATCCAGTGATGGTTGATAATTTCTTTTTTACCATCGCCGTTGATATCTGCAGGGACTGAATGCCAGTGTGATCCGGCAACGAATGTTTTACTGTTGATCGGAACAACTGCAGGGTCGCCGCCTTCGAGTGTCCAGCTGGCGAAACCGGGGAAAGTACCGAATACGCCGAGAATATAAACACTATGGTCGCGGTTTGACATAATAAGTTCGGTGCTGCCGTCGCCGTCAAAATCATAAACGCTTGCTACTTCGCGGTTGGTCCTGAATTTTCCGACAGTCTGAGCAACAAAATAATCATTGGCTAAAGTGAAAGCCGGCTCAGTACCGAAATCATTATTGGTTCCGGTATATTCCCAGATCTGAATCTGGAAATCAGCGGTTCCATTCGATAACGGGAAAATAATTTCCTTCATACCGTCGCCGTCCATATCACCGGTTCTTACCCACCTTGGGGTGCTTCCGCTGTTATAGAATCCCGGACGGGTTGGGGATGACCAAACGAGTTCAAGCGTGCCTGTGAATGAGAATTCAAACAAATGAACGCGGCCACCCTGAGTATAATCGGTAGCAACTACTTCTTTTTTGCCGTCACCGTCAAGATCGCCGGCATACCATACGCTTCTTGCGCCTTTATCATTGAGATATGGTTTTGTAGAATCAGGACCGGTATAATTCATTGTAGCCAGATTGAAAGATGCTTTCAAATCAAGAGGCTGGCTGAACATCTGTGTACTCCATACGAAAAGGAGTGCAAGCAATAAGTGCCATTTTTTCATCATAACTCCGATATTATTATTTGTGTTAAGTTTATTATTCAACCTGCGCAAGATATTTATCCACGTCGCGGCCAAATGGGGATTTACTGTAGTCTCTTTTTATGGACCTTAAAATTTCTTTTGCTTCTTCAGTTTTGCCGAGTTTGATATAATCGATACCCGCGAAGAGCAAGTACTGAGGATTTAACACTGTTTCTTCCGATACTTTTGAAGCTTTAACATAATAGCCGGCTGCCTCTTCAAGGTTATTTTTGGCTTCGTAGCAGGCCGCGATACCGGCGTAAGCTGCCGCCTGTAGGAGGGGAGTATCACCGCTGTAATCTTCGTAAGCAGCAAGGGCCTCATCAAACTTGCCTAAATTATAATAAGCGTTGGCAAGGTAGATCTTTGCGTTTTCGCCGTTCTGTGTAGAGCCAAAATCATCAACGATTTTCTTAAGGCCGGTTATTTTGGTGCCGGGCATTCCGTCAATAGCTTCCTGGTACCGGCCGGCATCATAAACTTTCATTACTTTTGCCAGCTGAAGGTTAGCTTCATTATTATCGATATTGTTATAGTATCCCATCAGGAAATATCCGCCGACGATGACAACGATAGCCGCCGCACCGATCAGGATCTGGCGCTGATACTGATTGTAAAGGCTGACTGCCTTATAATAGAAGGTTACAAGGCTGTCCTCTTTAATTTCTTTCCTTGTAATTTTCTTTTTTTCTCTGATCATTAAGAACCTTTCGTAACTATTAAAACTATTGAATAACTCTTATGTGGTTTGAAAAGATCCACGCTTTGCTGTACTTATAAACTTCAACACGGTAAACGCCTTCTTCCGTCAGTTCAAAAACAGATTCATCCGAATTTGAGGTCCCGGCCAGTTCACCGTTCCGGATCAGTCTGACCGTGCAGGGGCCGCCCGGGGTGTATACGACAAACTGCATATTGTTTTGCAGTTTTACAGTACTGCCCTGCATCCAGGTGTTAAAACTGATATCTTTTACAAAGAACCTGAACCCTTTAGCGTCACCGTGGTAATCGTTTGAAACAAAACATCTGCCCTCTCTCAGGGCAGCCAAAATCTTCTTTTCAGTTTTTAGGATTTCTTCGGGATTCTCAGAAACCTCAATTTTTTCGTCTAATAAGATATGGGTTCTGATTGATTTGAACAAGACCTTGTAGGGGAATACTTCGACCTCAAAAAAGCCCAGTAAATTGATTTTATGGGCGTGTGCATCCACTCCTCCAATCCCGACAACCTTACGGTGCATATTAAGTTCATCCCATCTCTTCAGGGTAACTTCCGGGGGGCCCTGAATGGTGCGGAGAGGGTGCATAAATGACTGGTATTTATTCTCTTCGGTAAGGTTTTCCATCCATTCGGACATATGGTTCCAGATTTCGATTCCGGTAAAACCGTCGGCCTCCCAGTCGGTCCACGGATACGGGGGATGTTCCTTCATCTGGTCACGTTTTTCATCAGGATGGGCAATAAATCCGATCCCGCCGAGTTCGGAAACTTTATTGATATACTCGCGGGCAGGAAGACGTGTTGAAATGACCTTATCAATGCCGAATGCAAGGTAGTGGTTTCTATTGTCTTTGTCGTTGATCTCGCAACCCACCATAAGGAAAGTGTTCCCGTAAAATTTCTGGTAACCTTCATCCCTGGCTCTGAGTGTATTGTGGTCGGTCAGGATCAGAAAATCAAGTTCACATTCTGACGCAAAGGAAGCAATTTGTTCAACTTCACCGGATCCGTCCGAATACACCGAATGCACGTGCAAAACACCAACGTATTCTATACTTTTAGGCATAATTTATCATTTAATATAGGGTTTTAAGTCTTTTTATTCAATACTATTCTTTGTTTTTAATATTAACCTGATAAAATGAACCAAGAAAGTTTAAGGTTAAATGCGAAAAGTTAAGAGTTGGAGTTAGTCCCCAATCCCATATTTTGATTATATATTTTTAACTCAAAACTCTCAAAATCTTGCGGTCAGATCGACGAAGAGGCGGTTCTGGGATAAGGTTGTCTCGTGAGAACTTTCGAAGTTTATACCAAGGCTGAGATTCCTGGTTAAGGAGTAATAGAGATCGAAAGTATATGTCTGCTGCTCAAGTGAAGCATTGCTGCGTAAAAATGTGTAATGCAATAACCTGTAACCGCCGGTAACATCGAACAGATCAAACAAATTCCGGGTGAGGCTAAGGCTGATACTGTAACCGTCCGTAAAACTGTTTGAGAGGCGGGTGTAGTTGATGACAGGTGAAACTTCCAAATATGGCAGCCTGTAGTAATAAAGATAACCGCCAAAATTATTATTCGTTTTCGAATCGCCTTTTTGCCGGCGATAGGAATTGTTAAGCCCGAGAGTAAATCCTTTGAACGGCCTCAACACAATATTAAGTCTTATTCCCTGACGGAGTTCGTTGATTATCACACTGTCGAGAAAACTTTTATAAGTTTCGTAATATATAATATTCCTTCGCGCGTCATAGGAAGCTCCGATTGAGAATGAACTGAAAGGGGAATACCTGACAGAGGTGAAAATGCCCGTTAACTGCGGACTGACAGTCTCTACGCCTGCTTCCTTTTTGTAGAAATCAAACTCGGTTGAGAAAAACAAATTAATCGTCTTTATGATATTTGCAGAATTCTGATAATACAAAAACCGCCTGTCGATCTCCGATTTATTCATCTGCTGGAAAACGCCCGCGCTCTGGTCAGTGGTTACTTCACCAAGCGTATCCTGCCTGGCAGCGTAAGCGCCGAACTGCATAAAATTAAAATTGTAACCGTAATCCGAAAAATCAGGATGAGAGCCGAAGATAGCGCCAATTTTTGCGAACCTGAAATTACGCTCTGCAACTATTCCGTCCACGGGGCCAAGGCTGGCGAGTTCATTGCTTTGGAAACGCCCTAATCTGAAATTTGTAAGGCTGTCATAAGCGTAGCGGGCATTAAAGCTGTATACTCTAAGGTTTTTAAGGAGCGGATCAGCTGACTTCAGAAAAGCAGGGGAAGAATAGGAATAATTGGAGTATGTCTGGAAATCGATACCGGAACCCTGAATATCGTACAAGTTCATCGTAAAAGTATATCTCCAGCGCTGAAGATTGCGGGCAGAAAGATCACCGCTGTTAAAATCGGATGAAGACTGAACGCTTAATCTGCCGTCATAACTTTTTTTACGCATACCTGCAGCGGGAACGGAGGCAGTGATTTTTTGGGGCGCTATTGAATCATTCGCCGCAAGATTTAAATTGTCCTCCTTTACGGAGATAAGAGGCGCCGTCTCAACTCTTCTGAATGCATAAACTTTAGTTCCCTTGGCGGCTTTTAGTTGTCCGATTTTTTCGCCCGCCACAGAACGGGAGGAAATAAACCTGATTAAAAGAAAAGGTATCTCGGATCCGTTATCTTTTACAAAGACCGTATCGCCTGACCGGAGACCGGCAGTTGAAGAGAATTCAATATATATATTCTGAGAAGAAATATAAGTTATAGTTCCTTCAATCTTTTCTCTCCGCTCCTGTGCAATCAAAACAGAAAGGGAAAAGCAGAGTAATCCGATGCTTAAGGGGAAAATATTTCGGAACAAAACTTACTCCATTTCCCGCGATTTGAGCATTTTTTTACTGTCCCCGTCAGGGTGACAGTCGAAGCAGGCCGCGCTCTGATAAACATAACCGCTCACTCCCTGATGCTCGGAATTCATACTTGTCTGGTTATGTTCGTGGCAAGTGATGCAGGAGAACACCGCATAGTTAGCCGGATTAGTATGACACTGCGAACAGGTTGACCATTCATTCCTGTGTTCGCCCGAATAAACAGGGAAGTACTGAGTATCGTGATTGAACGTAGAGGGCGTCCAGGCTGACTGTGTATGGCAGTCTTCGCATTCGTGAGGGTACTGCTGCGAAACGTGATTGGGTGAAGTAACACCGTTGAAATCAGCTGTATGACACGCATAACAGGTATTAGGAGTGGTTGAGTAATTCCCGTCATGACACTGCGAACAGTTATTTCTGATTGAGAGATGCGCGCCCTGAAGCTGAAAATAATTATTATGAACCGGGAAAGTTGCCGGGGCCCAGCCGGGATTATTTGTATGACAATCGCTGCAGGTATTTGCCAGGCCCAACGTGATATGATTCGGATTCGCGGCTGAATTAAAATCATCCTGATGACAGGATGAACAGACATTGCTTGTGCCCGAAGTAGTTCCTGAATGGCAGTCAGAACATTGTTGAAGGTTATGGCCGCCCGTTAACCGGAACCCGGAGGTTCCGTGATCAAAAGTTGAGGGGATCCAGGCAGAAGAATTATGGCAATTCTCGCAGGTAACAGCCAATCCGGCGGAAGAGTGATTGGGATTAACCGCACCGCTGTAATCCTGATTATGACAGCTGTTACAATCTGACGGCGTGTTAGGATAGCCATTCGTGTGACAACTGCCGCACTGCACATTTATGTGCGCTCCGGTAAGAGGGAACGGAGAAGTTGAATGATTGAATGCATTAACCACAGAACCCACGGGATGACAGGCGAAACAAGCGCTATTTAAAAAAGAATACCCATTTACCGTAAGGTGCGCGGTATTCATTTCGGATTCATTATGCTCGTGGCAGTTTATGCAGGAGTTAGATGAATAATTGGCCGGGTTCGTGTGGCAGTCACTGCATTCATTCCATTTGTTCCTGTGTTCGCCGGAGTAGACAGGGAAATAGGGGCCGTCGTGGTCATAACTTGAAGGAAGCCAGGCTGTCGTTGTGTGGCATTCCGAGCAGGTTAAAGAAAAGTTGAGCGCTGAATGCGGCGGATCGAGGACTTGCGCAACATCACCGCTGTGGCAGTCGTTGCATTGGTGCGGAATATTTGAATATCCGGAAGTGTGGCAATCGCTGCAGGCGGCTGATGTATGCGCTCCCGTGAGCTGATAAGCCGATGTATGTAAATAAGAGGACGGAGTCCAGGCTGTTGAAGAATGGCATTCCGTACAGTTGTTAGAAAAATTAGCCGCACTGTGGTCGGGATTATGTGTTGAATTCCTGTCGGTTGCGTGGCAGGCAACGCAATCCGTTTGCGGAGGAGTTGCGTATCCTTGTGTATGGCACAAGCTGCATTCCAGGTTAATGTGCGCGCCGGTGAGCGGAAACTGCGAAGTTAAGTGATTAAATGCGCCGTCACCGTCTCCGTCCGGATGGCAGCTGAGGCACTCCGCACTGGCGTAAACGTATCCGCTCACTCCCCGGTGCTCGTTATCCATATCGCTGCGGTTATGCTCGTGGCAAGTAATACAAGAGAACACTGCATAGTTATTAGAATTTGTATGACAGTCTGAGCAAAGGGTCCATTCGCCCCGGTGCTTACCGGAATAAATCGGGAAGTATCTCTGATCGTGATCAAACTGCGCCGGCGTCCAGCCATTAACATTATGACAGGTTTCACAAGCGGTGGGGAAATTAGCCGATACGTGATTCGGGTTTGTGGCCCCGGTGAAATCATTGTTATGGCACGCATTACACTCTTGCGGTGTATTGGCATATCCCGACTGGTGACATTCGCTGCAGTTAACATTAATATGCTTGCCGGCAAGCGGGAATTGAGTATATGTGGTATGATCGAAGTTTGCCACATCCCAGTTTGATGTTGTATGGCATTGCTGACATTGCTGCGGGAAAGCAGCGGCTATATGATTCGGCGAGGCCGCAGTATTAAAATCGTTTATGTGGCAGCTGCTGCACTCGGAAGAAGTATTATTATAGCCGGACGCGTGGCAGGAGATACACGTTGCCGTTATATGCTTTCCTGTCAGCTGGAATCCCGTTGTTGAGTGATCGAACGTAGCAGGTTTCCAGGCATTCGTGTTATGACAGGAAGCACAAACCAGGCTGAAATTATTTTGAATATGGTTCGGATCAGCGGCGTTATTATAATTCGTCAGGTGACAGCTCTTGCATTCGGCTGAAGTGTTGCTGTATCCGGCAGTATGACAGGAAATGCAGGATGTATTGATATGCCTTCCGGTTAACTGGAATCCGGTCGTGGCGTGGTTAAATGTCGCCGGTTTCCAAGCATTGATATTGTGGCAGGAACTGCAAACTGTGCTGAAGTTATTCTGTGTATGATTCGGATTTACTGCTGCCGTAAAATCATCATTATGGCAAGCGTAACATTCTTTGCTTAAGCCGGAAAAAGTATTGGGCGTGTGGCAGTCATAGCAATTCTGCCGTGCGTGCCCGCCCTGGAGCGGAAAAGTTGTATGCGCAAAAGAAGCAAAGCTCCATCCGGAAGATGACATATTATGGCACGATTCGCAGTCTTTTGAGAATGCGGAGGCAATGTGATTCGGATTTTGAGCAGAATTGTAATCCGCGGAATGGCAATCGAAACAGGAAATGCCCGCTACTTCAAAATTCAGTTCATTTGACCTGGTGTGGCACTGGACGCAGTCCGCGGTTTTGTGCCTGCCGACAAGTGGGAACCTGCTGACCTGATGCAACTGATTGACGTCAGTGACGAGCCAGGTTTTCGGAGTATGGCACTTGGCGCAGTCGGGTGATACTGATGATTTGTGAACATCATTATGGCAGGAGGAACACTCCTGCTTTGCCTGATTGAATACGAGTGTTGAGTGGCATTGCCTGCAGACAACGCTTTTATGCTGGCCGGCAAGTTCAAATCCTGTCGAACTGTGGCTGAAAGTCATTTTGCTGTTGTCTATTTGCCAGCTCGCAGTTGTATGACACTCAACGCACTCCATATTAAATGAAGTTCCGTGAGGGGACTGGGCAAATAAGCTACTCCACGAAATGAGCAATATTGCTATGAGTGGCAGGCTACGCATCTGTAATCTTCCATTTTGAATTTTTTATATTTTCCTTTTACGGTTTCAATAGTTATATGGCACTTAGAACAATCCACCTTTTCGTGCGCGCCGGTAAGAGGGAACCTGGTTGCTGTATGATTAAACAGAACAGGTTTCCAGCTTTCATAATTATGACATTTAAGGCATTCCTGAGAAACATTTCCGAATTGCCCGAAGTGAATATCGCTATGACAATTTATGCAATTATTCTTAACACTTGAAAACAAAAAACGCACGCCGGAATTAATATCTTTATTAGTGTGGCACTCAGCACATTTGGGGATACTGTGTTTCCCGACAAGAGGGAATTTCGTGACCGCGTGATCGAACTTTACGTCGTGCCATCCTTCGGTATTGTGGCAGGATTCGCATTTCTGATCAGGCAGAAATTCAGACCGGATTTCATCGCGGTGTATATTTTCGTGACAATCTATGCAGCGGGACTTAATACCGGTAAACTGAAATTCTTCACCCTTCCGGTGACAGCTAAAACACGGAACGGAAAGATGCCTTCCTGTAAGTTGGAAGCGTGATTTGTTATGCGCTTCAATCGTAAACAGTGACGGAGTAAAAGCATCAATGCTGTGGCACCCGGAGCAGTCGCGCACTTTACCCTCCCGGACGAATTGTCCTTTGTGGAAATCTTTGTGGCAGTCTGTGCAAAGTGTATGCTTCGGTTTTGACGTCAGGGAATTACCGTGGCAATCGCTGCATTTCACAGTTACGTGGGCGCCGGCGAGGGGGAAGTTGGTTTTGTTATGATCAAATTTAGTTGTTGCCACTGCGTTGAATGAAACCGTATTATGACACTCGGTACAGTTATCCCCGAATTTGCCCGAGTGCACATCTTTATGGCAATCAGAACATTTTGAAAACTTGGCAACACTGAAGATTACTTTTTCCTTTGTATTTGAAGCAAGAGACAGATGGCACTTAGCGCAGTCAACCCGGGTATGTGCATCGCGCAGCCTGAACGCCGCAGTATTGTGGTCGAATAATTTTGCGGGCTTAAATCCTTCAGTAGAATGGCAGGAAGAACATTTACTGCCAAGGGTTTTGTTATGCGCATCAGAGTGGCAGGATGAACATTCGGAATTCAGGCCAAGGTAAGTGCCTTTGTGCTGCTTCATTTTCGGATTAGAAATATTATTTGCGTTATGACAGTCCGCGCATTTGACTTCGCTGTGTTTACCGGAGAGCGGATATCCGGTTTTGTTGTGGTCGAAGGAATTCTGGTCGAAACGGATGAGCTTAAAATTCAGTCCGTGATGTTCGCTGTGGCAGTCGACGCACTCTTTCCCTCTCACGTCCCTGGAACCGTGGTACCCTCTTGCAGATGACACAAGTTCTTTAATTTCGCTATGACAATCAAGGCACTTCTGATTTGTAACCTTATCGCCAAGCACGTGGCACTTTGTACAGTTACTCATTCCCTCGAATTTGGAATGGGCACGTGACAAATCTCCGGGAGAGATCTGGGGAAAAACGGAGATACTTATACAGATTATGAATAATGTTATACGGAGCAAAACAACCTGTTCTGAAACAAATAAGTAAAACAGAATTTAAGCAAAATAGGGATATCCCGCAATTATCTTTGATAAATACAAGATTGTTTTTATATCAGGAGAGATGAATTGGAGATGATATTCTGGTCACGGTATTATATCACGAAAAATCAGAAACTGATAATTGATTATTGATAATTGATAATTGATAATTGGTCAATGTTTGAGAACTGCTTCTCCGAATTTTTTGGTGATTCTGATACCCGCTTTTTCCAGGAAGGTATTGGGTAGTTCACCGCCGGCGAATACATATACGAGGTCATTCTGAAGTTCGATCTTTTCGCCGGATTGATTAGTTAGTAAAACTTTATCTTCAGTTATTTCTGTTACATTTGTATTAAATAAGATTTCGATCTGTTTCTGTTCCTGAGCGTGAGTGATCCTCTCCAGGTTTTTTGGTTTAATCCGGGAGAATGAATCGCTGCGGTAGGAAAGAGTAACTTTGTTGCCTTCATCAGCGATAAGCAGAGCAGACTCTATGGCTGAGTCACCTCCCCCGACAACAAGAATATTCTTATTCTTTATCAACTCGGGTTCAAGCAAGCGGTAATATACTTTGCCGATCTCTTCTCCTTTAACGCCGAGTTTCCTCGGAGTACCCCTTCTGCCAATTGCCAGTAACACTGATCTGGCTGTGTATACGCCTTTTGTGGTTTTTACCTTAAAGAGAGAAGGATCTCTTTCGACTGAATCTACTTTCTCACCCTGATTGATTATTATATTATTTTTATCAAGAACGGAATTCCATAAATCGATGAGTTCCTGCTTGGAAGTTTCACTTAATTTAACTTTCCCGTGAAGAGGGAGGTCCATCGGAGAGGTCATAACAAGTTTTGCTCGTGGGAAACTGAAGACCGTGCCGCCGATTGTATCCTGTTCGAGAGTTAAGAAGTTGAGTCCCATTTCGCGGGACTTTAAACTCGCGGAGATTCCCGCCGGGCCGGCGCCGATGATAACAAGATCATACTCAGCATCGATGCTCTTATTAATTTTTTTTGCGAGGTGGGTGACGGCCTGTTTTCCCTGCTCAACTGCATTCCGGATCAGACCCATCCCTCCGAGTTCCCCGGCAATGAAAAGCATAGGCACGTTTGTTTCAAATTCCCGGCTCACGTGAGGAAGTTCGACGCCTCTTTTCTCGGTGCCGATATGCAGAGAGATAGCCATCACCGGGCAGGCGTGGAAGCACGCACCGTGCCCAACGCATCTCGAGGCGTTAATTGTTACTGCTTTACCCCTGACGAGGCCGAGTATATCTTTTTCGGGACACGCTTCAATGCAGGCGCCGCTGCCTATGCAGGTCTCGTGATCGACGATGGGGTATAAAGAGACGGGTTCGTGGAGGCCGAATTCTTTTGCTTTTGAAATCTTCTCTTCGGCAATATGTGTTTTCCGGATACCGCGGCGTATGTACCAGATAATAAAAAAGGCAACGGCGCCAATAGAGACGCCGTATGCTATAAACTCTTCTAAGAAGACTTCATTCATTTGAGGCGGGCTAATGCCTGCCTGGACATTTCTGCCATCGGATGGTCAGGGCTTTTACTGATGATGGACTGCCAGATTTCTTTTGCCTTTGCGTCATTTCCCATCGTGGCAGCTACCGCTCCGAGATTGAATTTTGCTTCCAGGTTATTCGGGTCGATTTTAAGTATTCTGTTTGTCATCTCCTCAGTCATCTTAAATTCCTGGTTGAAATAATAAACATTTGAGAGCGCGAACATCATATCGATTCTCTTCGGGTCTTTCTTCAGTATCATCTCATAATACTGCTGCGCTTCCGCAGGTTTGTGTGCCGCGAAAAGCATATCCGCGTATTTTCTCATTGACGCGGTGTCGCTCTGGTTTTTGCTCACATAATTTTTAAGACTGTCGATAGTCATAACAACTTCTTTTTGGACATTCGCGCTGCTCGGAGCGCCATCCTTTGGTATCCCTTTATGAATGTCATCATCCGGCATTGTCGTCTGGCCGTCAGCAGGGAGCGGAAGGGCAGCCGGTTTTTCAGTCTGTGTAAAGACGATAATGACCACAGCGGCGAGTATAATAATACCAAGATAAATATATGCGGGTGAAAACTTAAATTTCATTTGTACTCCTTAAAAGATCCATTTATAACCAAAAATAATTGTAACTGCAACGTGTATTAACATAATAACGAACATCGAAATTGCAAAGGGAAGATGGAAGATATGCCAGTAATTAAATAACCGGTGCATAACTTTTAGTGAACCGATGCGGCGAGTCAGGTTCAGCTGGGAACGGACAGTATTGAATATTTCTTTCCTTTCTGATACCTGCAGCCTGCTGATGTTCTTCTTCAGCTCCGAAAGCACTGTTCTCTCTTCAAGTTTGATCAGAAAGAATTCTTTCAAAGACCCGGACACCGGATTTTTATAGCGGCTGAATGCAGTGATCTTTGCAAAAACCGTGGCGGGCATATCGTGAATTTTTTTCAGTCTTTCATTAAGTTCATTACTCAATTCATCGATCTCCTTCAGGTCGAGTTCGTTGCCTTTTATCGATCTGGGGATCTGAACATAGATAAACCTCCCCGCAAAACCGCTGAGCACAACCGCAGCCATACTCCAGAAACTAATTGCAACGATTCCGCCGAATTTGAACGCAGTATGGAAAAGAACAAACACCGGGCCGATGGTGCACAAAAAGATGTGAAGTTCCAGCCAGTGTTTGAGGTAACCCCAGGAGAAGAATGTCCTGACCCGTTTTCTTACCATATATATGCCCACACCGACAATCATCATCAGCGTTCCGATTATACCGAGTCCGTGGCCAAGCGCTCCGCTTGGCTTGAGGAAATCGTGCTGCGCGGACCAGAATCTCTCTTCAACGGAAAGCGAATAATAATTGTAGCCGTTAACCGAAAGCATAACCGTTGCTGCCAGGCCGATGATGGTCAGTAAAACTATATAAATTAAGTGTGTGGTTTTATTCATTTAAACGGCGGTGATTACCGTGGTGATATCTAATGAAAATTATTAAATAAAGTTTTTAATGAGGAAAGGGTGATTTGAATAAAAAAAGCATTCATCAGATATTCAAATCACCCCTTGTGTTTAGTTGGAAGTAACTTCCGTTAAAACATTATACTTTGTGGTGTTGTTAACTTTCAATGTTTCGATCTTGGATATTAGCATACTCAGGCGCTCGTTTTCAGCGTCATCATAGGCGTCGTAAGCTTCGTATGAAGAGAATACGAACATTTCCTCAAATGAATTGGGTTTGCCCTTCAGTTCAAAAACTGAATAACTTTCAAGACCTTCCGCGCTTATCAGAGATTTGAGTTCCGGTAATGATGAGAGGTAAACATCTCTCTTTGCGGCCTCAATCTCATATTGTACGGCAAAAATAACTTTGCTCATTCTTTCTCCGATTTAAGATTATTATTTATTTCAAAAGTTCCTGTGTAATTAATTTCGGCAGGCCCGGATAATCTGATATCGGCGGGTATGCCATCTTTCTTCTCAAATTCAACTTTCAGCGTATCGCCTCCGCGTGTAAAAATAGTTACAGGGGACGGCAGCTTGTATTTTAAGTTTGCCACTATTGCTGAAGCAATAGATCCCGTGCCGCAGGCCAGAGTTTCATCTTCAACACCGCGTTCATAGGTTCTGACAAAAATTCCCTCATCCTTAATCTGGATGAAATTAACATTCAGTCCGCCCGGTGCAAAATCTTTGGAGAACCTGATTTCTTTTCCTAATTCATAAACGGGTATTTCAGATATATCCGTAAACCCGGAACGAGGATCTTTGGGATTTTGAAGGATATCCTTTATCTCAATAACCGCGTGCGGTGATCCGGTATCCGCGAAGTGGGAATTGATCAGCTGTGCCGCAGCTTTTATCCTGAAGTCCAGTTTCGTTTTTCCGGGATTCCCGGCAAAAAATTGCATCAGGTTTTCGTCGATGTATTCTCCTTTGTAATAAACGCCATTTACTACAAAACGTGTCGATTTCCCCTCAAAATAGTTTTTCATTTTAGCGAATTTAATGGCTGCCCTGGCGCCGTTTCCGCAAAGGGAACCGGGTCCGCCGTCCGCATTATAGTATTCCATTTCGAAGTCTGCCCGGTCTGATGGTTTTATAATAATCAGTCCGTCGGCTCCGGCACCCCGTCTCCGGTCGCAAATCCGGTGTATGATATCTTTTGATAATCCGGTGTCCGGGAGGGAGCGTCCGTCAATCATTACGAAATCGTTTCCCGCCCCGTTCATCTTCATAAATTCAATTTTTATCATAACTTACAAAGTTAACCTTAAATTGAATAGTTTTCAACGGAAATTTCAATTCCGGATTAAAATTTATGTATGAAAAAAGGGCGCTAAAAATAAGGATGTGGTTTCGTGGTCCCGATATTTGACCCCTACGGAGCCGTGGGAAAGTTGTATGGATGGATCGATACAAGTATTTACCCCTGCGTGGCCGGTGAGCAAAGAACAGAAGATCAACAAATTAACGATGCGACAGGAAATTGGGCCTAACGGATTAAGCTTTTCAGGATCCTGATGTTTTCGAGATCCTCAAGCTGCTCTTTTCCTTTTGGTGTTTCGAGCACTTTCGGGATTTTCCTGAGTTTCGCGGAGTTCATTATATTAGAAAACCCTTCCAGACCTATAAATCCCTTACCGATATGATCGTGCCGGTCAACGTGTGTCCCAAGATCTTTTTTGCTGTCATTCATATGGATACATTTCAGGCGGCTGAGGCCTATTACCTCGTCAAACTTTTTGATTGTCCGGCGGAATCCAATTTCGCTTTTAATATCATATCCGGCCGCCCAGATGTGCGCGGTGTCTATGCAAACACTGACTCTGTCTTTCGCTTCTACCAGGTTTATTATTTCGCGCACCTGCTCAAAAGTATGGCCGAGTGAAGAACCCTGGCCGGCAGTAAGTTCGATCATACTTTTCGTCTGAAATCCCGGGGTCTTTTCGTGGATGATGTTCAGAGATTCGGCGATCATTTTGACGCCGTAGTCTTCGCCTCTACCGCCGTGAGAACCGGGGTGGAAATTGCAGTGGGGAATATGCAGCTGTTCGGACCGGTACAGTTCGTCAATCAGGGCTTCGCGGGATTTTTCGAGAATCTCTTCATTTACGGCACACAGATTTATAAGGTATGCAGCGTGCGAGAGTACAAATTTTATTTTCGAATGTGATAATTCTTGAAGGTATTCACTGATTTCGGAATCAGTGAGGGGCCTCTGGAACCAGCGGTTGTTGTTTTTCGTGAAGATCTGTATTGCGGTGAAACCGAGTTTTTCCGCAAGCCTGACAGCAGCTGCGGGGCCGCCTTGTGTTGATGTGTGAGCGCCGAGTAGTTGCAAATTTAATTAAGAATTAAAAATTATAAATTAAGAATTTTCTTTTTTCGGAATTATCATTTTGAGTTATTGTAAGCGTACTAGAATTGCGTAATTACAGTGTTCCGATAGTCAGGAACACTTAAACGCAAAGTCGCAAAGGTTGCGCCAAGTCCGCTAAGGTGATACAAGTTTTCTAACTCAAAATAAGGCGAATCTTTTTTACACCGTGATTTTTTCGTTTTCCACTTTTAAGAGGAAATCAATTAACGATTTATCCATTTTGGAGAATGCGAACCACTTTTTCCCCAGGTCTTTAAGTGAAGCTCCGAAGTGATATAATTCTTTCTCGTCGAGCATAATGAACCGGTCATGCGATTTACCGAACCGTATGATTCGCACAAATGGGTATTGCTGATTAAATTTTTCTTCGTCAAGTTTCAGAACTCTCCCGGGATTACCTGTCAAAACTGTAACGGATACATTCCTTTTCTTTTTAGTGAAGAGTTCTAAAATACTTTCGTCGATATAATTGTCGATAAGTAAAATACTTTTTTCGGCCTTCCTTATCAGCGAAGAGATAAATTTATATGCATCGAAAATTTGACCTTCGAAAAAGATTCCCTGCCTCGGCAACAATTCACCTCCGGAGAGCGCATTAAATATCTCCTCGAATTTTCTTTCAGAATCATCTTCAAACCTGAGCTGCCTTGTTTCAAGTCTATCCATCCGATTGAGCAGATTAGCATTGTTAACTATAAACCGACGCATATTTACAAAAGCATTAATTATTTGTATGCTCATTTTGATGGCTGTTTCACTTTTTAAGATACCCGCAAGCATTGCTACCCCCTGTTCAGTGAAAACATTTGGTAATTTCCTTTTACCGCCGTGCTCAAAACTTGATGTCGCAATTTGCGACTTCAAGTTGTCGTATTCCTGTTTCGTGAGGCAGAACATAAATGAAGGAGGGAACCTTGATTTATTGCGCTTAATCTGTTCATTAAGTCTTCTGGTTTCAACATCATAAAAGTGGGCAAGGTCGCTGTCGAGCATCACCTGTTCGCCCCGGATATTAAAAATCTTTTTTTGTATAATACCGCTGTCATACAAAGTGATATCGTTCTTTGTTTTCGCCATAATGTATTAATCCATCTGCTTGTTAAAATTCCCTGCAAATCTGTTCTTAGTGTCTCAGAGTTTCCTTAAATGCTTCTTGTAAATTTAATCTTGAGATTCCGAGATTATCAAGTTTGGAGGAATCCATTGAAACATCCGCGACGGGTGCGAGGCCGGGGACAGAGTCCATTGTTGACGGTTCAATAAGCGATTTGTCAAAGCCGGCGAGATCACATAGCAGCCCCCCGAACTCAAATCTTGATACTCTTTCTTTGCCGCCGGCATTAATAATCTCTCCTTTAATATCTTTTTCGCAAAGGGATGATATTATCCTTGCGGCTTCGATAACGGAGAGGGGAGTGCGGTACTGATCCGTGAATAACCGGACTTTTTTGCCATTTCTGAAATTCTCATACATATTATCGAAGTGCATTCTGGAATGGTTGAGTCCGAAACCGAAGAGCAAACCGAGACGGATTATGATATAGTTATTGAATGTATTTATTACTTTGTATTCACCGACAAGTTTAGTTTCGCCGTAAATGGAGAGCGGCATAAGTTTAGCATTCTCTTTCAGCATCGAGCCCCTGTCACCGGCGTATACCTGATCGGTGGAGGTATATACTAACTTGATTCCTTTTGCTTTACAAAGCACTGCCAGGTATTCGGTAACGCCTACATTTAAATCATATACATATTTTGGAGTAAACGGCTCGATCGTTACAGTATTCGCGAGCGCCGCCGCGTGGATTATTATATCCGGAGAGAATTTTTCAACTGCTTTTCCCAAGTCTTCGAGGTTAAGCAGATCAAGTTGAACCGAGTTATACTTCCCGCAATTGCCGGGATTGGAGTTGTACTGGGTAAGGATATCGAATTTCCTGCTGAGTTCACTATTCAGGTACTGTCCCAGAATGCCGCTGCCGCCTGTGATAAAAACTTTCACGGAAGCGATATCTTTCCAAGGATTGTCGGCGAAGAAGCGCCGGTTACGGAGGGGAGGTTTGCGCAATTTCCCGAAATTGTTTCGTTGGCAAGCACCGCGAAACAAATCGCTTCTTTATAATCAGAATCAACTCCAAGAGAAGTGACATTCGCGACTTTAGTCTCGCCGCCAAAAAGCGACTTCATATATTTAACAATCGCTTTATTCTTCGCGCCTCCGCCGCTCAAAAATAATTCGCTGATCGTGACTTTTCTGCGGATGTACTTTGTGTATGCAAAGAAAACTGACCAGGCAGTATAGTATGTAACTGTAGCGATAATATCTTTCTGCGGGATGCCGGTACTGTTCTTGATAATTAGATCCACAAATTCCTTTGAATAAAACTCTCTGCCTGTTGATTTTGGCGGGGGCTGATCAGGATAGCTGTCAGTCTCTTTCAGGTAAGCGAGCAAGCGTTTATTTACTGCTCCGCTGAGCGCAACTTTTCCGTCTCTGTCATATTTCAGGCCGTAAAACCTGTTCATCAGGGAGTCTATCATCATATTTCCCGGGCCCGTGTCAAACGCTATTACATCATCCGGTTTCGCGCCTTTCTTCAGGGCAGTTATATTAGCAATTCCGCCGATGTTCAGCAGAGCGCGGTCTGTTTTATCAGATGAAAGAACCGTATAATCAAAATACGGAACGAACGGCGCGCCTTCTCCGCCGAGCGCAACATCCGCAGTGCGGAAGTCACCGACAGTTGTTATACCAAGTTGCTTTGACAGGACTGAGATATCGCCTATCTGCAGAGTAGATCCGGAAGTGAATCCAAAAAGCTTTTCTTTCTGTGGGAGATGGTGGATTGTCTGTCCGTGTGAGCCGATGAGATTTATTTTGCTTAGCGGAAGGTTAAGTTTTTGGCACAACTTTTTTACTGCCTGAATATATGCAAGAGAAATGAAGAAATTCATTCTGCAGATATCTGCGGTATTTCCTCCGCCGGGTTCTGCTATACTGAGAATTGATTTTCTCATTTCCTTCGGGAACGGGTGGTTGATGCCGCCGAGGAACTTTATCTTAGTCGATAATCCGGATCCGGTGATCCTGACCAAAGCCGCGCTGATGCCGTCAACCGAAGTGCCGGACATCAGTCCGATTACATATTTAGATTTTTGACGCGATAACTTATAGATGCGGTCAATTGACAATGGAATAAAACTTTATATTGTAAAATAGGTTTTAATTCCTGCAATATAATAATTTATGCTGAAGCCGTTAAATTTTGTGTGCTGATAACCGAGCGAAAAACCGTAAGCAGGGGAGAAGATATAATCTGCCTGGGCGAACAGCTGATATTTTTGTGTGGCGTTCTGATTAAAAAGTACAAACAGATCAGTATCATAATAATAAGCTCTCTCACCGGTGAATCCGCCCGCTTTTAAAATAATCTCGGGAGCCGGCTGATAATTGACCCTTCCGTAAAGGGAATATAATTTTCTTCCATCGGAGAGGATACTTGCAGCGGGCCGTAACGTGACGCTCAGATCGTAAGAAAAGATGTAGACGAACCGCAGCGCTGCCTGGTGTGAATGAAGGCCGCTCAGCGAGTCCTCACCAATTACACCGTTGGCCGAAAGGTATGTGTACGAAGCGCCGAAGTACATATCGTTGTAATAATAAAGCAGATCAAAGCCCCCCAGTCTTGTATGGTCGGAGTAATCATAACTCTTGTCCTGTTTATAGCTGAAATTTCCCTGAAGATACTGCAGGTCGAGTTTTACCGTTAGCGGGAAATAATAATAAGCAGCGTGATACCCGGCAGTATATTGAGGGTAACTCCATCCCTGGTCGCTTACCTGAAGAACCCCGAGGTTAGCCGTTCCGTGCCATAGCGGGCTGATGTTATGAGAAACGTAAAGCGAAAGATCCGAAGAACTTTTTCCGTCGCTGTAGGAGGCGAATGTTGTATAGGCTGAAGGAGCTATGTAATCATAGCTCTGTGCCGGAGATACTGTGTTCAGTAAACTTGTTAAAAGTGCAGCTAAAATAAAACGCATTATCAGTTAACCAGATTTAAACCTTTAACGCCGAGTGAATCATTTTCACTTAGCATAAGTACATTCGTGAAGCATTTTTTTGCTTCCGCCCTTTTCCCGAGATAGTAATAGGTCCAGCCAAGCGAAAGGTTCGGTTCATATTCACCGGGATAGTTCTTGTAAACTTTTTCAAGATGGCTCTCGGCGCGGGTATAATCCATACGGTTTAAATATATCTGTCCCAGTCTCAGGTTCGCATAATAATCAGTAGGATTAAGTTTAAGAATTTTCAGGTAATTCTGTTCGATCTGGTTCCATTGAGACAATGCTGCAAGCGGAAGTACGGCTCCCATCAGAGCTTCGGTACTGCTCTTCTGGAGTTCGATCGCGGTATTGTAATAATTTACGGAAGTTTTATAATCTCCTAAATTATAATAAAGCCAGCCGAGGCGAAGATTAAAGAGATAATCATTTTTGTTCTCAGGATAAAGTTTAAGCAGCGCGTCGACAGCTGCCTTATAATCCTTAGTGTTTCCGAGTGCAACGGATTTGTTGAATGCGGTTATCTTTTCGGAACTTCTGTTGGACATAATCGTAACGGAAAGAAGTACGACTATAAGAATGATCCCTGACACAGACAAATATGTGAACTTTTTCATTGTTTTTCCTCATTATTAAAAATTTGTGTTGCGGTAAATTTATTATTTTTATTAAGCTCAAATTCGAAACTGCTAATTTCAGCTTCACTGCTTATAACTATTTGCGATCTGAAACTGTCCGAGAAAACCGACGGGAGGCCTTTGCTCTGAACATTGATCCTGCCTTCAATTAATATTTCATCTGATTCCTCCAGGCGTTCGGGGAAACGAAACCGGGATCTGACATCAAGCACATCGTGATAAAGAAGGAACATTTCCGGAATGTAGTACAGAAAGTTCTTCGGTAGTTCCTCCGGTGAATAACTGTCCTCCCAGTAGAGTTTTTCGTGGTAGCAGAAAGGAACCTGCATTGCCGAAAGGTAGAAGAAATATAAACCGGAATTTTTATCGCCCGAGTAGGATGAGAAGTAATGAACTTTGCCTGCCTGGATAAAGTAGGCTATGTCTCCGGATGAAGATTCTATATAGTAATTATTGTAAATGTCAATTTTAACCTCCCAGTCCTCTACAAAGCTCTTCCCCTTGTATTCGCAATTGAAAGACAATTTCCTGCCGTAGTAGAAATCAAAAGCGCCGCGGACGGTCTTATGCGTGCCGATGTTCTGCACGCGCATACCTTCCTTAGGGTATTCAAACAGGTGCAGTTTTAATCCGTCGTGGTTTTGGCTGATGAAGTGTACAAACGGATGCTGGAATGTTTTTTCGCCGAGTTTGTCCGATAACTGGAACTGGAAATGAAGGTGCGGATAAGGCGACCGGCCGCTGTTTCCGCAGGTTGCGATTATCTCGCCTTTTTTTACATAATCACCCTCTTTAAACTTTATCGAATCTTTCTCAAGATGGGAGAGCGCTGAGAAAAGTCCGCCGTAGTGATTTATGATAACCGTATTACCCCAGTTTTTATCAGCGTTAATATCCCCGAGATCATTATCGGGAATTCCGTCGATGACTTTGGCGATCATTCCGTCGAGAGGGCTTACTACCGGGAGATTAAAGCAATGGTAGTCCTCAAATTTATTTCCCGCACCGGAGTATTCTTTCTCTTCGTGATCCACCACAACAAAATCCCAGGCGTAACGCCAGTCTTTCTTGTGCGTATACTTTCCGTCGAATGCCTGCGAGATGAACCATTCCCCGAATACAGGCAGTTCCGGATAAGAAATTTTAAACTTATCGAACCTGGATTTGCGGTTCTTATGATAGTAATAATTCTCTTCCGGAGACTGCATTTTGTAATATAGCAGCACAAAATCTGTCTGGTCTTTCCTGAATCTAAGGCTGTAAACCGTTGCAAGCACGATAAAGTTGAACGGAAGAACAACTACCGGCAGGGAAAATGAATTCACCAGGTTTGAAAAGAACCCGGTGAATATTACGATCATAAAGACAGCAACAATCACCAGCAAAAGATTTTTCTTGGACGGAATGATAAGCGCGCCGCCAAGAGCAAAAGATGCGAGGATTGAATTGAAGCTGCTGATTATTATAAAATTATTAGACGGATGCGGAATTATAAGGTTAACTACAAGGGCGTTTATGAGAAACGCGATTATACTGAGTTGAAATAAAATTCTTGAATACAGGAAAACGCCAATGGCTATTATCAGTCCCGCGACCGCCGAAGGCTGAAGAACGATAAGAGAAATTGCCTGAAGATAGTGGTAGATTAAACCGCTCGCGGTACTTAACGGCCCGGCGTAAAGATCGTGATGTACCGGCCTGACGAAATCATATTTCGAAAGGAAAATGAAGAAGATATAAGTGGTGATTACAAACGGTAAACTGAGCCCCGGAAGATTGAACACTGAAGCGAAAAAATGCTCTACCACAGTCGCAGCAAAGAATGTGATCACAATGAATACAAGCATCAGCCCCAGCAGGTAGAAGGATGGCTCGAAATAGAACATCACCCCCGCCCCGAAAAGCATTCCGTTGAATCCGTAAAATCCGCTCTTGATTTTCTCGGAGTCGAATTTAAGCAGTGACGCCATCAGGTTTGTAAGAAGCACGCCGAGCAGCGAACCTAATCCGATCAGAGGATTTATCATCACAGCCAGGAAGATGAGCACCCCGAACCATTTACGGTTGGAGAAGAAAATCTGGCTGTAACTCTGGAATACGGAATCTGTGAAGTATTTGTTCATAACTTGATTTTATATCATTTCAATTTGCTGAATCAATAGAATTAAAAGTAACCCGGCCTATTTGTTCTTTGCAAATTTAGCCGGAAGTACTTCCCGTTCAGCGATATATTCCATCGTTTCGGCCTTCCGGATTATTTCAATTGATTTGTCTTCCATAATCATCACGACATTCGGGCGGAGAGTAATGAACTGCATCCACTGGGTCATATCATAGGCGCCGACATACTCGATAACAAGTTTTTCACCCAGCTTAAGCGACGGAAGAGTAATGCTCTCGCGAACGACGTCGATATTCATACATAACGGCCCGTATATTGCGGCATCTTCCTGGTAGAGCCCGCTTTCCTGCGCGGGGCTCACCTTGTGTTTATACCAGAAACTTGTAAATAGAATATTTACGCCCGCGTCGATGATCAATGCTCTTTTACCGGCGGAGAGCCGTTTGTTCGCGAGAACGGTTGTTATCAGGTATCCTGCGTTATCAACTAGCGCACGGCCGGTTTCAAGAATTAACATCGGTAGTTCTTCCGCAGGAAGAGACAGGGCGAACAAACCGGTGGATATCGCATCGGCAAACTGCTCAAGTGTCGGAACCACCTGTTCAGCCGGGAGATACTGCCCTATGAGTGTATTGTGTGAAGGGAATCCGCCGCCCATATCAATATATTCAAGCAGGTGTTTATACTCATCCCTGATTGACTTTGTCATAAGGGCAAGATTTGTCGCGGCAATCCGGTAAGCGTCAGCGCTCATCATATAAGTACCGATGTGCGTGTGCAGGCCGATAAGCTTCAGGTTCTTGTTGGCCATTATTCTTTTAATTGCCTGCCAGGCTTCGCCGTTTTCATAATTAAAACCAAACCTGTCCCATTTCGGATAAACGCCCACATCCATATTTACCCTGATCGCCACATCTGCTTTAAGCTGCAGCTGGTCAGTTATTTCAATGATCATATATAATTCATCGAAATGATCTATATGAATTTTGGATTTATTCTTAATTGCTTTTATCAAAGCATCGCGGCTTTTGTCAGGCCCGTTGAATATTATGTGTTCGCCTTTCATCCCAAGTTTGCGGGCTTTATCATATTCAAATTCGGATACAACTTCCGCCCAGGAATTCTCAGAATGGAAAACGGAGCAGACCGCTTCGAGGTAATTTGTTTTGTAAGACCACGCGAACTGAACCTTAGGATAACGTGTTTTGAAAATCCGGTAAGCGTTTCTCTGGTTTTCCCTGATCTTTCTTTCCGACATAACAAATACGGGGGACCCAAATTTTTCAGTTATCTGATTTACCGGAATGCCGTCAATCTCTGTTTTCGGGGTTGTTATCGGGCTGGAACCGAACTTGTTCATAAATCCCGAATACTGTTTTGTTATGATCGGGCGTTCATATCTTTTTAATTCACTCATTTTATAATTCTCCGTTTACGGTAAACTTTTCAAAAACATTTATATCGGTAATAAGGTCCCAGGAACTGCGGATGAACATCGTGCCGACCTTGTAAGATTTGAAGGTTTCGACATTCTCTTTAAGTGCAAGCTTTATAAGCGCCCCGGGCAGATTCTGTCCCGCAGCAGTGGCAAGGTAGACCCAGGCGGGGAACCGAGGATTTATCTCAAGAAGGTAAAATTCATTAGTGGTGGCAGATTTAATAAATTCAAGTTCACATCCGCTGCGCCATTTCATCGCTTCAATCACTTTGTGAGAGATCTGCATCAGGTTTTTATCATCAATAGAAATTCCTGCCCAGCCTTTCCCTTTATCGGTGATATAAGTTTTCCTCATAGGCACCGCGCCGACAGTTCTTCCTGTTCCGTCGCCAAGGGCAACTACATTGTATTCGTTGCCTTTAATATGCTCCTGAATTATTATCGGGAGTCCCCATTTGTGGCTCATCTTATCGAAGGCGGACTGAACCTCCTCAAAATTATTTGCGATATAGGCATCGTAAAAAATTCCTTTTACTACCACTGGGTACTGGAATTCTTTCTGGGAGGAGTAGAGGTCCTGCAAACTGTTAATAAGTACATTTTTGGGGACTTTGATATTATGTGCTGAACAGAAATTAAAAAGCTTGTCTTTTGCACGCATATTAAACTGTTCTGTCGTCGGCAGGAACATTTTTATCCCGAGTTCGTTGAGCCTTGGTTCAAGCCTTATGAATCCCGGTAATTCAGAATCAAGGTTTGGGATGATGAAATCCAGTTTCTCTTTTGAATGTATCGCTTCGATCCTTTGGAAGAGATTATCCAGCCCGCTTGAAGGATAAGGGATAAGATAGGATTTCGACGCGATGTTTTCCATATACACACCGGGTTCAAGGGTGTCATAAATAAAACCTATCACGTCGGAATTCAGCGAGGGGGCTTCTTTCAGGCTGCGTGCCACCGGTACACCCGGGCCCGGATTGTCTGTCGCGTTAAGGCCGGTTAATGCGATTTTCATAATTCGTTCAGCAGGGAATAGTTTTTCAACTGGCCGACGAAATCATCCAGGTCCTTGCGGCAGGTGCCTGCATCTATATCATAGTTCTCGCAGATATCTTTCACAACCTGGTCCTCAGAATTTCCGGTCTGAAGCAGTTTGAAAATTTTTCTGCCTATTTCATTAAGTGTAAAAGTTTCTCCTGTCGCGGGCATAAATAAAAACCCGGTATCGCTTACTGCGAGATTTGCAGGAATCATATATTTGCTCATAAGTGTGGCTCCGATTTTCTGTATGTTTTGCAACTATTGTGCCAAAATATTTTTTTCAATTCAGTTGATTTTCTGCTTTTTTTTATACATAAACTGCGTGGAAACACAGCTCAAACGCGTGAAGAGCTGTCTTCTCACGTAAATCATTTTAATAATAACATTTTGCGGTTCCGGGTTCCGGCTGCTCCCGAAAGATTATACATATAAATTCCGGAAGGGCATTTCATACCGTCATTATTCCGTCCGTCCCATTCAACATTATGTTGTCCCGCTTCAAGGTCGCCGGTGAAGAGAGTTTTAACGAGGCTCCCTTTTATATCGAAAATTTCTACTCTGACATTCGAAGGGGCGTCAAGATCAAAAGGAATTACTGTTTGCGGGTTGAATGGATTAGGATAGTTCTGTTTAAGTGCAAAACCTGCCCTGACCTTATTGTTGTCATTCATACCGGTCAATCCCGTAGAATAAACCTCAAAAGTGTAATTATTATATGAAGGATAAGCAAATTTAACAACAAGGCATTCAAGTTGTCCGTCACCTTCAATATCCCATACTATCGGATATGAATAGTAGCTGTTAGCGATGTCCTTTTCAAGCAGAACGTTTCCCGTTACAATATCAATAATTTTAAAAGACTGCCTGTAAGCCGTGGTCGTTCCGTACCAACCGAGAACGTAAAATTCAACTATATTATCTCCCGTCAGGTCATAACCGAGTGAAAAAACCTGTTCACCGGCTAGTCTTTCGGCAGCGCTGAAGGTGTATGTGTATTTTGGTGTGTAACTGTATCCTGCCTCCATTACCTGGAATTTTATGGTATCTATTGTATAGAGGCGTGATTTCCAGACATCTCCGGATTTTTCAAATTCCGTGAAAGCCGCGTAAGTTGCGTAAGGGATCGTAGGAGACGTCCATTTTACCTGGAAATTCTGGGAGAATAAACTTGCGGAAAAGATGACCGCGAATAATAATATGCTGCGCATAAGTACCTTAAATTAAATTGGCTGAAACAGTATTTAAAGTAAGAGAAAATAATTGAATTTGTTATTATCTTACCATATTAATTAATGTCAAATACTGTGCCAAGTATTTTCTAAACTATTTTCTGATTAGAAACCCAATGAATGTAAAAGGTTTAAACGCCGGACTTTTATCTAAGATAGAGAAAATCAAAGTTGTATTAACCGATGTGGACGGAGTCTTAACCGACGGCGGTATGATATACAACGAGGACGGTCTGTTTATGAAAAGATTTAATGTTAAAGACGGTATGGGTGCCGCGCTTCTTAAGCAGGCAGGATTTAAGGTGGGACTGATTTCAACAGATGTTTCCCCTATCGGCAAAATAAGGGGTGAACGGCTGAACTTCGATTTTGTCGTTGTTGGTTCAATGGATAAAGTGAAAAGCCTTGATCAGATCTGCGCGGAACTGGGAATAGGCCGTGAGAACTGTGCATTTATGGGCGACGATGTTAATGATCTTCAGATTCTGAAATCGGTAGGATTCAGCGCTGCTCCGGCAGACGCAGTACCGGAAATTGCAGAAGCCGTAGATTATGTTTGTACGAAAAACGGCGGACAAGGCGCTTACCGGGAATACGCCGATATTATCAGAAAAAATAAAAATTCATAAAAATGTTACTTAGAATTATTTCTCTTTTATTCGTTTTTATAACCGCCGCATTTTCGCAAAATCATTATCCCGATCTCTTCAAACTTATTCACGAAGGTAAATTCACCGAGGCGAATAAAAGTATCGTGGGTTTGCTTTCCGGGAATCCCTCACCTGAGCAAGTATACGAGATACGGTTTGCAGGTGATCTGATGAACCGGATCAAACTCGATTTTAGAAAAAAGAGTGAAGATGTTATTCCATTCATAAAAAAATATTATCCAAAAGTCACTGCGAAACAGATAAGTGAATGGGAAGAACTTAAGGACCTTGAATACAAAATTATGGACGGAGAAAAATTCTACTTCAACCAGGCAGCCCGTAATCTTTTCAGAGTTAATACAGACGCAAAACAGGTGATGGTGCAGAAGGACGGACCCGAACAGGATAATCTTGAAGATTTTCTGAGAATTAATATTCCTGCAGTTATCAGGGATAATAATTTTTCCCACGAGAAGAAAGTACACCCTGTTGTTATGGAGTTGGATTATACTGTCAGCGTTAAGCGCGGTGTTGTGCCGGCCGGAGAGATTATCAGATGCTGGATGCCTTTCCCAAGGGTTAATGCAGGTATTCAGAAAAATATTGAATTAGTTTCCGTTAATGATCCGGAATATATTTTAGCGCCGGATAATTATTTACACAGCTCTGTGTACCTTGAAAAACCGGCGCTTTCGGATACAGAGACAGTCTTTAACATCAAATTCAAATTTACTTCCTACTCCGAGTTTAATGGTATAAGTTTTACCAAGGAGAGCGCCGGTAAATACGACCTTCCCGATCTCGAAAAATTTATTTCCGAGCGGCCACCGCATATAGTCTTTACCAGCCGGATTAAAAAATTGTCTGAATCGATTATCGGGAGTGAGAAAGATCCGGTAATAAAGGCGAAAAAGATTTATGATTGGATAAACGATAATATACCCTGGGCGAGCGCACGGGAGTATTCGACTGTCCCCAACATCAGCGATTACGTACTTGAGAATCTGCACGGAGACTGCGGGATGCAGACACTTCTTTTTATGACCCTCTGCCGCTACAACGGTATACCCGCGCAGTGGCAAAGCGGATGGATGCTTCACCCAGGAAGCGTAAATCTTCACGATTGGTGCAGGATTAATCTGCCCGGTTACGGCTGGGTGCCTGTAGATATGTCGTATGGCAGGCAGCCATTCGAGGCGGACAGGGAAAAATATTTCTTCTTTGGCAACAACGACTCATATCATATGGTTGTGAATGATGAGTACTCCGCGGATTTCTACCCCGCAAAGATCTATCCGAGAAGCGAGACGGTTGATTTTCAGCGCGGGGAGGTTGAGTGGAAGGGGGGCAATCTCTACTTTGACAAGTGGAATTATTCAATGGATGTTAAATATATTGATGAAAACGAAAAATAATTTTTAGTGAGGTTATACCGTGAAAAATTTATTTGCTCTGATATTTGTTCTGCTGATCAGTTTTAATCTCCTTGCACAGGATGAAAAACCGAGAACTTTTTTTGATGCTCCCTTCGGCGGCGGCGGCGGATTTTTACCCGCGTGGTTTATCACTAATGTGGATGACATCAACACGAAACTGGGTGCATTCGGCACTGAGAAACTGTCAACTTCAGGTTTCTTTGCAACCGGCGGCGCAGGATTTGCTTACATAGGGTTTATCCCCAATGTCAGAATCGGAGGCCTGGGAATGGCAGGCGCAATGGATGCCACAGGCATCAAGGACGGTACAGAAAGAGAAGTTATTTATACCAATTCTTTCGGCGGTTTTACGGTTGAATACACCGTGCCGTTTATCCGGTCAATCGGCGTGTCGGTTGGCGCGATTATAGGCGGCGGAAATATGAATTTACAGATTTCCAGGAACAAAGGAACATATGACTGGAACAACATCTGGAATGAAATTTCCGACACTTCGTTAAATGCCTCAAGTTTTACGCGCACATTCAAAAAAGATTATTTTACTGTGGCGCCTACGATTACGATTGATATCCCAATATACAGATTTCTCGGCGTAAGAGTCGGTGCGGGATACGCCTTCGCTTTCGGCGGCGACTGGAAGATTGACAATGACCGCGAAATTTTTAACGTGCCGGATACTTTCAACGGCAATAATTTATTTATTCAGACCGGAGTAATGTTCGGTTTCTTTGCTTACTGATACAGGAGAATAACTTGAAAAACATTTTAGTAACCGGCGGCGCCGGTTTCATAGGCAGTAACTATATCAATACCGTCCTTTCGCAAAGGGACGACTATTTTATTGTTAACCTTGATAAATTAACTTACGCCGGAAATCTTGAAAACCTGAAACCGGTTGAGAACAAAAAAAATTACGTATTCGTTAAAGGTGATATTTGTAACCGGGAACTGGTAGAATACATCTTTGAACGGTATAAAATTAAATATGTTATTAATTTTGCGGCAGAGTCGCACGTTGACCGCAGTATTCTTGGTTCAGCCATTTTCTACCAGACGAACGTCATTGGTACGAATGTACTTTTGGAAACCGCCAGGCAGTACCAGGTCGAAAAATTCCTGCAGGTTTCGACTGACGAAGTTTACGGAAGTCTTGGCGCTACAGGTTTGTTCACGGAGTCTACACCTATTTCTCCGAACAGCCCTTACTCCTCAAGCAAAGCCGGAGCAGACATGATGGTCCAGGCGTTTTACCATACTTACGGTATGCCTGTGGTTACGACAAGATGTTCCAATAATTACGGCCCGCTCCAGTTCCCGGAAAAGCTTATTCCTCTGATGATAATAAATGCTCTTAATAATAAAAAGCTTCCGGTCTACGGAGACGGTATGAACGTACGCGACTGGATTTACGTAATTGATCATAACATCGCGATTGATAAAGTGTTTAATGAAGGTAGAACCGGAGAAGTGTATAATATCGGCGCGAGCAACGAGAAACCGAATATCGAGATTGTGAAACTCGTGCTGAGCATACTTGGTAAGGGCGAGGATCTTATTGAGTACGTGAAGGACCGTCCGGGACACGACAGACGGTACGCGATCGATTCCACCAAGATACAGAGCGAACTCGGCTGGAAACCAAAGTTCAGTTTTGATGAAGCAATTAAACAGACAGTGGAATGGTACCTGAGTAATAAAGAATGGTGGGGCCGGATCATCTCCGGCGAATACCAGAAATACTATTCAGATCAGTACAGCGGAAGAATTAAAGGATAACAGAATTGAATTCAGCAAGAATATATATTTTTTTAACTCTGATTCTGCTTTCAGCGAAGTTGCTGACCGCACAGCAATCAACCGAGAAAATGTTTAATGCTTCAGCCTCGACTATCAGTGTTACTGTCGGGGGAGATTTTATCGTTACCGGTACATTCCCGGCAGTCGTAAATGAACGGGCGGATCAGTTCGTCACCAGGGTAAGCGCGGAAGCGGCAAAAGCAGATGTGCAGAATTCCGGTTCCGCCGCAAAGATTAAACAAGCAAAACCGGCAAACCAGAAAAAATATGCTCTCAGGAATATTATCCTGAAGAGGAACAATGCTGCGCCGGTTATAATTGATCTGCAGAAATTCAGAATGGACGGTGATTTTAAGAATAATCCTTATCTCCAGAATGATGACGTGCTGATCTTCCCCGTGCTTGACCTTGAACGTGATTACTTCTCGGTTGAAGGCGCGGTAAACCGCACAGGGAAATACCAGTTTGTTGAAGGCGATAAACTTTCTGACGCGATTTATTTTTCTCACGGCATAAGCAAAGCGTATGATAATGTTAATAAGGCAGAGATATACCGCCTGTCGCAAGACGGATTGAAACTTGAGAAAATTGTCGTGAACGTCAACGACGATTTCCCGCTGAAAAGAGGGGACAGGATAAGGGTCGGAACTGAAGAAACCTACCGTAAGGATTATAAACTTCTCGTACTCGGCGAAGTCAGATTCCCCGGATACGTTCCGGTCTCACGCAATCTCACAACTGTTGCCGATGCGATAAAGCACGCAGGAGGATTGACTGAAAAGGCTGACCCTTCGAACACGAGAATTTTCAAGTCAGGCTCCCTGCCTCCGGACTATTTCAAAAGAGTATTCGGAATTGAGACCGGGGATGATGGTGGGGAAACCACGCTGTCAGAGTCGCTCGCTTTCTCGACTTATATGAACGAACTAAACCTTCTTGAACTTTACCGGATGTCCGGAATAACAGAACGCGATACAAATTATTTCTTTACAGAAGTAAGATTGAAAAATATGCTGGACTATGAAAGGGTTGACGCAACGGGATATGAGTCGTCTAATTCTTCTGCTTCCCTGAAGGAACTCAAAATGGGCGACGTCCTTTTTGTAGGCGGGAAAGAGAATTCTGTTTACGTCTTCGGACAGGTCCGGAATCCCGGCAACTATATAGCCGCGGCCGGCAAGGATTTTCAGTATTATATCAGCGCAGCGGGGGGGCTTGGTGAATACGCGATAGAAGATGAAATATGGCTTATCAGGCGTTTTAGTAATGAATGGATCAATGTTGCCGAGCATCCCTCAAAAGTTGAGCCGGGGGACATCATCTATGTACAGAAAGAAAATATTTACTCATTTAGTTCTTATGTTTATATAGCCGGAAGCTACCTGGGGATAGTTGGAAGTGTTGCCACAGTGATATTGCTTTTGGTCCAGTTCGGGAAATAATTTTTTAATTAAGAATTAAAAATTAAGAGTTTCCCTTTTTAGGCGGAGCGGATTGAATGGGTGTTCTTTGATACCTATTCGGAGGTTTCGCTTTTTTATTTTAAGGGAGTGTCAGTGTTCAATGCGTTTTAGAAGTGTCGCGAAGTTTCGCAAAGAAGGCGCAGAGGCACGCAAAGGGGGTTATGATCATTGTTAACTGATAATTGAAAAGTCATTCGGGTTCTGTCCGCACGATAATAATACGGACAGAACGAATGACTATAAATTGAAGTTAGAGGGGCGGATTAGATTTTTACATATTTAGATGCAAGCGCACCGCAGATCGGGCAGTCCTCATCGGGTTTTCCGAACTCAATATGTCCGCAAACCGGGCAGAGATAGAAGTCGGTTACCTGGAGGTCTTTGCCGGATTTGACTGCTTCCAAAGCAAGTTTGTATAACTGCGCGTGAACATCTTCAGCGCCCATCGCATATTTGAACATTCGTTTTGCTTTATGTCCGTCTGCTTCAGCCTGCTCAAGCATCGGCGGGTACATTTTAGTGTATTCATAAGTTTCTCCGTCAATAGCTGCCTGCAGATTATCCGCAGTTGATCCGATTCCCTCAAGAGCTGAAAGATGTCCTTCGGCGTGAATGCGTTCTGCTTCAGCCGCAGTAGCGAACAGTTTTGCTACGTTCGGAAATCCGTCTTTCTCTGCTTTTTTTGCAAAGGCGCGGTATTTCTGATTTGCCTGGCTCTCGCCCGCAAAGGCTTCTTTTAAATTTTCTTTGGTAGTTGACATAAAAATTTCCTTGAATTTAATTGCTGAATTCCGGATACAAATCCGGAAGAATTACACACCAATTTACAAATTGTGCTTCGAAGTATTTGCTGCAAACTTAATTTTATTGCCGTTAATAATAATAGATCAAAGAACCATATTGAATTGATTAGACTATACAGAAACCTTCAGATTAAAAATCAGCGATGCTTAGTAATAAATAAAGTTAATTCTGGTTTTGCGGAGTGCAATGGTATGGTTCAGAACGTAAATTACTAATAGGCCGAACGGTGAAATTTTTAAGAGTTGTAAAAATCCGGCGTTAATAAAACCACAGAATTTGCAATTTAGTGGTATAAAAGAGGTTATGGAACCATCAAAAACAGCGAAAAATGAAGGTTCGGGAAAATATTTCGATAAAAAGATGAAAAAAGTGTATTAGGCGCTTGACTTTTAGAGACCAAAGCCCTAAATTAGAAGTCTGTCTTGCAAATAATTCGCAGGCAGGTTCTAAAAAGAAATTTTGAATTAGACTTGACACTGAGTAAAAAAAGTGTTAAGTTTAAGACCCTCTTTTGAGGAAATAGTTCTTTGACATATTGAGTGCGAAAGAAGAATTTGAGATAGAAGCGAAGTGCGAACCGAATACACAAAGTTTGAATTCTACAACGGAGAGTTTGATCCTGGCTCAGGACGAACGCTGGCGGCGTGCTTAACACATGCAAGTC
>CAIMOS010000229.1 GCA_903843135.1 uncultured Ignavibacteriales bacterium | reverse complement strand
TGCCTTTCGGGGGTTGCGGGCTTGTTTCAAGCTATCATTCATACTGAGCAGGAACGGATTACTAATCCGTGGTACGGGATTTCGCAAACCGGGCGGCGCTGTTCAACACGATGCCGCATTTCAAGCCCATGCCTTTCGGGGGTTGCGGGCTTGTTTCAGGCTATCATTCATACTGAGCAGGAACGGATTACTAATCCGTGGTACGGGATTTCGCAAACCGGGCGGCGCTGTTCAACACGATGCCGCAGTTCAAGTCCCTGCCTTTCGGGGGTTGCGGGCTTGTTTCAAGCTATCATTCATACTGAGCAGGAACGGATTACTAATCCGTGGTACGGGATTTCGCAAACCGGGCGGCGCGGGTCAACACGATGCCGCAGTTCAAGTCCCTGCCTTTCGGGGGTTGCGGGCTTGTTTCAAGCGATCATTCATACTGAGCACGAACGGATTACTAATCCGTGGTATGGGAAATTGTGATTTTGTACTTCCCGGTTAACTTATATTCTCGTTGCTTTTAGTATAGTATTAACTTAACTTACTAAGTTATTTATAAATAATTAGATATAAGGTTACTAAATTGGAAAATAACGAACAGGGAACCGGCGCCGGAACACCAAACGGAGACGGAAGGCCCAGAAAATCCAAGAAACATTTTTTCCGCAGACGCCCGTTCCTTAAACCGGAAGACCGCGTAAAGGGCCCGTCCCAGAGAAGCAGTTTCAGAAAGATATCTATCGTTGTGCCTCTTTTTAACGAAGAAGAGTCGCTTCCGCATCTCGCGTCAGAAATTAAAAAGGCGCTCAGTCCGCTGAACACCGCCTTTGAAGTTTATTTTATTGACGACGGCTCGACCGATCAGTCCCTGCAGAGAATTAAAGAAATCTGCCGGCAGGACAGAAGATTCAAATATGTCAGCTTCCAGAAAAATTACGGCAAATCTGCCGCGCTGCAGGTTGGATTTGAAAATGTCACCGGTGATGTTGTGATTACGATGGATGCCGACCTTCAGGATGACCCGGGTGAAATCCCCAACCTCCTCAAAAAACTTGAGGAAGGCTATGACCTCGTATCAGGCTGGAAGAAAAAACGCTACGATCCGTTTATAAAAAGACACTCGTCAAAATTTTTCAACTACGTCACAGCCGTTATGAGCGGTATAAAAATACACGACTTCAACTGCGGACTGAAAGCCTACAAAAGAATTGTTACCGACCATATAAAAGTTTACGGCGAACTTCACAGGTTTATGCCTGTCCTCGCACACTGGCTCGGTTTCACCGTCAGCGAAATTGCCGTGCAGCACCACCCGCGCAGATTCGGCAAAACAAAGTTCGGAATCTCCCGCTTCTTTAAAGGATTTGTTGACCTCCTTACCGTAACATTCATAACGAGATATATCCAGCGCCCGATGCATCTTTTCGGCTTCCTTGGCGCAATCGCTTTTCTTTTCGGTACAGTCGTTAACGGTTACCTTACCGTTGAATGGTTCCAGGGTAAAGCGCTCAGCAACCGCCCGATGCTTTTCTTTGGCGTCCTGCTTATTATTGTAGGAGTACAGTTTTTCACCACAGGTATTCTGGGAGAGATGATGGTGCATAAATTCCAGGACAAGAAAAATTATGCAATAAAGGACAAATCACTGCCACAACCCGCGGTTGAGCGCTGATATTATTGCTGATACAAACTACTTTTAATTTTTTAAAAATAGCTTCGTTATTCTGTTATGCACTATGACCCGGTAAAAGATGTGCTTGCGGGAGTCATCCGCAGGCTCCCGTTCCTCCGAGTGATGTTTTACAAGACCCTTGACCTGATGTTCCTGCGTTCGTGGTTCGTCCGCAGGGAACTCAGTCACCTCCGCAAAAAATTCGGAACATCAAAAATCAACATTTACGATGCCGGCTGCGGCTACGGGCAGTACACCTATTTTATGGCTAAGCATCTGCAGCCCTGCACCATCTACGCGGTTGATATTAAAGAGAAGTGGATCGAGGACTGCAAAAACTTCTTTTCCGCTTCAGGCATAAAGGATGTTTCCTTCGGTATTGAAGACCTCACAAAGATCTCGCACAAAGATAAATTCGATCTGATTGTCTGCGTTGATGTTATGGAACATATCCACGAAGACGTCACCGTGTTTCAGAATTATTTCAACGCTCTTAAAAAGGGCGGGTATGTTCTGATAAACAGTCCCTCTATCTACGGCGGAAGCGATGTTCACGAAGAAGGAGAAGAGAGTTTTATCGGGGAACACGCACGCGACGGCTATTCGATAGAGGACCTTACTGATAAGTTCACCCCGATCGGATTAAAGACATACCGGCACCGGTATACATACAGCTTCTGGGGCGATAAAGCCTGGCGCCTCGGCATCAAATACCCGATGCAGATGCTCAATGCATCTAAAATATTTTTTATAATTCTCCCCCTGTACTATCTGGTTACTTTACCATTTACTTTAATAATGATGTACATTGATTACTCGACCGAAAACAAAACCGGTTCGGGAATCAATGTAATCGCGGCAAAAGAATAAAAAGTTTTACAATAAGTTTTTCACGGAGATCTTATGGCAAAAACCAAAAGCAAACCTTCGGCAAAAAATGCACCGAAAGGTTTCCTCGCTTCATTTGATATAAATAATATTATCCCCGGAAAGTATCACATCCCCGTAGTGATACTTGTGCTGATAATATTCTATATCGCTTTTCTGAATCCCCTTTTCCTCGGCGGCAAATCTTTTCAGTCCGGCGATATCATCGCGGCGGAAAGTTCACAGCCTTACCTGGCAAAGGACCGGGACGGTTTCACACTCTGGAACCCGCACGTCTTCTGCGGTATGCCGGCCTATTCCATTTCAGTCGGATATACCTGGTTTAATATCGTTTATGTTGCGTTTACAACCGTCCGCTCGGCCTTCACAGGTTTATTCGGCAACGACTATGTCAAGTGGGCATTCTATGTTATACTGCTGGCCATAAACTCGTTTTTCCTGTTCAGGTATCTCACGAAGAACACGCTTGTCTCGGTATTCGGAGGTATAGCCGCCTCCTTCAGTACGGGACTGATAGTCTTTCTGTTCATCGGGCACGTAACTAAACTCACCGCCATCTGTATGTACCCGCTGATATTCCTTATGCTGCTGAAGTTCCGGGAAGGAATAAAGATCACCGATTTTCTTATCCTGACAATTGCGCTGCAGCTGCTGATACAGGGTTTCCACCTGCAGATCATTTTTTATATTCTTGTGATGGTCGGCGTTTACTATCTCTATTTCCTGATCTATACTGTTATCAGAAAGCACAAAGAAGAATTCAGCTCCCTTCTTAAATCCGCCGGCGCGCTTATTGCGGCCATAGTGATCGCGTTCCTTATACAGGCAGATAACTTTACGCAGATCTGGGAGTACACACCATATTCAACCCGCGGCGGAAAGAGCGTGGTTGAACTCTCGACCGGCAAAGCCGAGCAGTCGGCATCAGAGTATTATGATTACCATACCAACTGGTCATTCTCGCCGGGCGAAGTAATGACATTTATCATTCCTTCATATTTCGGTTTCGGAAATACGATTTACAACGGCCCTCTGTCACAGAATCAGGATGTTGAGGTTAACACTTACTTCGGGCAAATGCCTTTTGTTGATGTTGCGATGTATATGGGCGTGCTGATATTCTTCCTCGGGTTGTACGCGATATTTACGAGATACAAAGAACCGCTTGTGCAGTATCTGACCGCGCTTATGCTTTTCGCGCTTCTGATATCTTTTGGAAAAAATTTCTCTCTTATTTTCGATATACTGTTCTACAACCTGCCATACTTTGATAAATTCAGAGTGCCTTCAATGGCGCTGGTTATAGTACAGCTTGTGTTCCCGATACTTGCAGTACTCGGCGTAATGAAGATTATCTCGCTCCGCGAGGAACGGGTAAAAAGGCAGGAAGACATACTCAAATATGCGGCTTATCTTTTTACGGGCTTGTTTGTTATCACCATCCTTCTCAGCGGCGCTATAGGAACCTGGTTCACTGAAAGAGTTCAGGAATCCGCGAGAGCAGAACAGCTGAAACCGATTTATGAATATATGTCAGAAATGTTTATAGGCGACGCTTTATTAGCTTTCAGCTTCACAGCCATTGTTTTCTGGGCGGCCCTTGGATATGTTAACCGCAGATTAAGTAAGGATATCCTTGTCGGTATTATTATTCTCCTCACAGTGGTTGACCTCTGGAGAATTAACAACCGCGGCACAAAATATATCGATGCGCCTGAAGCAGCAAATATGTTTACCACACCAGATTATGTTTCAGCGATCAGGAAACAAAACGACACTGAACCTTTCCGCATTATGAATATGAAACAGGACGGTTCGCTCGGAAGCGTTAACCAGAACTCAAACTTCCACGCATACTTCCTGCTCGAAGACTTCTACGGATATTCCGCGGTTAAACCAAGAGCATTCCAGGATATGATGGATGTTGTCGGCCCGGTTAACCTAACCTTATGGCGTATGGCAAACGTAAAATATGTCATCAGCGAAAAGCCGCTCGGGGTTCCGGGTTTAACGCCGATTTACCAGACCGATAAAACCGTTCTTAACAGAAACGATTTCGCGCTTGGCCGCCTCTATTTCTCAAACAGCGTTGAGAAGAAAGAGGGGATCGACATATTAAATGCGATTAAGAATAACACATTCGATCCCGCACAGGTTACTTATGTTGACAAAGACATAAAAAATGTAACCGCGCCTGATTCAACAGCAAGCATTAAGATCGTCAAGCACAACGACGAGCATATGATTGCCGAAGTCAACGCAACTGGCAATAATTTTATCGTCTTCGCGACAACTTATTATCCCGTCGGCTGGAAAGCATACATCGACGGCAAAGAG
>CAIMOS010000228.1 GCA_903843135.1 uncultured Ignavibacteriales bacterium | reverse complement strand
TTTCTCCGCTTTTCACAGATTGAAATCAGATGAAACGTGGCACTTCTATGCAGGAGACAGCCTGACTCTTTTCTGCATTACAGAAGAAGGAGAACTGCTAGAGGTAGTTCTTGGTAATGATCCCGAAAAAGGTGAACGTCTGCAATACACAATAATGGAAGATACCTGGTTCGCGGCCAGAACAAACCAGCCCAACTCATATTCGCTGATCGGTTGTACGGTAGCGCCGGGATTTGATTTTGAAGACTTCGAACTCGGGATGCGGGATGACCTGATCGCAACATTTCCGCTTTACAAGCAGATTATCAATGAACTGACAAGAGCTTAATAATCGCGTTTAAGAGACCGGTAGGCAAACGAGAGGGAAAAGACCGAAAGAAGAACCGACGCGATTGCTACCGTTCCTATGGTGAAGCTAAAATTTTCCGGAGTAGTATTAATCGCGAACGGCCTTGCGCGAAGGAAATAATCGCGCAGGGGCGAGAACATAAAAGTGATTACGAATACGAGATAGATCATATTTATCAGGAAAGAAATCGAAGCGCCCTGCGAAGATGATATCCTTATCGGATTTTTTTCTTTTAAGTTAATAAATACAGCCCCCATCCCGTAATTGATGCTCACCATAGTCAGTGCGGAAAAAAATGTTACTATCGAAGACATCATCAAAATCGAACTGCTGAAATTTTTATTTATAAAATAATTGATGAACTCAGCAATTATCGTCATAATAACAAGGTAAATCACAAAGCGCGCAGCCAGGACTTTACGCAGATCGACAGGGCTCGATTTTATCCGCCAGAACGCCTGGCCCCAAAGGTTGAAATAAGGGAAAATAAACCTTAGGGAAAGGGACGCGACAAGAAATGACGTGAACAGAAAAATTGTTAAATAAATGATTGTCTGCAGATCAGGATGATAACTGAGGAAGAACCTGAAGGGTTTGCCCCCAATGTTCAGAAGGAACATTAAAATGAGGAACCCTAGCAGGGAAGCGTGTATAACCTGAACGGGGTCCCTGAAAAACATCCAGAATTCTCTTTTGAATTCCGAATTAAAAGCAGGTGAGCCAAAAGTTTTTCCTTCAAATCCCAGAATTGTATAATTGCTCCCGCCTTTTTCTCTTCTTAAGGTATCAAAATCTGAAATGATAAAAAAACTTCTGTAATAGAATCTGCCCGCGACTTCAACCGTAATATAGAACAGCGCTCCGCCCATTGAGAGAAGGAAAATAATATAAGTAAGAGCATATAGATATTCACCCCGGGCCATCCAGAAAAAAGCGTTAGCTATCCAGTTGTTCGGGAAGAGAAGGAATAATCTGCTTTCCCGGAAAAGATAACCCGGTTCAACGCTCTGAAGATTGTTAATCGCCTGCTGAACAGCCACACCGGGATCATTCAGCGCGAAGAATATCAGTACTCCGGTAATATACGTAATCAAAATGACAGCGATAGTAGTTCTGATTCCGATTTTCTGCGCGAATTTGATAATCAGGAAAAGCGCCAGTACGCCTGAAAGTCCGGCAATAAAAAGGTATGGAAGTATGAGAAGTAGTACGCTGATAAAATAAAATTCAAAACCGAGCCTGAAAAACTGTCCGTATGCAAGCAGGGCAGAGAGGATCAGCAGAAAGAGTGTGGTTGAACTGTAAAAGAAATTGTCAAGGAATTTGACAATAAATAGATTCTTGACGCTTACAGGTTTGGTGAGAAGATGCAGAACATCCTGTGATTTGTATAAAGTCGTAAACGAGACCAGAATATTTCCGATGTTAACCGTGATAAAGAAAATCAGCAGAATAACCGCGATAAATTTATGGTAAAGGTATAATCCGATGTGAAAGGTATTGAGCATCTGGTCAGTAACGGCATACGTCACTTTGTAAATGCCGTACGCGAATAAAATATATATAATCCCTCCGAAAAATCCTTTTACGACGGTCGAGGGTTTTATCTCCGCATCCGGTTTTACAAATGCAATCGCCTTGTATTTGAGGAGGTGGAGGAACTCACTCATTCTACAAGCCGGAGGAAAAAGTCTTCCAGGTTTTCAGATTCGCTGATCTTAAAATTCTGCAGTTCTGTCAGGGTTCCGTCAAAGATCATTTTACCTTCTTTAATGATCCCGATCCGGGTGCAAATTTCTTCGGCTATATGAAGGCTATGCGTGGACATCAGGATTGCTTTCCCCTGGCGTGCTTTTTCGGAGAAGACCTCTTTTACAATTTTTGCGCTCTGGGGATCGAGCCCGACCATTGGCTCATCGACGATAATAAATTCCGGATCGTGGATGAGGGATGAAGCAATTGAAATACGCTGCCGCATCCCCTGAGAGTAGTTTTCTGTTCGCTTGCTGAGCCAGTCACCGATCTTAAGCAAATCAGTAACCTCATCGACACGTTTTTTTAATTCCGGATTCCGCAGGCCGTATAATCCGCCGCTGAAAAACAAAAATTCTTTGCCTGATAATTTGTCATAAAGATAAGGTTGATCCGGAATGTATCCAATTGTCTGTTTGGCCTTGCGGGGGGCGGAATGCAGGTTATACCCGTTAACGAAGATTGCACCTTCTGTGGGGTTGACCAGTCCGGTGATCATTTTAATTGTTGTCGTTTTGCCCGCGCCGTTCGGGCCAAGGAATCCGAAAAACTCGCCTCTGCTCACTGTCAGGTTCAGTTTATCGACAGCCGGGATCCCGCTGAAATACTTCGTCAGATTTTTTAACTCGAGCATTTCCGGCCGTTAAGGTTCTATGACTTTTACATCTTCAAAAGTAATAGTAGTGAGATCCTGGTCACTTGGGTCAACAAGCGTAAGAATTCTTTCCTCCTGGTTGCTGATTGCTTTATAAAGCATATTCCGCACTGTGCGTGCGTTTCCGAAGTTCTTATCCCTGTTATCGTACAGATTCTGGAAAATTTCCAACAGAAGCTGAAGTGCGCCTTCGTCGAGATGGTATCCTGTTTTTTCTCCGATCATCGAAGCGATTTCGAGCATTTCTCTCGGAGTGTAGTCCTCGAATAAAAATGTGTTCTTGAAGCGCGATCTCATTCCGGGATTTGCATCCAGGAAGTCCTGCATCTCGCCTGTGTATCCCGCGACAATCACAACCATATCTTCTTTGAGGTCTTCCATCCTTTTTAGCAGTGTATCTATTGCTTCCTGGCCGAAATCATTGCCGCCTCTCGCGAGCGTGTACGCTTCATCAATAAAGAGCGTACCGCCGATGGCCTTTTGAATTACTTCTTCAGTTTTGATTGCCGTCTGCCCCTGGTATCCCGCTACAAGAGCGCTTCTGTCGACTTCAACAAGGTGACCCTTTTGGATAAGGCCCATTTCTTTAAAGATCTTACTCATTATTCGCGCAACAGTGGTTTTGCCTGTTCCGGGATTTCCGAGGAATATTGAATGAAGATTTTTCCGTAAAACTTTTAATCCGCGTTCTTCTCGAAGTTTTGAAACTTTAATGCTGCTGATCAGTTTTTCCACGGATTTCTTAACGGAATCAAGCCCTGTTAATTCATTAAGTTCACGGAGATATTTATCGAGTTCTTCCTTGTTGCCTTCGATAGCAACGATTTTTTTCTCTGACTTAGTGGAAATAAGGTCCTGAAGATCGTAGTAGGCGATGGTCTTTGTCATCTCCTCAGTTCTGAACTCCTTCGGCATATCAACGAGCCGCAATAATTGGGCTCTCACTGCACCGTCAACGATATTTCTTACGAGCCGGGCATTGCCGAAATTCTTATCCCGTGTCCTGTAAATTTCCATATAGTAGATGCTGAGTTTTTTCTCAGCTTCCTCATCAAGCCGAAGATTCTTTGAGGTGAAAATGGATTTTGTTATCACCATTAATTCGTCCGGAGAATAGTCCTCGAACGTAAAATATTTTGTGAATCTGGACTGCAGCCCGGGGTTACTCTCAAGGAATCGTTTCATATCATCAGTGTAGCCGGCGGCAATCACGATAAATTTCCCCTTATCGTCTTCCATCCTCTTAAGTAAGGTATCAATTGCTTCTTTGCCGAAGTCGGAACTGTCACCCGCTTTTACAAGCGCGTAAGCTTCATCAACAAACAAAGTTCCGCCCATCGCAGAATTGATTACTTCGGTGGTTTTCTCTGCAGTTTTACCAACAAACGAAGCAACAAGGCTCTGACGGTCAGTTTCGATCAACTGGCCCTTCGGTAATAAACCGAGCGCGGAATATATCTGGCTGACTATCCTGGCAACGGTGGTCTTGCCGGTTCCGGGATTCCCGAGGAACAGGACGTGATCAGCAAATCTGTTCTGAATACTGTCACCCTGTTCAATATAGTACCTGGCAAGTTTGACCAACTCGGTAATTTCTTTTTTGACTGAAGCCAGGCCGGTAAGTCCGTTAAGTTTTTTGAGCGCGGATTCAAGAAGTTCTTCGTCGATTCCCGTTTTGAATGATTTCTTCCCCGCAACTTTAAGCGAGGCGAGAATATCTTCGCCTTTTATTGTCGTAAGCGCGTTTTTATCGCGCTGACTTTCAGGAAGTTTAAGGATACGTCTGCTGAGATACATTTTAGCTTCATCAAAAGTATTCCGGACGAGACGGGCGTTGCCGAATGTTTTGTCTCTTTTTCTGTAAAGTTCGGTGTATTGTTTTAAGAGCGCTTCAAGCGCTTCAGGGTCCACATTGTATTCTTCCTTCTTTGAGATCATCTTGAAAATCGCAATCATCTCCTCAGGAGTGTAATCTTCGAAGTCGAAAAAGTGGGTAAATCTTGATTTCATTCCGGGGTTGGAGGAGAGAAAGTCATTCATCTCATCAGGATACCCTGCGGCGATAACCGCGAACTGGCCGGACTTATCTTCCATCTGCTTCAGCAGTGTATCAATTGCTTCCTGCCCGAAGTCCTGTCCGCTGCCGCCCTTTTTAACGAGAGTATAAGCTTCATCGATGAATAAAACACCGCCGATGGAATCTTCGATAACCTTGCCGGTCTTTTGAGCGGTTTCCCCGACATACTGTCCCACTAAAGTACCCCGGTCAACTTCAACGACGTGGCCTTTCTCCAGAATTCCCATTGACTTAAAAATGTTGCCTACGAGGCGGGCAATAGTGGTTTTACCCGTACCGGGATTACCCAGGTAAACTGAATGCAAACTGATCTTGTCCTGTGTTTTAAGCCCGAGTTTCTTGCGTTCGTTTATAAATTTGAGATAGTCGACAAAATCACGCATCGCCTGCTTAACGCTGTTTAGTCCGATGTAACCTTCGAGTTCTTTGAGAAGTGATTCGAGGTCTCCGGCGGGCTGGGGCAGCGACTGATCCTGTCCGGAAGCCTGAGGAGCAGACTGAACGGGCTGTTTGCTTTTTTTGCTTAATTCTTTCTCAAGGAGTTCAATGTCAACTTCTTCGTGGCTCAGGATATCGTTTGCACCTACAAGGAACCAGCGCTCGCAAACTTTAATTTTTTCGCAGTAAATCTCTACGCGTCCCTGTCCGCGTTTCCAGAAACCGGGAGAATCGGCGCCCCAGCTTTGAACGAAAATTATTTCTTTCCAGCGGCGGTCCGCGTTTACTTCAAATTCGTTTTGGCCGACGACCTCGTCATTTACATACCATACCGCAAAACAAATGAGTGTACTGTCCTTTACCTGATGATGAGGATTGGCAATTATGACTTCTACGCCGATATAACGTATAGTGTTTTCACCAAACTGTAAATTATATACTCTCTGTCCGGTTTCATATTCTGCCATAAGGTCAAAAGTTTTAGCGTAAAGCGCTGTCAGAACCTGATTATCAAACCGCTGAAACTCCGTGCGGCGTTTGATAGTTATAATCGGGGATTCCGACTTGACAGGGGACTTCTCAGGTTCTTGTCTTTGTACCGGCTGCCCGGAAGCCTCAAAAGCTGCTAACTCCTCAAGATTAATTTCTTTACGGATAACCGATTTCTTCTGTTCAGGAAGCTTTTCCTTTTTCTGCTCTAAAGAAATAAGTTTTTTGTATATAATGTCAAACCGCGGATCCTCGCTGCATTCGTTTTTCAGGCTTTCGGCTTTTATGAGGGCAGGCTTTTTCTGAAACAGTGCGTGCATAGTTTCTATCTCGAGGATCTTTGCCTGCTTATGCTGCTCTGCTTTTGAGAAGTCTGCTAAAATTCTTTTTACAGCCCATAGGACATACCAGTACTCCTTAGCTTTGAAGGCATCTTCCGCCTCATCAATCAGCTGGGTTGGATTGTCTTTGCTTTTAAGTTTGGTGAGAAAAGTGTTTTGTGTTTGTCCTGTAGCCTTTTTATACCATTCGCGCAGCTTTGGGAAAAGTTTATTCGCGCCCTTGTCTGCCTGGATAGCAAGATCGAATTCTTTTAATGCTTCAGAATATTTTTCGAGGCCCGCGAGCGCTTTGGCTTTAAGATGATATGCCCAGGCGAGAGGTTCAGACCCGGATTTAATAACTGAATCAAGGTCCCTGATAGCGCCCTCAAAAATGCCCATACGCATCAGAATGAAACCGCGGTAAAGGCGAGTTTGCGGCACTTCATTGCCGAGTTTGACGGCAATGTCAGCAAATTCCAAAGCGTTATTGGGTTCACCGTTTTCCAGAGATGCCCAGGCAAGACAGATAGCCGCGCGGAAGTCGTGCGGTTTTGCGTCGAACACAGTCTGCGCGGACTGTAACGCGATCCTGTACCTTCCTTCAGTGAGATGGTTCAGGGCATCCCGCAATAGTTCTTCAAGTTCTTCGTTTGTTAAGGTTCTTACTTCCTGCTGCATTAAATGGTGTTATAATCAAATTTGATGAATATAAATGTACTAAAAAAAACCGTGCATTCAAATGCTTGTAAGCAATGCGTCAGTTCTGATACGATCCAGTGTCGGGTGCAAAAAAAAGGCTGCCTCGTGTGAAGCAGCCTTTGAATAGGTCCGGAACCGGAATCTATTAATACATTCCGTCCATACCGCCGCCGCCCATAGGAGGCATAGCAGGAGCTTTTTCAGCTTCTTTCTTCTCATAAACCACAGCTTCGGTGGTGATGAGGAGTGATGCAACTGAAGCAGCATTCTCAAGCGCGGTCCTGGTAACTTTGGTAGGATCGATAACGCCGGCTTTAACTAAGCTCTCATATTTTTCGGTTGCAGCATTGAAACCGAAATCATCCTTACCTTCCATAACTTTCTGGAGGATAACTGAACCTTCGAGTCCTGCATTGTCAACGATCTGACGGAGCGGCTCTTCGAGTGCTTTCTGGATGATCTTAACACCTGTTGTCTGGTCAAGGTTTTCACCCTTGAGGTCCTGGAGGACTTTGATTGCTCTTACAAAAGCAACTCCGCCGCCCGGTACGATACCTTCTTCAACAGCTGCCCTGGTAGCGTGCAGCGCATCTTCAACACGTGCTTTTTTCTCTTTCATTTCAACTTCAGTTGACGCGCCGATCTTAAGAACCGCGACGCCGCCTGAAAGTTTTGCCAGTCTTTCCTGTAATTTTTCTTTATCATAATCAGAAGTGGTCTTCTCGATCTGAGCTTTGATCTCGTTGATCCTTTTCTTGATTTCTTCGTGCTTGCCTGCGCCTTCAACGATAGTTGTATTATCTTTATCGATAACAACTTTCTTTGCTGTGCCAAGGTAAGATACGGTAGCGTTTTCTAATTTGAAGCCTCTTTCTTCGGAGATAACAGTACCGCTCGTGAGTACCGCGATATCTTCGAGCATTGCTTTTCTTCTGTCGCCAAAGCCGGGGGCCTTAACAGCGGCGATCTTCAGTGTGCCTCTCAGTTTGTTAACTACTAATGTAGCGAGAGCTTCACCTTCGATATCTTCAGCGATGATGAGCATAGATTTGCCCTGCTGAGCAACTTTCTCCAATACCGGGAGAAGGTCTTTCATCGCGGAGATCTTCTTGTCGTGGATGAGGATGAAAGGATTCTCTAAAACTGCTTCCATACTCTCAGCGTCTGTTACGAAGTAAGGGGAGAGGTAACCGCGGTCGAACTGCATACCTTCAACTACATCAAGTGCAGTCTCTGTGCCTTTTGCTTCTTCAACAGTGATAACGCCGTCTTTTCCGACTTTCTCCATTGCGTTTGCAATTAATTCGCCGATAGTTTTATCATTGTTAGCTGAGATAGCGCCGACCTGAGAAATTTCTTCGCGGCCTTCAACATCTTTGCTTACTGATTTTAAATGAGCGATTACTTTCGTAACTGCTAAATCGATACCTCTTTTGAGGTCCATCGGGTTCGCGCCCGCTGTAACGTTCTTTAATCCTTCGCGGTAGATGGCCTGGGCAAGAACGGTTGCAGTTGTTGTTCCGTCGCCAGCAACATCGCTGGTTTTAGAAGCAACTTCGCGGACCATCTGCGCGCCCATATTTTCTACGGGATCTTCGAGTTCGATTTCTTTTGCGACTGATACACCGTCTTTAGTTACGGTTGGCGCACCGAATTTTTTCTCGAGGATTACGTTTCTTCCTTTAGGGCCGAGGGTTACTTTTACAGCGTTAGCTAATTTGTCAACGCCCTTTTTTAATTTATTACGGGCTTCAACATCAAATTCAATTAATTTCGTTGCCATAGTTTATTGTCCTTTCCTTACTTTATGATAGCAAAAATGTCGCTCTCGCGCATTATCAGATATTCTTCACCGGCAACGGTAACTTCTGTACCGCTGTATTTGCCGTAGAGTACTTTGTCATTAACTTTTACAGTCGGGGCAACTAATTTGCCGTCATCGCTTGTTTTTCCGGGACCAACTGCTATTACAGTTCCTTCGATTGGTTTTTCTTTTGCAGTATCGGGAAGATATAATCCGCCGCTTGTCTTTTCTTCTGCTGCCGCAGGCTTTACGATTACTCTGTCAGCCAGCGGAGAAAGATTGAATTTACTCATAGTATCTCCTTTTGATTTAATTTGTTAAAAAAGTTGTTAGCACTCAACAATTACGAGTGCTAATATATATTAAAACAGGTGAATTTGTCAAGAATTTTGAGGTTATTGGAATTAGTTTAAGCGTAAAAATGGCAAATATTATGCCATAATGACAAATAAATCTTTATTACCAGTAATTTAGAGAAATTTTCGATTCGATCCGGTTTTCCACAGAGTCATCCAGTTTGGGGAAAAGGTCAAGCGAAATCAGACTTTCAAGGCTGTCTATTGTGATCATATAATTGCGCAAAGGCGCTTTTGAACTTATATTTTCAATTACAAATGCGACAGCTCCGGGAGGCTGTTTTCCGTTATTGATCAGCACCGCTTTATAGAAATAGCGTGGGACTGAGACACGGTTTCTGCCAATATAAGTAAGATTTTTTTCAAGCACAGGGCCTGTCACGATGAACACACTTCCGTAAGTTTGCGCCCAGTCCCGGACAAGATCTTCAAGTTTTTTCCAGATGCCGCTGTTGAATCTTTTCTGCTGCGGAGAGATATTTGAAAAGTAAAATGATTCACGAAGCGCCTGCTCGGAAAAATTCATATCACCGGCAGGCGCGAGATGTCCGCGGTCGTATCCGGAATTCCGGTAGTCATCATCTTCGGCAGAACCTGTGGGGACGTCCGGATCCGGTTTAAATCGCATTTTATTCCGGCTGAAGTTATCTGCAAGTTCCTCCCGTGTAAGTTCGTACGCCACCCAGTTCGCCTGTTCGTGTTCCTCATTATACGAGAGTGTGTAAGCTGAATGGGGGATTATCACATCGTTGCTTCTGATGTGCGGAATTTCGAGACCGGAAAGATTTTGGGGAACACTTTTACCCGTGAAAAGCCCGGAGAAGTATACACCCAATGCGATTATTCCTGCTGTCAGGAATAAAGAAAATATTTTACCCATAATTTTTTAATCCTTAGAGGCGGCTTTTTTGACTGCCATTCCTTTTGTTATTTTTATTTCCGAGTTCAGAATTTTGCAAAGCGAAAGTTTGGGGCTGCGCATTTCGACCACAACTATTTCCCCGATTTTTTTATCGGTCTTTCCGAGTTCTTCGCCGGTTACCGGATCGATTAACTTGAAGTCCTTTTGATATACGCTGAGTATATCGTTTAGTTTAAGATCTGAAGAGCCGAGATTAATAAATACATCCCCGGTCAGGTCATCTGAGATAATAATTTCTCCGGAAATTATATTCGGCTGCTTGTCCTTAACGGACTGTATTTCTTCCTTTAGTCTTGCTGCGGAACTTCTAAGCTGCCTGTAGGAAGCGGGATTTTTATACTTAAACTCTTTAATAATATTTTCACAAAGATCCACCATCGCAGCGTTGACAATAGTCTTACTGAATTCTTCACCGCCGAACTCAAGATTATCAAGCCGGTAAAAGGCTGTTTTCTCGTCTGTCGGTTTACCGAGAAGGTTAATTCCGAGTGAGCCTTTATCAATTTTTCCTTCAATGGCTTCCGAAAATTCTGTTGTGCCTTTATCAAAATTGAAAAACTTAATATTCACCTTTATTGAAGAACTGTAATGCTCATATCCGGCGACAGTGGGCTCGCTAAAGTTATACCTGCTGATATCAAATACCTCGATGGTGCCGGTAACATAATGGGTAGCATTAAGTTTCTTTATGTAAGGGGTCAGTCTCTCCAGATCGTTAAAAATAGAAGTCGTATCTTCGCCCTCATCCAGAGAGGATATAAAAGTCCCGGGTGAATATGCGGTGATAGAGAGAGACTGACGGAGATAATCAGCGATAAAGTTCGGGACAGCCCGTTCAAGCTGCCAGTTACCTTTGTATTCAGAACTGTTTTTGAATTCCGAAAATACTATCTGTCCGGAAGCCGTTCCGGTTAACAGAATGCTAATACAGAAGTACAGGCGCAGTAGCTTTACGGAATGCATCAATATCTTTTTCTAAATAAGCGTTGATTGACCGGACTGTCATTTCTTTCCCGAATATTTCACGGATCTTTGAAGTGCCGCAGACTTTATCGAACATCGAGAAACGGGAAGTGTCAGGATTCGTGAAAGGGTTTTTATCAGGATACATATTGTTATGGACCTGCAGGAAATAAAACTGTATTTTCATCAGATCAGCTTTTAACGGGTCAGTAAAGTGGATCTGAACTCCGTGTAATACTTTTCCGGTATGTTTACCGTAGTATGGTTTGAAAGTAAGGGGTCTGAATATTACCCCGGGCAGGTTGAGAGCATTCATTTTATCCGCAAGTGTGTCCTGGTTTATCCATTCGGCGGCGAATGTTTGAAAGGGGATTGTGTATCCGACTCCCTCTGAGATGAATCCGAGTTCACCAAGAATCCCGGTTGCTACGTAATGGAAAGGAGTATCCATATAAGGGATGTGAGGGGAAGTGGGAACCCAGGGAAGCCCTGTTTCCCTGAACGTCATATACCTTTGCCATCCCTGCATCGGGATCACAGTCAATTTACACTTCACTCCGTTTTTCAGCATCCCGTTTTCATTAAGAAACCGTGCAAGTTCGCCTACGGTAAGTCCGTGCACATAAGGAACTTTGAACTGGCTTACGAAAGAGTAATATCCGTCCTCAACCAGGTTCCCTTCAACTTTGATGCCGCTGAGCGGATTGGGCCGGTCGAGAACAATAAACTCTTTATTGTTCTCCGCGGCCGCTTCCATTGCAAGTCCAAGGGTGCTAATATAAGTATATGATCTCGAGCCGATGTCCTGAATATCATAAACGAGAACATCAACACTATCGAGCATCTCCGGAACAGGTTTGCGCGTTGCGCCGTAGAGGGAATAGACAATAAGCCCTGTTGAGGGATCAGTATATGTACTCACGTGGTCGCCGGCAGAATAATCACCCCGGACTCCGTGTTCCGGGCCATACAATGCAGTCAGAGAAAAAGATTTTTCGCCATTAAGAATGTCAATAGTGGCTTTTAATTTACTGTCAACGCCTGTAGGGTTTGTAATTAAACCAGCACGCTTACCTTTAAGCACAGAGAAAGCCGAATCTCTGAGAACTTCGATTCCGGTTTTAACTTTTGGCTGAGGAAGCAGCACAGTTGCCGCAAAAATAAAACTGAGAGTAACCAATAATTTTTTCATCCGTGTCCCAGGATGATATCGCAAACCATTTTATAGGCGCTGCCGGTATGGTGCCTGACATTCTGAAGCCGGGCATCAGCATCCTTCATAATTTCTTCTGCTACGGCGTGATCAGCAAGCGAAGCGCAGTTGATGATCACATTAAGATAGGCGCCTTCAGCGCCTGCTCTTAACAGGCTTAACGCGACTCCGGCGTCGGAGACGGAATTTTTATTTCCGGATTTTGCAACGTCAATAACCCACTGCATTATATTTTCGCAAAGTGTTATCACCAATAAAGGTACCTCTATAGCTTCCATAGTCGCTTTTTCGATGGCTTTTCCGCGCTCAGCTTTCTGCTCATCTGAATCCTTCGGCATTTTCATCGCTGCCATAACTTTATCGAATGCCGCGTTATCCTCACCCGCGAGTTTAATAAAAGCCGCCTGTGCCGCTGAGAGATCATTCTTCAGTGAAATAATTTTATCCTGTACATCCGCGTATTTTTTCTTTCCGATCGTGAGGTTACAGACCATTACGCCTAATGAAGCAGCCAGCGATCCGCAGACGGCTGCAACATTACCGCCCCCCGGGGTAGGGGAGTCTGATGAAAGTGATTTAAGATAATCCTGTAATGATATTTCGGTATTCATAGTATATTTTTCAGATAAGGTAATCGATAATTTTTTCTTTATAATTTACTTCGTAAAGATCTTCGAGCCCTAATGTATCAGAAGCTATTTTGATCAAATCAAGTTCGCTGAGATCCTTTTCGCCGGCATAGAATTTACCTGCCCGGGATAACGCTTCAAGCGGCACCAGCCCTACTATTTCACTTCCTGAAACTTCAACTCCGTAATTTGACGCAAGTTTTTTTACTGTTTCGAAAGCAGTGTGTATCCCGGTAAGATTGTAATTAGTAAGGTTCATTGAGACCTGTGTGATTCCGTATTTCTCCAATGAAACACCCATACCCTTCACAGATTTTAAAAGTCCCGGCTCCTTAACGGGTTTTCCGTTGACCTTAATAACATTTCCTGCTTCATCCTTTTTATTTCTTCCGGATTCGCGGACCATCTCGGCAATATCCTTAGAAACGGAAAGGTCCATTGTTCTCAGGTTCACATTGTATGCGACAAGGAAGAACCTGGCGCCAGTTATGATTGCGCCGAGTTTGGGATTAAATACAGGAGCGCCAAAATCAGGCAGCCACTCGGGATCTTTCAGTTTAGCTTCAAGCCCTTCATACTCGCCTTTGCGGACAGTGGCCAGGTTTTTTCGTTCAGGTTTCGACGCCGCTTCTTCATATAGGTAAACAGGCACGTTTAATTCCGCTGAAATTTTTTCACCGTAAGCTCGAGCCAGCGCGGCACATTCTTCCATTGTTACATTCCTGACCGGTACGAACGGAACTACGTCAGTAGCACCCATCCTCGGATGTTCACCCTTATGTTTCGTCATATCGATCATTTCGGAAGCTGTGCGGGTCATACTCAAAGCTGCATCAAGTATTCCTTTCTGGCCGCCGGCTAGGGTAACAACTACGCGGTTATAATCTCCGTCGGGTTCCAGGCTGAGTAATTTTACATCGGAAATTCCCTTTACCGATTCAGCTATTGCGTCAAATACTTTTTTGTCTCTCCCCTCGCTGAAATTGGGGACACATTCAATAATTTTCATTAACCATTTCTCATTTATTTCGATAGATAACTTTTGCTTTTTTAATTGTCATAACATTCCTGTTCTCCGAAAGATAGTAGGGAAGATCATTATAATGCTCTATATCATAAACGGCAAAGTCGGCCTGTTTGCCCGGTTCGATAGTTCCGGTTTCACCGCTCATTGAAAGCGCTTTGGCGGCGTTCAAAGTGTAGGCAGTAACAATTTCTTCGATGCTCATTTTCAGTTTCAATGCTGCAAGCGAGAAAATTAATCCGAGGTTGTTTACAGGCGAGGAGCCGGGATTGTAATCGGTAGCCAGAGCAACGATACAATTTTGCTCGATGAGCTTCCGTGCCGGAGCGTAGTCGTAATTCAGGAAATACGAGACAGCAGGAAGAAGCACGGAAACCGTCTCAGATTTCGAGATAAACGGAATATCTTCTTCCCGGATAACTTCCAGATGATCCGCACTGACCGCGTTATGTTTAATGGCAGTCTGCAGGCCGCCAATGTTTGTAAATTGTTCCGTGTGCAGTTTGAGGCCCAGTCCAAGTTCCTTTGCGCGCGCAAAAATCTGATCAATCTCCTCTGCGGTGAAAGCGCTTTGTTCGCAGAAACCGTCACAGAACCGGGCAAGATTTTTTTTCGCAATTGCGGGAAGCATCTCGTTTATAATTAAAGAAATGTACTTTCCGCGGTCGCCTTTAAACTCTGCCGGAACTGTATGCGCGCCGAGAAAAGTGGGGACTATATCTATGGGGAAATTCTTGGCCGCTCGCTTAATCACTTTAAGCATTTTAATTTCAGTCTCAGCATCCAGGCCGTATCCGCTTTTTATTTCGAGCGTTGTAACACCCTGGCTGATAAAGTGTTCGATTCTTTTTTTGAGTAAGTGGTAAAGGCCGGAAGGAGATGCAGAGCGGACTGCATTGACGGTTTTAACTATTCCTCCGCCCGCTGACGCAATTTCATTATAAGTTGCTCCGCGCAATTTAAGTACATATTCGGATGCTCTCGATCCCGCAAAAACCGAATGAGTATGGCATTCCACAAATCCCGGGAAAACAACTTTCCCTTTTACATCGATAAATTTATCAATCTTTGTTTTTTTTATTTTACCGTCAGGGATTATATCGGAGATTTTCTTCCCTTCGCACAGGATGGAATGGCCCTCAATGGCCAGAACATTACCTGTATCTTTCCCTCTAAGGCAATCTTTCCCGGCAGAATTTGGCGTTACAATTAATCCGGGGTTCTGTATGCAAGTGATCATAGTCTCATTTATATACAAATATGGAATCGGAGATCACAATGGTATTCTTAAATCCAAGTTGATTCAACTGAAAGTCCAAATCTTCCGCCTGCCGCTGAGACTGATAATCGCCCACTTTAACCTTGTAAAACGGAGACTCAAAATCGAGATAAACAGCTTTCTTATTAGTACGGAGATAAATGGCAGTTCTCACACTGTCAGCTTCCGGATATTCGTCGGTGGTGTGGATCAGAATCCTGTACCCGGGGGATTTTACGGGTACACGGACCGATTTAGCCGAATCGTCTTCGAAAGAATACCAGTATCCTGAATTTCTTTTTTGATTCACCGCCGGGACTTCCGTGATCCCGGGCCAGGAGCGGTATGGGGAAAAATCAAAGGCGAAAGGCTTAGCCTTTACAGATTCTTTTGTTACCTCGGTTATAAAGGAATTTCCGGCAGTATCGATGCTTTTCCCATCGCCGTAACGCGATCCGGTAGGTACAGCAGCACAGGAGTAAATGAGAAGCGATACCAAAACAGAGGGAAACAAGACAACGGTTTTTTTCATCAGGATAATTATCTAATATTTTTTCGAAAAGTTATCACTACAATCTATCGAACTAAATTTTTTTTGACAACTAAATTGAAAACTAATTTAGGGGTATTCGGCAGACTGCGTTTTTCTACCCGGTTAGTCTGGGGTGAATTTTTGCGCAGAGTCTATTGAAAATGTCTCAATATCTGCACCGCGGCAGCAGTTTTTTTTCGGATAACCGGTTGTCCGGTCCCTCAATTATAGCATATACAGTCAGATTCAAAAAGCTCTGAAATTTAGGAAAAGCAGACTAAATTTCGTATTTTTGAGGATTCATAATTGATAGGTTTTAAATTCTGTGTCCAAAAAGCTAAAAATTTTATACGTAACCTCTGAACTTTTTCCATTCGTGAAGACCGGTGGATTAGCAGACGTCTCCGCATCATTGCCTCAGGTACTCACAGAACTGGATCACGAAGTCAGGATCGTTGTACCCAAATACGGCGCGATTGACGCCCGCCGCTATAAAATACACGACGTTGTACGCCTCAAAGACATAAATATTAAGATCGGGGAAAAAGATGTGCAATTTTCCGTAAAATCGTCATTTTTACCTTCCCCTAAAGTCAGAGTGCAGATATATTTCCTTGACAACCAGGAATATTTCGGCAGCAGAAAGAGCCTCTATACACATCCGATGACCGGAAAAGATTATGAGGATAACGACGAAAGATTTATCCTGCTCGCACGCGCGGTGTATGAATTGGTCCTGAAATTAGGATGGATTCCTGATATCATTCACTGTAACGACTGGCAGTGCGGCCTGATTCCGGCGTATCTGAAAACACTTTACGCAGATGAACCTCAATTCAAATCATTCAAAGTCTTGTTTACAATTCACAACCTGCTTTATCAGGGAGAATTTCCGGCCTCTACTTTTGATAAAACCGGCCTGCCGGCGAAACTAAAGAGCGAATCAGGCGTGCTGCATAACGGGAAATTCAATTTTATGAAAGCGGGATTGATGTATGCCGATTATCTCAATACCGTAAGCGAAGCATACGCTAAAGAAATCGTCCAGGACAAACAGCTTTCGGGCGGACTCAATAAAGTCCTGGAGAAAAGAAAAAATACAATGTTCGGGGTTGTTAACGGAATCGACTATTCTATCTGGAACCCTGAAAAAGATACTTTTATCCCGGAGAAATATTCTCTTAAGACCTTCCAGGATAAGCAGCATAATAAAAAAGTTCTCGTCGAGCGTTTCGGAATGAAATATAATCCCGAAACCCCTGTTATAGGTATCATCTCAAGACTTTACGAATCCAAAGGAATTGACCTGATTTTAGAGGGTCTGCCTAAACTTATAAAGAATGACGTACAGGTTGTGCTTCTCGGAACGGGTGAAAAGAAATTTCACCAGTTTTTTGAAAAGTTCGGATTCAAGCACCCTGATAAATTCGCCTGCTATCTCGGGTTTAATGATGAACTGGCGCATCTGATCGAAGCCGGGGCCGATATGTACCTTATGCCGTCTCAGTATGAGCCGTGCGGGCTGAACCAGATGTATTCGCTTGTTTACGGTACAGTTCCGATTGTCCGTGAGACGGGCGGATTGATCGATACCGTTCAGAGATTCTCTGAGAAAGATGAAGACGGGAACGGATTTGTGTTTAAGCAATACGACAGCGATGCTATGCTTAAGGAGATCGACCGCGCGATGAAGCTCTTCACCACCAATAAAAAGGCCTGGATGAAGATCGTTAAAAACGGTATGAAGACTGATTTCAGCTGGTACGCGTCAGCAAAAAAATATATTGACGTATATAAGACCGTACTAAACCATCAGAAATGAATTATGCGGTCTTTCTTGACAGGGACGGTACTTTAAATGAAGATCCGGGGTATCTTAAAGATCCCTCGGAACTGAAGGTATTCGATGGCGCCGGTAAGGCGCTGGCAGGTTTAAGAGAGAAATTTAATTACAAATTAATCGTTATCTCCAATCAATCAGGCGTTGCCAGGGGATTAATGACTGTCGCGGACGTGGAGCGGGTGAACGAAGAACTAAACCGCATTCTTTCTGCCGACGGCGCCCCTATTGATAAATTCTATTATTGTACTTCCCATCCGTTATTCAGCGGGCCCGGGGACGCTGATTGCCGTAAACCCTCTCCCCAGATGGTACTTGACGCAGCGAAAGAATTCGATATCGATTTATCCAAATCCTATTTTATAGGGGACAAAATGATTGATGTAGAATGCGGACGGAATGCAGGCTGCAGAACCGTACTTGTGAGGA
>CAIMOS010000227.1 GCA_903843135.1 uncultured Ignavibacteriales bacterium | reverse complement strand
GGAGACAGGGGATTACTGCTTAAAACATTACCATTTTTTTCTGCGCCGGTTTGTTTAATTTCGTAAAGAATTGTATTTTTATAATCTGTATTAAAATGATTTAATACTACGAGTGTGCTTAAAAGGCCCTGAATTTGACGTTTTTTTGCGTTAATTCAGATTCTGATTAAACAACTCAATTTATTGTGCCGGGGTGGCGGAATTGGTAGACGCACAGGACTTAAAATCCTGTGGAAACTTGTTTCCGTGCCGGTTCGAGTCCGGCCCTCGGTACAGATTTTCAGGGAGGGGCAAATCCCCTCCGCTGCTTTTAAACAAGGGGTTCTTAGCTCAGTTGGTTAGAGCGTCTGCTTGACGTGCAGAAGGTCATAGGTTCGAATCCTATAGAACCCACCAATTACGAGATTCATTTCGCGGTTTTTTAAAGAGTTAAATGGAACAAATTAAAGTAACTTTTCCCGACGGTAATTCCCGGGAGTATCAGAAAGGTATCAGCGCGGCTGAGATCGCGAAAGCCATCTCCCCCAGGCTGTTGGATGATGCTCTGGCTGCCAAGATTAACGGCGCAGTTAAAGAGCTATATACTGTTCTCGATTCTGATGCTTCTGTTAAATTCCTTACATTTGATGATGCTGAAGGAAAAGAAGTTTATTGGCATTCCTCATCGCATTTAATGGCGCACGCTATCCAGTCCCTGCATCCTGAAGCCAGATTCGGCGTCGGGCCCGCAATTGATTCAGGCTTTTATTACGATTTCGATATTAATAAAAAACTGACCGAGGAAGACCTCGCCGCCATTGAAAACAAGATGCTTGAACTGGCAAAAGCCGATGAGATGTTCAAAAGGGAAGAACTGTCTAAAGACGCTGCCCTGAATCTTTTTAAGTCCAAAGAAGACCCTTATAAAATCGAAATTATCAGCGAGCTTGACGATACCAAGGAAAAGATAAGCATATACAAAGAGGGTGAATTCACCGACCTTTGTACCGGCCCTCATCTTCCTTCGGTCGGAAAGATTAAGTTCGTAAAATTACTTACCGTTTCCGGGTCCTACTGGCGCGGTGACGAGAAGAATAAACAACTTCAGCGCATCTACGGCATTACTTTCCCTAAGAAGAAGATGCTTGATGAGCACCTGGCATTCCTTGAAGAGGCCAAAAAGCGCGATCACCGTAAGTTAGGGAAGCAGTTAGATCTTTTCAGCGTTCACGAAGAAGCGGGCGCCGGACTTATTTATTGGCATCCCAAAGGCGCGAGGATCAGGCTCGAAATAGAAGATTACTGGAGAAAAGCACACCTCGATAACGGTTATGAACTGCTTTATTCTCCGCATATGGGCCGCAGCTGGCTCTGGGAAACCAGCGGGCACCTGGACTTTTATAAAGAGAGTATGTACTCTGAGATGAAGGTGGACGATCAGGATTATTTCGTCAAACCGATGAACTGCCCGTTCCACATAATGATTTATAAATCGAAACTCCACTCTTACAGGGACCTTCCGCTAAGATGGGCTGAACTCGGCACGGTTTACAGGTATGAGAAATCGGGCGTGCTGCACGGACTGTTGCGCGTACGCGGCTTTACTCAGGATGACGCTCACATCTTTTGTACTAAAGATCAAATAGAGTCTGAGATTATCGAAGTAATCAGGTTCGCCAGAATGGTCTGGTCCGCATTCGGTTTTGGTGAACTAAAGTATTATCTTTCCACTCGCCCTGAAAAAGCAGTAGGTGAAAATGAATTGTGGGAGAAAGCCACAGTGTCGCTTCAGAATGCCCTGCGGAATGAAGGGCTTGAATATGAAGTTGATGAAGGGGGAGGCGCGTTCTACGGACCTAAGATTGACATTAAAATAAAAGATGCTCTCAACCGTGAATGGCAGATGAGTACTGTCCAGTTTGATTTCAATTTGCCTGAGCGTTTCGATATGAAATATATCGGCGAGGACGGTAAAGAGCACCGGCCCTTTATGGTACACCGCGCATTGCTTGGTTCACTTGAGAGGTTTTTCGGAGTATTAATCGAACATTACGGCGGAGCATTCCCGTTATGGCTTGCTCCCGTTCAGGCGGCGGTCATACCGGTTTCCCAGGCATCGCTCGAATACTCAAAGAAAATCGCGGAGCAGCTCCGGGAGCACGGACTGAGGATAGAACTTGATGAAAGAAATGAGAAAATAGGCTATAAAATACGCGATTGGGAAACCAATAAAGTACCTTATATGCTTGTTATCGGAGAAAAAGAAATGCAGTCCGGAGAGGTCTCCGTGCGACAGCATAAAGTAGGAGATACAGGCAAAATGTCTGTTGAAAGTTTTGCGGAACTTCTTAAACAAAAAGTTCTAAATAAAGATTAATCAATAACTTAGAGGTTTATATTTCAAATATAGATGAAATCAGAATTAACGAAGCTATAACAACGTCCCGGGTGAGAGTGATCGACGAAGCGGGCACCCAGTTAGGTGTTTTTCTTGTGAAAGACGCCGTAAGGCTGGCGAAAGAGCGGGAGATGGATCTTGTGGAGATTGCTCCCAAAGCTGATCCCCCTGTCTGTAAAATTATCGATTACGGGAAATTCAAGTATGAATTCCAGAAACGTGAGAAGACCCAGAAAAAGAACCAGCACGTCTCGGTTCTGAAGGAGATCCGGTTTCACCCAAACACTGATGTTCACGATTTTGAATTTAAGACCAAACACGCAATTAATTTTATTGAGGAAGGCAACAAGGTAAAAGCCGTAGTTGTATTTAAAGGCAGAGAGATGGCCTATACGCAGCTTGGCGAAGAACTGCTGACAAAATTTATTGAAAAGATTGCGGATCACGCTAAGGTTGAAAGCCCCATGAAAATGGAAGGCAGAAACCTGAGCGTTATTGTCGTTCCGCAAAAAGGAAAAGTTAAAAAGAAACAATAACTAATAAATCATAAACAACAAATAATCAAGAAGGTGTTATGCCTAAGATGAAAAGTAACCGGGGCGCTGCCAAAACGTTCAAAAGAACTGCCTCCGGCGGATTCAAAAGGAAGAAGGCCTATAAGAGCCACATCCTTACGTCCAAAAGCACAAAGAGAAAGAGAAGCCTAAGAAAGTCAACAATGGTTTCCGACGCTGATTCAAAACGCGTAAGCATAATGATTCAATAGAGGAGAGATAAAAAATGCCAAGATCAAAAAACAAAGTTGCTGCGCACAGAAGAAGAAAGAAACTATTAGCTAAAGCGAAAGGTTACTGGGGTGCGCGTTCGAAAGTCCACACGATTGCTAAAACACACGTTGAAAAAGGACTTGTCCACGCATACCGTGACCGTAAACTGAAAAAACGCAATTACAGGAACCTTTGGGTAATAAGAATAAACGCAGCCGTAAGGCCGTTCGGTTTATCTTATTCAAAGTTCATCAACTTGCTTAAAACAAGCGGCGTTGAAATTAACCGTAAGATGCTTGCACAGTTAAGCACTGAACATCCAAACGCATTTGCGGCTTTAGTTAACTTTATACAGAAATAAATTAATATACCCTTTGCAGCCTTCAGAATTTTCTCGGGTGCGGAGGGTATTTATATTTTAAACAGACAAGTATGTTAGAACAATTAAACACTCTACGTAAAGAATTTGAGGAAGCCTCGGCGAAAGTTTCCTCCGCCTCCGATCTTGAAAACCTCAGGATTAAGTTTCTCGCTAAAAACGGAAGCGTCACAATGCTCTTTGAGGAACTGAAAAATGTCAGCAAAGAGGACAAACCTGTGGTTGGCAAGAATCTTAACGAACTTAAAAATTTCTGCCAGTCCGTTTTTGCTGAATTAAAAGAAAAATACGAAAGCGCTCCGGATTCTTCCGGGCGTGTACTCGATCTTACGCTCCCCGGAAGGGAAGTACTTACCGGGAAAAAGCACATCATAATTAAGACGATGGACGAGATCAAATCGATATTCAAACGGATGGGGTTCTCGGTTTATGACGGCCCTGAGGCAGAATCCGATTACAACAATTTTGAGGCGCTGAATTTTCCGGCAGACCACCCGGCAAGGGATATGCAGGATACATTCTTTATTAACCAAAAATTCCTGCTCCGCACGCATACTTCGCCTGTACAGGTGAGAGTTATGCAGAACCAGCAGCCTCCCGTCCGCGCGATTATGCCCGGGAAGGTGTTCCGGAATGAGGATATCAACGCCCGCAGTTATTGTCTGTTTCACCAGGTAGAAGGGCTTGCGGTGGATACCGACATCACATTCGCCGAACTGAAAGGTACCCTATTTGCTTTTGCGAAAGAGTTTTACGGGAGTAACATAAAGTATCGTTTCAGATCCAGCTTCTTCCCGTTTACGGAACCCAGCGCAGAAATGGATATAACCTGCTACCTCTGTAACGGCAAAGGTTGCCGGATTTGCAAGCATTCGGGGTGGCTGGAGATACTTGGATGCGGTATGGTTGACCCTAATGTGTTTAAGTCTGTGGGATATGATGAAGAAAAATATACGGGTTACGCCTTTGGAATGGGGATAGAGCGCATCGCGCTTTTGAAATACGGAATTGATGATATTCGCCTTTTATTTGAAAACGATACCCGTTTTCTCAGGCAGTTTTAGGCAGGAATGAAATATGAAAATCTCACTTAATTGGTTAAAGG
>CAIMOS010000226.1 GCA_903843135.1 uncultured Ignavibacteriales bacterium | reverse complement strand
TGCAACGCACGCAGCGCCCATCTCTGCCAGACTTGCCTTGTGGGTAGCTTTGGTGTTTTCATTCTTAATCATATCCATAATGCTCATCGCAACGGCGCGGGCTATCATCCCGGACGGCATACCCGTCCTGGGCGGAGCAGGAGTGATAACTGTACCGTCAGGCGCGCTCATCGGTTTGGAAATCTGATGTGGCGGCGCGAAGGCGATCCCCGCCGCGAAAATATTAGGGTAGATCGGATTCTGGTAAGTGGCCGGCCAGTCGGATGCTTTCCATTCTTCATATTTTTTCGGAGTATAATCCGCATCAACCTTCATAAAAGCATTCTTCATAAAAAGCTGATCGGTTATATCTCCTTTGTTCTTATCATAGGCCTTAAGTTCCACTCCCGTGAAAGGAGGCAGCAGCATAGCAAAATCGAATTCTATTGTTTTTTCTTCTCCGGCAAGGTTTTTATATACAACTTTACCTTCTTCAATTTTTACCGGGGCCGCGCCGGTGATCCATTTTATGCCTCGTTCGGTATATAACGATTCGGTGAATATCTGGCTGTGTGTTATGTATCCGCCCCTTTTCAGATGCAGCCCGCCGATGCCGAGGTCGCCGAGCTTATATTCATTGGACATCCAGGTTATTTCAGCCTTGTCCCTTACGCCCGCTCTTCTCAGTTCATATTCAACATTAAAAATATATTCGAAAGCCGCTCCCTGGCAGGTGCAGGTTCCGTGGCCTGTGCCGATCAGTAATTTCTTTCTCGCGCCGTTTTTCATTTCCCTGATCAGCGCCTGCAGCTTTTTGTTTGCTTCTTCAGCGTGTCCGAAAGTGCACACTGATTCAGTGTAACCGTCGGGGCCGAGCCCGGGAGTTGCAGAAAAATTAAGTTTCGGGCCTGTGGCGTTTATAAGGTAATCGTATGTGAGTTCTGCTGTCTCCCCTTTTTTTCCGGGATCAGTATATTCCACTGATACGAACGGAGAAGGCCGGCTTTGTGAACCTTCCGGGAAAATGGCTGTCGCTTTCGCCTGGTGAAATTCAATGCCGAGGCGGTTATAAACTTGCCTCAGTTCAAAAGTTACATCTTCGGGTTTCATCACCCCCACTCCCACCCAGATATTGGATGGGATCCAGTTCCATTTGCTGTTCGGGGATACAACGGTTACCTGATGCTGACTGCCGAGTTTATTCCGGAGAATACCTGCGGCTGTGTGTCCGGAGATGCCGGCTCCGAGTATTAATATTCTGGACATTTTCGCCTGCTTGTCATTAATATTATAAATAATTATTTCGCGTTTATTTACAAAGTTATAATTGAGATAGTTCCCAAGCAAGAATTTATATTTATTTTAAAAACTCTGATTGCGGCTTTTCCGCAGTTGGGCCTGATTTATTCAGAAACAATAAATTCACTATTTAACGTAAATTGATCCTTTTAAAACATATGAAACATAATAGACTTCTCTCATTTTTTGTATTATATATCGTTGTCATTTCTTCATTTGCGGCATCCGCGGGAATATTTTCCTCCGGCGGACCGGGAAGGACAGAACATCCTACCGTGCGCGGGAGTAAGGTGATTTTATACGGCGACGGTTTGTACCGGCATATGTCCGCTGATGTCGCGATTCAGGGGATTGCGCAGGATTATGTCACGCTATTTGCGGCCGTGCCGCTGCTGATAATTTCATTTATATTCGCGCGGCGCGGATCGGTGAAAGGCACGTTGTCATTAATGGGCCTGATGTTATACTTTTTCCTTACCTATCTTTTTTACACCGCAATGGCTATGTATAACAAAATGTTTCTTGCGTATGTTACCCTGATAACAGCTTCATTGTTCTCGCTCATACTGCTCCTTGTATCTTTTGATTATACAAACTTCAGCGCGAAGATCAAATCTGAAAAGATCTACAGGGCCGGCGGTATTTTTCTGATCGTAAACGCTTCCCTGATAATGCTTCTTTGGTTGAGTATAGTAGTTCCGCCGCTTCTGGACGGCACGGTTATTCCCGCTGCAGCTGAGCATTATACAACATTGGTAGTGCAGGGTTTTGATCTCGGCATCTTCCTCCCTCTCGCCTTTGCTTCGGGGTACTTGGCGCTGAGACGAAGTAACTTCGGTTACGTATTTGTGAATGTGTATATGATATTCCTCTCCGTACTTATGAGCGCACTTGTATCAAAAATTGCGTTTATGGCGATGGCAGGCGCGAATGTGTTCCCCGTTATTTTTATTATGCCCGTAATCGCCATATCGGCGGGTGTGTTCTCGCTGTTTCTCCTGAAAAATGTTTTAACGGGTTCAAAAATGTAGTTGTTTTTCGTCAGTGTAAAATTTCGCTTCGGACCGCGCAAATTCAGCGGCGAACCGTATTTACAGGTATATTCTTTTTTCACATCCATTTTCAGGGCCAGGATTGAATTTTCTGTCTTGCTGCTTAATTTTATCTGATTAATCCTTATCTTCGTATAATATATTTACTATTATTTACTTATTGAACCAATTTTTACCAATAGCCGGAACGGGTTCTGTCAAACAGGTTTATCCGATTAATTGAATGAATAATTATATAATTTTCAATCTCGACGGTTTCAGCTACGGAATTAAGTTAGAGCACGTGGAAAAAATCACTTATTCTGTCGCCGTAACACCACTTCCGGCAGCCCCTCCGTCCCTTCTCGGTGTAATCAACTTCCAGGGTGATTATATTCCTGTTCTTAACATCAGGAAAAAATGCGGAGTACCTTTCAAGCCCGTTGGATTATCGGATAAACTTCTCATTATAAAAAACAGCAAGACCAGATTCGCGATCACAGTAGATTCCCTCGGTGAAACATTTCCTGTTCAGGATGGCCAGATCGTTCCCCCCGATTCAATTTGGGCCGGCCTCACTTATCTCAAGGGAATATATCGTAAGAACGAAATGACGGTTCTTCTCATTGATGACCTGGAAATTTTCCGCGATGATGACCGGGAATTTATCAACAACGAAATCAATACAGCCGGACAAAATGAGTAAACAGACGCCTGTTTCTCCCGCCGATATAGCCGTGTTTATTGAGAAATATACCGGCCTGCATTACCCTCCGGGCAAAGAGGGCCAGTTAAAGAACAACCTGGATCTTCTTTCGAAGCGGCTTGGTTTTGATGTCTTTGATGATTTCATCGCCTCAATTGATCTGAATAATCCCTCTAACGAAATCATCGCCGAGATTGCAAAGCAGCTGACAATAGGAGAAACCTACTTCTTCCGCGAACCGCAGTCATTCGACGCGCTGGAAAAAGTTGTTCTGCCTGAACTGATAGAACGCAAGAAAAATGAAAAGAGATTAAGAATCTGGTCAGCGGCCTGCTGTTCAGGCGAGGAAGTATATTCCATCGCAATTACAGTTCTTCAGGTACTAGGTAGCAATGCACCCGGCTGGAAAATTGAGATTTTAGGAAGTGATGTTAACAACGAGTTTCTGGAAGCCGCTGCAAAAGGCGAGTATACCCGTTGGTCCTTCAGGAACACAGATCCCAGAAATTACGGCAAATATCTTTTTGAAGAGAACGGCAAAATCAAAGTTAGCAGTGAATTAAAAAAAATATGCCGCTTTGAGCATTTGAATTTAAAAACCGATGAGTTCCCGTCTATAATGAACGGCACGAATTACCAGGACATCATTTTTTGCCGCAACACATTCATCTATTTCAACGACGAACTCAGATCAAAAATAGTTAATAAGTTTTATAACTGCCTCACGAATACCGGAACGTTCTTCCTCGGATTAACCGAACTGCCGTATCAGACCGATCCCAGATTTACACAGAAGTCCTTCGGCGGATCATTCTATTTTGCTAAAGGCGAAAAATCTTTAAGTGCTCCGGCGAAACACCCGAAGCCTTCTGTTGAGAAGAAAACACCGTTAGCTGTTCCGTCGGAAAAGAAGAATCCTGTTCTGCCGCCGCCTGTTCTGAATATCTCGGCTTCCGAAATATCCCGGAAAGAAGCAATTAAAGCGTATGATGAGGGAAATTACGCGAACGTTGTTGCCTATTGCGAGGGCGTTATATCCGCGCCCGGGGCCCTGAAAGATAACCCCTCCAATGTGGCGCTCGCCCGAATGCTCATAAATTCCCTCGCCAATCTTGGCGAGTTGAAAAAGGCCGCCGAGTACTGCGAGAAGATAATTGCATACGATAAATTGGACCATATTAGTTATTTTGTCTATAGTAATATTTCTCTTGAACTTGGCGAAACCGAGAAAGCTATTTCATTACTGAAAAAGACTATCTTCATTGAACCCGGCTATCTGGCCGCATATTTTGTTCTCAGCAATATCTTCAAAAGAACGGAGAGTCAGATTGAGTACAACAGGTACTCTTCATCATTACTCAGAATGCTTGAGAATTACAAAAATGATGACGCCGTTGAAGGGCTGGAAGGGATGCTGGTATCTGATGTGAAATTCCTCCTGAGGCAAAAATGATTTTTGACAGCAAATTTGATGCCGCTTTCCCGATAAACGACAAAGATGAATATCCGGAATTACTAAGACGGGCACAAATCCTTGCTCAAAAACTGGAGGGTGAGGATGTTTCCGGAAATTTCGTTGACGTTCTTGAGTTCCAGCTTACCGGGGAGCGTTACGCGTTTGAACTGACCGGTATTAAGGAAGTGATCTTCCTTAAGGAATTCACGCCCCTTCCTTATTGCCCCGATTTCCTTATGGGCATTTTTAAGCTAAGGGGTGAGGTGGTTCCTCTTATTGACATCAGAAAATTTTTCGAACTTCCGGGCACACCTTTGTCAGATTTAAACAGAATTATTATCATTTCCGACGAAGCTATGAAAATCGGGGTAATGACGGACAGAATTTATGAAATTCAGAAAATACGCAAAGAAGACATCCATCATTCACTGCTTGTCGGCGGTGATTACAGGGACGAGTTTACTGTTGGTGTAACTTCTTCAAGGCTTATAATACTTGACGCGACCAAGTTATTAAAGTCGAAGAAACTTTTTATTAATATCACGGTTTGACATTCAACCAGGAGACTGAAGAATATGAATTGGTTTATGAATCTGACGATCAAGAACAAAGTGACAATGCTTTTCAGCATTCTTGCTTTTGCAATCCTTGTCAGTTTATACGCTTCCTACGATAACCTGACCACATTAGAGGAAAACCAGCACACCATTGAACAGAGGTTTATCCGCCCTAATAATGAACTTGTAAACATCAGAAGATTTCTGATCGATTACCGTTTGAAGTATATATCCGCGATCACTCTTCCCGACTCTCTTAAAATTTCATCCATCAGCAAAGATTTTAATCAGCATATTGTTGAGATTGAAAATTCCATTTCGATAAAATTAAGAGAAGACGAACTTGGCTCAAGGTATAAGGACCAGTTTGACGCCCTGATTAAAGCGTATACCAACTATAAGACTGAAGCCGAAAAAGACATTATCGCCCTCTACGAAAAGAAGTATGACGGCACGACTTTCCCGCGTGCGTTCGTTGAATCGCAGTACAACGCCTCCCTTGGGGTTTATGAAGATTTCCTTACTGTCGTTAATGACCTCGATCAGATAATGAAGCGCGATTTAACCGCAATCACCCGCCGCGGTAACAAAGACATCTTCCTGAACTATCTTCTCTTTTATGTTATGGCTGGAATGGTTGTTGTTGTTCTGATTGCTCTTTCGATGTTCACGAACCAAATCATCAGTAAACCAATTAAAAATTTAAGCGCGCTCGCGGATGAAATCGCCGGCGGTAATCTTAACCTCGAGTTCGCGGAATCTGACCGCAAGGATGAAATCGGAAGGCTTTATCAGTCGTTTGAAGGTATGCTTTTATCACTGAAAGAAGTCGGCGTTCTTTCAGAGAAAATCGCGAAAGGCGATCTTCGCTCAAATATAGTCCCAAAATCGGAAGATGATGTTCTTGTAAACTCGCTTAATCTTATGGTCGGCAATCTCGGCACGATCGTAAATGAAATTATGGACAGCACGAACATTCTTACTTCCTCTACCAACCAGATCTTCTCCGCTACGTCAAGGCTTGCCGTTAACGCGAACCAAACCGCTACCGCCATCAGCGAAACCACAACTACCGTGGAGCAGGTAAAGAAAACATCCGAGATTTCGAATAAAAAATCACGCGAGGTTTCAGCCGCAGCGCAGAGGGCAGCGGAAATTTCTGACAAAGGAATTAAAGCGACGGAGGAAAACCTTGCAGCGATGAATAAGATCGTTGACCAGATGAACACTATCGCGAACAGTATTATTAAACTGACCGAGCAGAGCCGCGCCATCGGTGAGATTATTGCTTCCGTTAACGACCTCGCGGAACAGTCCAACCTCCTTGCGGTCAACGCCGCAATTGAAGCGGCGCGTGCAGGCGAACAGGGCAAGATATTTGTGGTGATCGCGCAGGAAATCAAAAACCTCGCGGAACAGTCCAAGCACGCAACAGCCCAGGTAAAAAATGTTCTCAATGATATTCAGAACGCGATAAACTCCACTGCGCTGGCGGCAGAGCAGGGAGAAAAAATGGTCAGAAGCGGAATGGAACTTTCAAAAGAGGCCGAGGATTCAATATTATTGCTTGCAGGTACAATTAATACATTTACAGACGTTGCTATGCAGACAAGTGTCTCCAGTCAGGAACAGTTTATCGGTATGGACCAGATCGCGCTCGCGATGGACAATATCAAAAAAGCCAGCGCCCATAATGCTTCAACATCGAAAGACCTTGAACAGTCGGCCCGTGATCTTCAGAATATCACCGGCAAATTGAGAGAATCAATATCAACATTTAATATCTGATAATCTGAATTGGACAAGGATTTTCTAAACCGGCTGCTTCAGACCTTCAAATCAGAAGCCGCTGAATACATACAGAATATCTCCCTGGCTATCGCAGATGCTGGCACGGAGACCCCGGAAAATTTTGAATTGAAGATCGAGGAGGTTTACCGTCAGGCGCACAGCTTAAAGGGCGCTGCCAGGGCGGTCGGCCTTCAGGACATCGAATCTGCCTGCCAGAATATGGAGAATGTTTTCTCCGCTGTTAAACGAAGGGAAAAGAACCTCACCCGCGGAATTGTTGATGTTCTGCTGCGAATGCTCGACAACCTCACCAATTACCTCGACACTTCGAATGAAAAGGAACGGCTCGATGTGGTTTTGGAACTCGATAACGACGTCGATCTTCTGAATGAGTTCCTTACTTCGGTTGCCGGGATGAAGGTGGGCGAAGCAGAGGAGGCTCCGCCTGCCCCTCCTCAGATAGTTATTGCACCCGCGCCAAATTCCAGACCTGCACCCGTGAAAGAGTACGATCCAGTTCCCGCGCCGGATGACCACAGATCATCGCGCGAAATTCATTCACTCGATGGATCAACTCAGTTTGATGTTTTCAGGGTCCCCGGAAGCAAACTTGATTCCCTGTTTACGCAGACTCAGGAACTCCTTTTCTCGAAACTTGCGTTTGAAGCCGTCAGGAAAGAAGCAGATGAAACTACCAACCTCATCAGCGAATTCAAAAAAAGCGCTTCCGAGCTTGAACACCTCAGAATTGATCTGATGACATCGGATTTTGCGATGACAAAAGCGGATTCGGCGCTATTCGAACTGCTTTATGACAAGATAGAAAAAACTTCTTCCCTTCTTACCGAATTAAACTCGAAAATGAAGCGGCTCTCTGCCGATACTGCCGCTAATACGGGCAATCTTGATACAAATCTTTTCCGGCTGATGGAGGATGTGAAGGGAATATTGATGACTCCCTTCTCTAACAGACTGAATACTTTTCCAAAAATGATCCGTGAGATTTCCCGCGACCTTGGAAAAGAAGTTGCATTCAAAATGCAGGGCGCGGAAATTGAAATTGACAAAAGAATTCTTGACGCGATTAAAGACCCGCTCATTCACGTTCTTCGCAATTCGATTGATCACGGTATTGAAAAGCCGATAACCCGGAGAAACCTCGGCAAGCCGGAAGAGGGCCGCCTCGATCTTAAGATCAGTTCCGGCGACGGCAATATCATTCAGATCGTAATTGAGGACGACGGACAGGGTATCGATCCGAAGAAAGTTAAGGAAGCCGCGGTAAAACGGAATATTATTACCGAGGCGGAAGCTGCCAAATTAACCTCGCGCCAGGCTATTGATCTGATATTCGTTTCAGATGTATCAACCTCCCCTGTCATCACGGACCTTTCCGGTCGCGGTCTTGGTATGGCGATTGTTAAGGAAAAACTGGAAAATCTCGACGGCGAAATACTTGTAGAAACACATATCGGTACAGGCACAAAAATAACGCTTTCGGTGCCTCTCTATATCACAACGATGAGGGGTATAATTGTATCCGCTTCCGGAAGATATTTTGCCATACCTACTTCTAAAGTAGAGCGTGTTGTACGCGTTAGCGATAGCGAAATTAAAACCGTTGAAAGCAAAAAAACTATTATCTACAACGGCCAGCCGATATCATATATTGAATTGTACAGAATTCTCGGGCTCCCGGCTGTGGACAGGAGCAGCGAGGACGAACTTAAAACCTGCCTGGTATTTTTTTCTGCCGGCAGGTTAAGCGCGGTCAGTATCGAACGGATTGTGAATGAAACAGAAATACTATTAAAACCATTTACGCTCCCAATAAAAAAAATCAGGAATTTGCTCGGCGCTGCAATACTGGGCGACGGCAAACTTATACCTGTCATTAATCCGCAGGACCTGGTGATGTCAATCGAAAAATTCTCGGGCGCCGAAGTGACTCCGGGCGTACAGGCTATCAGAAAAGCAGGCAAAAACATCCTTGTTGCGGATGATTCGCTGACTTCGCGTATGCTGATCAAAGACATCCTTGAAACCAACGGATATCTTGTCCGTACTGCTGTCGACGGTTTAGACGCGCTTACATTATTGAAAACTGCGAGTTTTGACCTCCTTGTGAGCGATGTTGAAATGCCGCGTATGAGCGGGTTCGAGTTGACCGCCGAAATCAGAAGGGATGCAAAGCTGGCAAACCTCCCTGTGATTTTAGTGACCGGCCTTTCCAGGCGCGAAGACCGGGAACGCGGTATTGATGCGGGCGCGAACGCATATATCGTTAAAGGCAGCTTTGAACAGTCAAATTTACTTGAAACCATTTCAAGAATGATATAGATGATCAAGGTACTGGTCGCTGAAGATTCTCCCCTGGTAAAAACGCTGATGCTAAAGTGCCTCGCTTCTGATGCGGAACTGGAAGTTATTGGGATCGCGTCAAACGGGAAAGAAGCAATCACGCTTACCGACCGTCTGAAACCTGATGTTATTACGATGGATGTAAATATGCCGGTTATGAACGGGCTCGATGCAACCAGGGTGATAATGGAAAAGAATCCTACACCTATTATAATTCTCAGCTCCGAATATGACCCGAAAGACGTCAGCTCAACATTTAACGCCCTTGAAGCCGGCGCGGTTGCTATCGCGGAGAAACCTCTTTCTTACGGCACGGAGAAGTACGAAACAGTTGCGGCAAAACTGCGCCAGACGATTAAATTAATGGCTGAAATTAAAGTTGTCAGGCGAACAAAACCAAAAATTCTTGATTTCCACCAGAGCAAGCCGCTGACTTTTCCCGCCACATCAGCGGATAAAAAAGATTACAGGATTTTAGCCATCGGCGCGTCAACCGGCGGGCCTGTGGTGATAGAAAAGATTTTGTCCTCACTCAAAGACACATTTACTGTTCCGATTGTCATAGTGCAGCATATTGTTCCTGCATTTTCTCACGGATTTGTTGAGTGGCTTGGAAATCTCTCCAAACGCCGCGTCAAATTTGCAGAGGACGGAGAAGTTCTCCGCCCGTGGCATTGCTATGTTGCTCCTCCGGGAAGGCACCTTAAGATCAGAGAAGAAGGTATCTTTTCTTTTTCGGACGAAGATCCGGTAAATAATTCAGTCCCGTCAGTATCTGTTTTTTTCCTTAGTGTTGCAATGCAGTATAAGGAGAAGGCAATCGGCATTCTCCTTACCGGTATGGGAAAGGACGGCGCGAGGGAACTGAAAGAAATTAAAGATGCCGGCGGCCTTACCATAGCCCAGAGCAGAGAGTCCTGTATAGTTTACGGTATGCCGGCCGAAGCGGCAAATCACGGAGCGGCATCTTTTATGCTTAATCCGGATGAAATTATTAATTACCTTAATTTATTGCAGATTAAACCGTTTGAATAGGCGGCAGATCTTTTCAATAGGGTTACTGTTCAAATTTTACTTAAATTTATAATATTATTCAAATTAATTTTGGTTTAGAATGACAAAGCAGATTCTGGTTGTTGAAGACAGCTTAACTCAGCTTGAGCAGTTGAGGTATATACTTGAACAGAACCAGTATATTGTTAAAACCGCCAGCAACGGAAAAATCGCTCGGGAAATAATGGAGCAGATAATTCCCGACCTCGTAATTTCAGATATTGTTATGCCTGAGATGGATGGTTATGAACTTTGCAGCTGGATAAAAGCTAACCCGGCCACAAAAGACGTATCGGTTATGCTTCTTACTTCCCTGTCGGATCCGAAAGACGTTATTCGCGGACTGCAGGCAGGAGCGGACAATTTTCTGACAAAACCATATAATGAGCACTTCCTTATTTCCAGGGTCAGCTACGTTCTGCTAAATAAAAATATCAGGAAAGCTTCTTACGATTCTGATGCTGGAATTGATGTCTTCTTTGGCGGACAAAAGTATTTTATCAATTCAGATAAAATGCAGATCATTGATCTGCTCCTTTCAACATATGAAAACGCGATCCATAAAAACGGTGAACTTGCCGAAGCTAACAAACAGCTTATGAATATGCACCGCGAGATCGCACGCAAAAACATTGAACTCGAGAAACTTAATGAAGATAAAAACAAATTCTTAAGGATTGCCGCCCACGATCTTCGTAATCCTGTCAGCGCGATTTTATCTTTCAGTACTCTGCTGATTGACGATTCCGGCCATAAATTCAATTCAGAAGAAATGGAATTTATGGATATCATTAAACACTCAAGCGAATTTATGCTTCAGCTTCTTAATGAACTGCTGGATATTGCCGTAATTGAATCGGGTAATCTTCAGCTCAATGCTGAAACCTGGGACCTGGTTAAAGTCATCAGGAATAATGTTGATTTAAATAAAGTTATCGCGGGCAAAAAGAGGATCTTCATTGATTTTACAGCCGAAATGGATAAGCTGGAGATTGTGTTTGATAAGATTAAGATCGAGCAGATCCTTAATAATCTGATTTCCAATGCCATTAAATACAGTTACCCCGAAAGTGAAGTCAGCATTACGCTTGCCGCCTCAGGAAGAAACGCGATAATGTCCTTCAAAGATCAGGGCCAGGGTATTGCCGAGGCTGATATCCCCAAGTTATTCCAGCCGTTTGCTAAGAGAAGCGGCGGCGGCACTGCCGGCGAAAGAAGTACGGGTTTAGGACTGTCTATTGTAAAGAAGATCATTGAAGCCCACAACGGCAGAATCACTGCGGAAAGTAAACTCGGCAAAGGTTCTACATTTGTAGTTTACCTTCCCATAGAGACCTGATCTTTTCTGATTTAGCATTATCGGCAATATTCTCATTATAAAACTGATCTGCCGGTATCCGCGGAATCAGTTTTCCCGCAGAAATTTCCTGTCTCCCGACTGATTGAATTCCATTTGATTTTAACTTTACCTGATAATTCTATAACTTATGAGATTATATCATTTATTCTTTCAGTAATCCGGTTGACTGGCCGATGAAAATACTTATACCTCTTTTCTTTTTAAGTTTCACAGTTTTACTATTTCCCCAGAACTTTAAAATGGTGAAAATTTATATTGACTCACGGGAAGATATATCCAGACTCGCCGCGTTTAATATAGATCTTGAAACAGCTGAACTGACCAAGGACAATGCCGTTCAGATTTTCCTTAGCGAATCGGAATTCGCCAGACTCAACCTTCTTCCTTACCGGTATGAGATTTTAATCGATGACTGGCTGGCTTACTATGCATCGCTACCGAAACTGACCGGGAGTGAAAAAAGCAGCATCGTCTCAGACAGCAAGGAGAAGTATAATGTAGACGGTTTCGGCTTTGGTTCGATGGGCGGTTATTACACTTATCAGGAAATCGTAAACCAAATGGACTCTATGTACATCCGGTTCCCCGGCCTGATAACCCAAAAATACTCAATCGGCACATCTCAACTCGGGAGAACGATTTGGGCGGCCAAAATTTCCGACAATCCTGACATAAACGAGAATGAACCTCAGGCCTTATTTGATGCTCTGATCCACGCCCGTGAACCGCAGTCGATGGCCACTGTAATGTACTTTATGTACTATCTTCTTGAGAACTACGGCAGTAATCCGGAAGTGACTTACCTTGTTAATAACAGGGAAATTTATTTTGTCCCCTGTCTTAATCCGGATGGGTATGAATATAACCGCACGACCGCGCCAAACGGCGGCGGAATGTGGCGCAAGAACAGAAGGAACAACAGCAGCTCTGACGGAGTTGATCTGAACCGGAACTTCGGCTATAAATGGGGATATGATAATGTTGGTTCAAGTGGGGTTCCGTCTGAGGAAACATACCGCGGCCCTTCTGCATTTTCAGAACCCGAAGCCTTGGCAATCAGGAATCTCGCTATAGCAAAAAATTTTAAAACATATATAAACTATCATTCTTATAACAACTCCATCATTTATCCCTGGGGTTACATCAATCGGCTTACTCCTGACTCGCTGGAGTTCATAGAATTTGCAAGCTATATGAGCCAGTTTAACGGATATGATTACGGTACAAGTTACCAGACACTGGCCTATAACTCCAACGGAACTGCGCGGGACTATATGTACGGAGAGCAGACCGAAAAAGGAAAAGTTTATGGCTACACTTTCGAAGTCGGAACTTCATCTGACGGATTCTGGCCGCCGCAATCAAGAATATTCCCGCTCGCGCAGGGCAACATCAGGCCAAATCTTTTCCAGGCGTGGATGGCGGGGGAGTACGTCGGTTTGCAGAACTATAGTCTTACCCCGCAATATGTATCACCCGGCGACAACGCAGGCATCTCATTTACTGTTAAGAATAAAGGCCTTGCCACAGCATATAATGTGAACGCGGTCCTCAGCAGTAACGATCCGTATATTACTGTTCCCCCGAACAGTGTTACGGTGGATTCGATACCGGCCAGAAGATCCGTTAACTCCGCAACTCCGGTTTCGTTTTACGTTGCACCAAACGCTCCCGTCGGAAGAGAAATTGTTCTTCTTTTGAAAATGCAGAACAGCCAGATTGTTTTCAGTACAGATACCATAAAATTTTATACCGGCGTACCTCTTTTTGCTTTTAAGGATACAACAAATAATCCTTCGTCTCTCTGGACCATCACAGCATCCCCTGCCACTCCGACTTGGGAAGCAACAACCTCATCTTTCATTTCCGGCCCTAATAGTTACACCGACAGCAAATCAGGCAGCTACTCTAACAACGCGACTGTCACTTTGGCTTTAACGAATCAAATTAATATGTCCGGACTTGTATCCCCAAAACTTACATACTGGACAAAATTCGATATGGAGGCTACCTGGGACTGCGGTGTCGTTATGATCTCAGCAAACAACGGAAGTACGTGGAGCGCTCTCACCGGCAGATACACAAAACCCGCGTCCGGCAGCGGGAAGCAGGTGCCGGCAGGTATGCCCATTTATCATTCTGTCCAGTCGACTTGGGTAAAAGAAGAAATTGATCTTTCTTCTTATGCCGGCAATCAAATAAAAATAAAGTTTGAATTACGCACCGACGGAAGCCAGGTGAGGGACGGTTGGTATATCGACGATATCGGGATATATGAACTTGGCCTCTTACCTGTTGAACTTACCTCTTTCACCGCCTCGGAATCCGAAGGGAATGTAACTCTTAAATGGAGTACAGCCTCAGAACTTAACAACAAAGGCTTCATAATTGATAACTCGGGTGATGGAACAAATTATAAAAATGTTGCTTTCATAAACGGCGCAGGTACTTCAAACGAGCGACACAACTATTCCTTTACGGACTTAACTCCGGCGAAAGGTGAAAGTTTTTATCGCCTTAGTCAGACAGACTATGACGGCACTGTTAGAATTTGCGGAATATTGAATGTTAATTCTTCTGCGCCGTTTAGGTTTTCTCTGGATCAGAATTACCCGAACCCGTTTAATCCATCAACGAAAATAAAATATTCAGTCTCCGGCTCTCGTGCCGAACAGGTTTCCTCAGGTGTACCGGTAACTTTAAAAGTTTATGATATACTCGGGCGTGAAGTTGCTTCGCTGGTCAATCAGGCACAAGCCCCGGGTACCTATGAAGTTGAATTCGATGCCGGGGATCTGGCAAGCGGAGTTTATGTTTACAAACTTGTCTCCGGCAGCCAGACCGCTGTCCGTAAATTCGTTATTAATAAATAGAATTAGATTTTTATGAATAAGTTTCTCCTGATTTTTGTATTCGCGGTGTTTTCAACCGGCATTTCTGCCCAGGTGAAGAGCTCGGTAATTTTCAGATCCTCATATGCGGCGTTCGGGGTAACACCAAGAATAGAAAATGACGGTATCTTCGGTATAAGTTCATTTGATGTGCGGCAGAATGAAATCGCGATTACGTTGAATGACCAAAGGCGGGTTCTTATTTTCTCTGACGGCAGGCTGAACCGTATAATCGCACCGGAAAACTATTCTGAATATCTGATTAACGCGGAACCTGATATATCCGGTCCAGATGGGTTTACGGAAAACAGTCGTATCAAAACAATCTTCATTGGTGGTGCAAAAAAGGCGGTTGCTGATAACGGCGGCGTTATAAAAACCGCAGCTGGATCGATCTATCTGAATTACATTAACCGTTCGGGATTATCTCTTAAATATAATCTTTCCGGACTTACCCGCTCCTTTAACATCCGGTTCCCGAACGACCTTGCCTGTACAGATTTTATTGGCATCGATCAGAATTCAAACACCTTCCTTCTCGTTGAAAAATATGTTTCTGAAATTCCTTTGTCTGTTGAGAGGTATATATATTGTATTAACGGTTCCGGTGAAACAAGGTCGGTATTAAAAATTCCGCATATAAAATACTTTTCACTTCCCACTGAGTTTCGCATAGATACGGAAGGTAATCTGTATCATCTTCTGACTGAAAAAGAAAATTTGTCGGTAATAAAGTGGAGCGGACTCACAAATTTTAATTCCGGAATCATTCAATATCCGGAGGAATATAATTACTCTCTTCACTATGACAATTTTGTAACAGCACGCGAGAGCAGCACGCCGCAAAATCCGAAGGGCATTGAAGCTGCCGCAAGCAGGGTCACTGCCATAAGGCTTGGGGAAACTTATGCATATCACCGATATAATATCGTGCCCGCAAATCTTGCCGTTGCAAATACAACCGCACCTGATGGAGATGTCGTAAGAACTCCGCCCTGGCTTGTGACAGGAAGAAATGCCAGGGTGCCTTATAAGTGGGGAGGATTTAACACATTAGCGCAGATTAATGACGGTTTAGCAGCGAATAAATACGCGGGTGATATTAATACCGACGGCGTTTCATCTTACGCAGTCGGGGTTGATTGCTCCGGTTTTGTGAGCCGCTGCTGGCAGATGACATATCACGCATCCACAAGTTATATGCCGAATATTACAACTCAATATACTTCGTGGGATTCACTGAAGCCGGGAGACGCAATTCATAAAGTGGGCCACGTAAGACTATACCTTGAGCGCAACCCGAACGGAAGCTTCAAAGTCGTTGAATCAGCGGGAAGAAACTGGGATGTATCCTACTGGTCGTTCCTTGCTTCGGACCTTACTGCGTATGCGCCGCGATATTACAATTCTATGCAGAACGATTACATTAACGGTAGGCCGCAGATTACATCTGCTTTACTGATGCCGCTAAACCAAATAAAACTCACCTGGGTTTCCGATACTTCGAACATTGCAGGCTACAGGCTTTACAGATCATTTGACGGAACTAACTACACTCTTGTTATGAACGAATCAGTTCTTAAGAGTGATAACGCTGTCATTCCCCAGGAAACTTCACAGGCATTTTACCGTGTGGCGAAAGTGTTGAATAATCCGCCCACTTATACTGAATCAAACTGGTCAAATACATACAGCGCTTTTAATGCCAATAGCCAGAGGAAGTACCTGATCATTGACGGATTCTCCAGGGAAATCGGAAGCTGGCAGGGCCCGGGCCATAACTTTGTCGTTAACTATGCGAAAGCGCTGAAGGCCCTTAACTGTTCTTACGAGGCGGTTAAAACCTCGTATCTTGATCAGCCCTCAATTAACTTAAGTGACTATTTCGGGGTCATTTGGATCGCGGGCGATGAAAGTTTGCTCGATGAATCATTCTCAACTTCTGAACAAAATCTTATAAAGAACTATCTCGAGAACGGTGGAAACTTTTTTGCTTCCGGAAGTGAGATCGGCTGGGACTTATACGGGCGCGGTTCGACTTCAGATAAATTTTTCTATAACAACTACCTCAAAGCAAATTTTATTTCGGATGACGCCGGTGTAACTTTTTTACGAGGTCAGGATTCCACATCGATGCAGGGTATCAATTTCTATTTCGGCCAGACATACGAAGAAGATTTTCCCGATGAAGTCGGTGAGGCAGGCGGCAGTAAGATTTGCATAAAGTATTCTAACGGAAAAGGCGCCGGTGTTCAGTACACTGGAAATTTTGGATCTTCTTCAAATACCGGAAGAGTTATTTATCTCGCTTTCCCTCTTGAGACAACCGCGAATGACACTTCATTTAATATGGTGATCAGGAACGCTGACATCTACTTTAATTCTCCGTTTACTGCCGTTGATGACAAAGAGTCGGCGTCAACCGCGATTCAATTGTATCAGAACTATCCTAACCCGTTCAGCATATCGACATTGATAAAATATAGCGTTCCCGGCAGTGCTTCAAACCCCTCCGCGGATGGAAGAGGAGTGAGAATTGTGTTAAAAGTATACAATACGCTTGGCAAAGATATAGCCACGCTTGTGAATGAAGAGAAACCGCCAGGCACGTATGAAATATATTTCAATGCTTCTGTATTACCCAGCGGAATATATTATTACAGATTGACGGCGGAGAAATATTCGGATGTCAAAAAGTTAGTTGTAATTAAATAATTTTATAATTATGTAGGTTGTCAATGGAGCTACGACTAAAAAGCCGGGAATCTGACTTCCTTTTTCATTAGATAACTTCTGAGCAAAAGTCATTTATATTTATTGATTATCCGGGATGAGAGTTTTTAGCTTTGATTCAGCAACTCATCCCCCGGCCCCTTCTCTTAAAAAGAGAAGGGAAGATGAATAATTATCAAATGTTTATTTCCCGGAATATCATTTAAACTGATAAATACCGGTTCTCTGCACCGCCGCTCAAATTGTCTTCTCAGAAAGCGGCAGCTGCACTCTAAAAGTGCTCCCCTGCCCTTCTTCGCTTTCAACGGATATCTGTCCGCCGATAAATTCAGTGTACTTCTTCGCAATGGTCAGTCCCAATCCGGTTCCTTCAAATGTTCTGTTTAGCCCCTCACTGACCTGCCGGAATTCGTCCCAAATAATTTGCTGCATATCCTTTGGTATCCCGATACCGGTATCTTTCACTTCAATATATGCGTTCTCAGGATCGCCGAAAATACTAACAAGTACAGCGCCCTGCTTTGTATACTTCAAGGCATTATTTATCAGATTAGAAATTATGTGGTCAAACATAAGGCTGTCAATATCGCAGTAAATTGATCCTACTGCCGGATTGAATGAGTAACCGATTTTTTTCCCTTTTGCGACGGATATGAAAAGTTCAAATGTTTCCCGTACTTTTGATACAATCTCGGTCCTTTCAATTTTAATTTCGTATTTATGTGATTCTATTTTTGAAAGGTTCAATATAAGATTAAGGGTTTTGAGCAGGCGCAGCCCTCCCATTTCGATTGTATGCGCAATTCTCGCCAGATCATCGTCCTCAGGAAGTTCATCCTGCAATATTTCTGCATAGCCGAGAATACCTATCAGTGGAGTGCGCAGTTCGTGGCTCATATTGGCGAAGAAACTGGATTTTATCCGGTTCATCTCTTCAGCCTTCTCCTTTGCCATAAGAAGTTCTTCGAACATTTGTTTCTCCTTAGTAATATCCTCCTTTATCCCGACGAAATGAGTAATGTCTCCGTTCTCATTGACAATTGCCGAAATGACCGCGTTCTCCCAGAACAATTCCCCGTTCTTCTTCTTGTTATGAAACTCGCCCTTCCAGTCCTTTCCCGACAATATTGTATCCCACATCTCTTCATAAAATTTGTTTGACTGTTTATTTGATTTAAGTAAAGCGTGTGTCCGGCCGATAAGTTCGCCGGGCGAATATCCTGTCACCTCCGAGAACTTCGGATTAACATATTCAAGCACACCCTGCGGATCAGTAATAACTACGCTTACGGGACTCTGCTCAATTGATTTACTTAATAGTTTTATTCTGAACTCGGCACGTTTTCGCTCAGTTATATCCTGAATGATTGAGTACAAATAGTCCCTGCCGCCTATGTGAATATTACTGCTGAAGATCTCAACTTCGCGGACAGTGCCGTTGGCAAGACGGTGCTGCGTTTCAAAATGCGTTTTTGATCTGTCCCTGACTGATTTTATCATAGACATAATTTCACTTTTTGAGGCCGTATTTATCTCGTTGAGGCTCATATCTTTTAGTACCCGGAGCGGATAGCCGTAGTATTCGCCGGCAGCATTATTCGCATCAATAATTTTTCCGTTTTCCGGATCCACAAACAACATAACCGCGGAGTGGTTCTCAAACATCTCCCTGAATCTCTGCTCACTCACCCGAAGGGCTTCCACCGCCCTCATAGCCTCCGTCATATCGGTTACAAGCACATTACTTGCCGGACGGCCGTTGAATAATATATGATGAGACCTGACTTCCGCTAATATTACTTCTCCCCCTTTTTTAACGTGTCTCCAGATAGTGCCGGAGATATAATCATTCCCGGTAAATTTCGAGTCCTTAAGCAATTTTTCAATATCTTCCCCCTGAAGAATATCCGTAATCTTCATACTCAGAAATTCATCCCGGGAGTAACCGTATTTACTAATAGAGGACTCGTTCACTTCCAGGAAAGCGAGTGTATGCAGATCGTATATCCACATCGGAAGCGGATTGTTCGCAAACATATCGCGGTAGTTCTCTTCAGTTTTTAAAAGTTCACTGTACAAATTTTTCTGCGAACGGCTGTAAAGCGCATAAAAACCGAATGCTACTACCATTATCAGCATTGTTGTAACAACCGCTATCAACCTGGATTCCTTGTACAGATCAGAGTATATTTCGGATTTATCGACTTTTACAACAATATACCACGGTGTTCCGGGAATCGGGCTTAAATGTGCCAGGACTTCTTCCCTGCGGTAATCAACGCCCTGAAATATCCCTGTGTATCCTGTAATCGCTCTAACAGCAGGCCTGTTTGTATCAACCAGCCCCACCGATAAATTTAATGCGACTTCCTTGTTATTTCTTAAACCGTTCAGCACCAGCGCCCTCCCGCCTTCGTTCCGGAGTAATACGGTTTCTGAGGTCCTGCTTGCCACGGGCCAGTACGCTGCGGTCGGGAAGAGAAACTTTTCCGGATCAATTCTGAAAACTATGACTGCAGTGATCCTCCCGCCCTTATCTAATACCGGGGCCAAAAAATCAAGATATATCTTATTTCCCTTCGGGATCCTGTGAAGGTCTGTTGAAACGACTTTCATTTGCCTGATCGACTCCCTCAGCTTCATCTGCATTATCGAATCGGGTACAACTGATTCGATATTTGTACTAATAACAATTTCACCGCCGGTAGAAATTATGAATATATCCTGATAATCGTGCTGTTGTTTTAGGGATGTAATATACCTGCGGACTTCTTCCTTGTCACGGTTGCTGCGCGTGACGATCCATTGGTTGAGAAACCGGCTTAAATATCCTCCGTCAAAGATAATCTGTATGTCCTGAAGTTCATCCTTGTACCATCTGGATATCTCGGATATTTTCAGATTTGCGATGCCGGTAAGTTCCGTATGCTTCTGCTGAAGGATGTTCTTCTCTCTGTCGAGATAGTATTCATAACTGATAACGATCACGACAAGGGCAAAAAGGAAAAGCGCGGTTAGCACCCTCCTTTTATTGGCGGGCAAAAGCATCGGAGTCTTAATAAGCATACAATTTAAACGTGACCATTATATAATGACAAACAAATGTGGGGCGAAAAGAGGAATGAATTTCTAAATATTTACAGGTCATCCGGGAGCATCATCGCAGCATTGCGCTAAAAAGATAATCCGGATTTATCTCATAGGAAAATCTAAGTTTGAGATTCAGGTCGGGTCCAGATCCGCAGCAGAAGAACCCGGTATGGCTTTTGTAAAAGTTATTGATTCATTCGACACCTCACCATATAAACCAACCGGGCAAGAAGGGTTGATTTAATTATTCAAAGCAATTGAAATATAATAAAATAGGATCACGCATACAATTTAACTTCATTCTGTAAAGCTGCCGCGCTGGCCTTGAGCCTTCTCAATTACCCAAAATAACCCGTGATCCGCCCGCCAAAATATTTACATATCTCACAAATCCTGAGTAAATTTGAGTTTTAATAATTACTAACTCCATATCACCGGAGGTTCATTGAGGATATACAGTAAACTAATATTAGTGGTGCTGTTAGCGAATATTGCATTCGCGCAGAAAACAACTAACCGTATCTATCACCCATTTACGGGCACACTGCTTTTTTCTGTTAACGGCGGTTCTACTCTCGCGAGGACGGATTACCGGGATTTTGTTCTTGATTACCAGGGACAGGTTTCATTTGAGTACTTTATCCCGACATATTCAAAATCTTCTCTCGGATTAAAGGGCTATGGATCATTTCTTTTTCTGAATAACAAGGACTCCCGCTACACGCCTTCAACGGTTCGCACCGAGATCACCTCTTTTGGCGGGGCTATTATATACAATCTTTCGCTTGGAGAGGTTATTTTCCCTCAGTTGTCTGTCGGCGGATCATATAACTTCTATACGCCCAAAGGTGATAATGGTGTTACTTTGCCGCCTTTGGATGGAGTAAAGAGAAACGAAGTAAATTACAACGTGGACCTTGGTTTCAGGATCCCACTGACCGATGAATTAATATTCAATCTCTCAGGCGGCATTCAAATCAGTCCCAAAGATTATCTGGATAATAAAGTTCGCGGAACCGATAACGATCTCTTCTTTAACGCAATGGCAGGTTTTTCATACGCCTTCTTCGGCGAAAGCGATAATGACAACGACGGCATTCTCGATTCCGAAGACGAGTGCCCCGGCACAAAGCGCGGCATAAAAGTTGACTCGAAGGGCTGCCCGCTTGATACCGACCGCGACGGCGTTGCCGATTATATGGACGAGTGCAGCGGAACCCCTGAAGGAGTAAAAGTTAGCAATTCCGGTTGTCCCGTTGATACTGACCGCGACGGTGTTCCGGATTATATGGACATTTGCCCCGGTACTGCTTCCGGTGTGCTGATTGATGAATACGGATGCCCGAGAGATAAAGATGATGACGGAGTTGCTGATTATCAGGATGACTGCCCGAACACTGCAAAAGGTATTCCTGTCGACAGGAAAGGCTGCCCGCTTGATTCAGACAGCGACGGTGTGGCTGATTACCTTGATAAATGCCCGAATACTCCCCGGAACATACAGGTGGATTCAACCGGCTGTGAACTTCAGAAAGAAGCTGTTGTTCAGGATGCTCCCGTTCCGCAGATTCCAATATCAAAACCAACGCCGGCACGTAAGGAATACGTTCTCAGCGGCGCGACAAGTTTCGGGCCGGGAAAAAGTGATCTGCTTTCTTCCGCCTATGTGGAATTAGATAAACTTGTTCTTGTTATGAATGAGGAACCAAAATCAAAATGGCTTATCGAAGGTCATACCGACGCACAGGGCAATCCCGAGAAAAACCGCGCACTGTCACTGAAGCGCGCCAATGCTGTTCTCGAATTTTTTGTTGACAGAGGAATAAGCCGTCTTCGTTTTAAAATCCGCGGTATGGGAAGCGATGATCCTGTTGCGAACAACAACACAGAAAGCGGAAGAGCGAAGAACAGAAGAGTCAAGATCATAAGAACAGAATAGTTTTAATTCCCCCTTCTTTTAAAAACTCCCCTTCCCTTTTTGCAAAGGGAAGGGGTCGGGGGAAGGGTTAGAAGCAATCCTACTCAATTTCCATTTCGATAGGCATCATCAACAACGGTTTCCCGTTATTCTGAACTCTCACCTTAATATTCTGTATTACAGGATTATCCGCGATTTCGGTCGAGATAAGTTTCGGCATAAAGATATTTACATCAAAAAGTCCCGGTTCAGGGAAGGTGACTATATCATACTCATCTTTTTTCAGTCCGGCTTTATCTGCAGCGATATTAATTGACTTATCAAGCCCGCCGAGCACATCAACGAGGCCATTGTTAAGTCCGTCCATTCCGCTGAACACGTGGCCCTGGGCGACTTTCGCGATATCGTCAAAACTTCTGTTCCTCCCCAGTGAAACTTTTGTAACGAATTCTTTATACATACCCCTGATCATTTTTTCAACTACAAGCCTTTCCTCGCTGTTCATATTACGGTCAGGGATAGGCATATTCAGCAAAGGAATAACAAAGCCGAATCCGATGTCCGCGTGGTTTCCTTTTTTAACGTGATCAACTGTAATTCCGGCGCTGTCAAGCATTCCTTTGTTATAGAGCATTCCTCCGATTACGCCGATGGAACCTGTGATTGTACCGGGAGCTGCAACGATAGTGTCACCGTACATCGAAAGCCAGTAACCGCCTGATCCTGCTACTGCGCCCTGGGATACGATTACAGGTTTTTTACCTTTTGCTTTTTTCAGGCCTTCGGCAATAATATCTGACGCATAAGCATCACCGCCGGGTGAATCAACTCTGAGAACTATTGCTTTTACATTTTCATTTTCAACCGCTTTGTTTACATCGTTAATCAGCTGCCTTGCTGTTATTCCTTCATCCATCGCGCAGGCCCCAAGCGCATAGATAACCGCAACTTCAGGCTTCTTGCCCCATCTGCTGTCTTCCGGCATACGGTTCGCGGCGAGATTTTTTGCGGAGACAAATTTATACTCGTCCTTCTTTATCTTATTTTCAACTGAATCCCATCTTGCGATGCCGTCAACAAGTTTCATTTCGACCGCGTCTTTTGCTGTAACGATAAAGATGTTATTCACCAGATCGTCAAATTTTTCCGGCGCGATACTGCGGGAGGTTGTAATGTCCGTCTTAGCGATATCATACCAGTCATCGACAATAGCCTGCCTCTGTTCCCTGTCCGCGGCGCTCATTTTTGTACGTGAAAACGTTTCATTCGCCGATTTATATTCGAAGAAGCGCCATTCGTCGAATCCGAGGCCCAGCCTGTCGAGCGTTCCTTTAAGGAAACTTCTTCCCATCAGGTATCCTTCAAAAGAGAGCATTCCCATCGGATCTATATATATTTCGTTCGCTATCGAAGCAAAGTGATACTCATTCAGCCCGGCGTTGTCCATAAAGACAATGATTTCTTTTCCGCTCTCTTTGAACTCTTTAAGTTTTTCGCGGATCTCCCAGAGCATTTCCTTGTTTACATTTATTCCGGAGAGATTGAGATAAATTCCTTTAACTGCCGGATCATCTTTCGCCGCTTCAATGTTTTTTATCATACCCAGCAGTGTCTGGGAATTATCCATAAGCACGAATTTACTGTACTTAACTCCGTCGATCATCTTTATCGGCAGATATGATTTAGCCTTCTGAAATCCGCTTACCAGATTCCTGTCATACGCGCCGACTCTGATTCCGTACGAATTGTAAGAATAATCGTTGTTATTATCAAAGTAACTTTGCGATGAGATACCTACACGGCCGAACTCAAGCTGCACGCCGACTGTAAAATTTTTGTTTTCAAAATATCTGCCTGTCACCCTGATTCCCGGAAGCGCTTCCACTGCTGCGCCCGCGCTCCATAAATTGTCCGCGTCAACACTGTTTTTCTTATACAAATAATCCGCGAACAGGGCCAGCTTTTCGTTTCCGAAAGGTCTTACTGCTGCATCAACCATTACTTCGGCGTCTGCCTCTTTCGGTATGTATCCTACTGCGCCGACTGAGAGGTACTTGAACGGCCTGGTTAGCGCGCCAAATGTCCAGTATGTGCTTCTTCCCATAGCCGCTTTATCTCCGGTTGCCCATCCGTAGCCAAAGCCTGCTGAGCCTTCCTGCGAGCCCCCGCCAAATGACAGATTATAATCCATCACCTTCAGTCCGTAACTGTTTTCACTCTGTACGGAAAATCCGATATTCCTGGCGGCAGCGAACGCGCCAATTTTCCTGGTATCAGCCCACGAACCGTTTTGGTTCGTCCAGGTAATCAGCAAATCCGGCTGTGTTACCGTTCCCAACAATGCGGGATTATCAAATCCGTATAATCCGAACTTCATTGCGCCTGGGGATGTGAAAGAAAAGAGATTATTTTTATAAGATTGCGCAGTGCCTACCTGTGCAAATGATGAGGCGGTAAACGCCAGCATCAGAAAAAGTAAAGCTGATTTCCGCATAACATTTTCCTGTTTTATTGTTGTAAAAATTCAGTTTATAATGTATTCATTAGCCGGGAAAATTTACCGTAATTATCATTAAACGGTAAAATAATCTTTTCAATGGCTAAATTAAGGCGATTTTGTTAAATTTGCACTTGTTATCGCCACTGCACTATTCTGAATACTAAACTGTATACAAAGCAGTTCACTCTCCCTGTCAATATCCGGGATTTTGATGGTTTTTTCAGGAACAATATTTGCAGGACATTATAAAAAAGTTAAGGTATTCCTATGAAATCTGTTAAAATAGTATTTTTTGTTCTGCTTTCAGCCATAAGCATATATCCGCAGTTCCAGGCAACTTTAGTTAAACTCGGATTTTATAATCCCCAGGTTACAAACGGCGGTTTCATTATAGGATATGAAAGCAGCAAATTTATCGATGAACATTTTGATGTCGGTTGGAGCATTGACTGGTATAACAAGAATTATGTTGATCAGAAACTTGTGGCTGAGTTTAATGAGAATTTCGGCGGACTGGGAACCGATAACGAACTGCGGGCAAAAACCAATCTGCACGACTTCCCGATTCTTTTTAATATGAACGCGAATTTCCCGCTTGATAATAAACTGACCGCTTATGTTAAAGGAAGCATCGGTTTCGAAACTCTCATAATTTTCTACCGCAACTTCGAGAAAACCAGCGAGGATGAACTTAAGGCGGCGATGGATTTCAGTTATCGCGTCGGAGCGGGTGTAAAACACGAACTTGGAAGAAGATCAGAAGTGCTCGCTGAGGTTGCCTATCACTCATCTATGCCAAGCTGGGATTATGAAGTAACAGATGCCGCGTCCGGCAAGAAGAAAACATTTATACGCTCCTTTGATATGAGCGGTTTCCTTTTCAGGGTAGGCGTAAGATTCTATAACTAAAAAAATATTTTCAATAATTGAGCGGGGCGGCTGTTTTTGCCGCCCCGCTTTTTTTTATTTAAACAACCGGCACTTCTTCCAGCGCTTTCCTTACGTCATCATCGGAATATTCAAGATCCTGTATGGCGCCCGCAAAGTAATTCATATAAGATTGCATATCGAAATATCCGTTGCCGCTCAGGTTAAACGCGATAACCTTGCTTTCACCCGTTTCTTTACAAATTAAGGCTTCATCAATTGCCGCTTTTATTGCGTGGGTTGATTCAGGCGCCGGGATAATTCCCTCCGTGCGTGAGAATGTTACTCCCGCCGCGAAACAATCCGTCTGCTGCTCCGCGCGGGCTTCAATCAGATTAAGTTCTTTCAAATGGCTCACAAGCGGGGCCATTCCGTGATACCTGAGCCCGCCTGAATGAATCGCCGGCGGAATGAATGAACTTCCAAGTGTGTGCATTTTCATTAAAGGAGTTAGCTGCACCGTATCTCCGAAATCGTAAGCATAACGGCCCTTGGTCAGGCTTGGACAGGCGGCAGGTTCAACCGCAACCACGCGTACTTTTTTCCCTCCGCGCAACTGCTCGCCGATAAACGGAAATGTGAATCCCGCGAAATTGCTTCCTCCGCCCGTACACGCGATTATTACATCAGGATAATCACCCGCATCCTCAAACTGAAGCAGCGCTTCATTGCCGACAATTGTCTGGTGCATCAGCACGTGATTCAGCACGCTGCCGAGACAGTATTTGGTATCAGCATTAGTGGCCGCGACTTCCACTGCTTCGCTTATCGCGATGCCAAGGCTCCCCGGAGTATCCGGGTCTTCCATCAGAATTTTCCTCCCGGAATTTGTCCTGTTGCTCGGACTCGGCGTTACTCTTCCGCCGAATGTTTCTATCATCGCTTTCCTGTAAGGCTTCTGCTCATAACTGACCCTGACCATAAACACGTCTACATCCATTCCGAACATCGCGCCCGCAAACGCGAGAGATGAGCCCCACTGCCCCGCGCCTGTTTCAGTCGTCAGTTTCTTGATGCCTGCAATTTTATTGTAGTATGCCTGCGGTATCGCAGAGTTAGGCTTGTGGCTGCCGGTCGGACTTACGCCTTCGTATTTATAGTAAATTTTTGCAGGTGTACCCAGCGCTCTTTCAAGATGGGTCGCCCGGATCAGCGGGCTGGGACGATATATATTATACGCTTCACGCACCGGCTGAGGAATTTCTATGTATCGTTCAGTGCTTACTTCCTGCAGGATCAGATCCATTGGGAAAAGCGGTTCAAGGTCGCCCGGACCGATCGGCTGCTTTGTGCCCGGATGCAACACCGCGGGAAGAGGAACTGGCAGATCCGCCAGAATGTTATACCAGTTTTTAGGAAGTTTATCTTCAGGTAAATAATATTTTTTAGACATTGTTATCTCCGCAATAATCAAAAATGATTACTAAAAATTAAAAGTGTTGTGTGTTAAAAGTGATTAAGAGAACTGTATGTAATTTGCCGTATAGGCAACAGGAAATTATAGGCCTCGGGGAGGCCACCAGGAGAAAGCGGAGAAGGAGATAACGATATTTTTAAATGAATTTTTCACTGCCCCAATATAAAATACCAGGGTACTCGTGTCAAGCAAAAAAGATGTAGGTCGAAATTTATTTCGACCCCTCAAAATATCGATACCCCCTACGTCGAGCTGAATCTCAGCCTACACCATAACTTAAACTCTGCGGTACTCTGCGTCCACACTTTGCGGTCCTTTGCGTTACTTTGCAAGAACAGTTACGCAGAGCTACGCTAAGAAGGCCCAAAGTTTCGCAAAGAATGTTTGAAGTTCAATACACCTTCAAAAGTCGAGCTGAATCTCAGTCG
>CAIMOS010000225.1 GCA_903843135.1 uncultured Ignavibacteriales bacterium | reverse complement strand
CGGGTAATACTTGCATATTTACATTTGCGCCGCTTATTATTACGTCACCATTTATTTGCAGATTTTCGGCTTTTATTACACTGCTTTTATCTACAATGTAACTTTCAAGACCAAATATTACATCAACTTTTGCAACATTATTTTCGATCCGGAAATTTTTCAACGCTAATCCACTGGTACGATCAAGCGGAAAACCGTTCTGCGAAAAATTTGAAAGGTTTGAACTGGGATTGGTGTAGAACGCAAAATCCTGGCTCTGATCCATTTTGAAATAATTAGTGAAACTTCCTACCCGTAAATCAGGATATGTACCAAACCAGGTATTCCCATCTAATCATATATAGCTCCCTCTTTGCTGGAGGCTGTCCAAACCTGTACTGATGTTTGGTATGTAGCGGCCGTCACTATATGTGTCTCTCAACTTTCTGGCATTAGGCACTCCGGAATTAGTTGATTTCCACTCCCATTTGCCGCTTGCGGATTCCAGTGTAAGAGATGCTTCGCGCCTGTTATTAAAGCTTAATCCTGTAGTACCTGAATAGTTTAATCGCCTTCGCCATACAAGACTGCTTTTTTGTGCTTGAAGGTATTTTACAGGAAGGTCTTTAAGAAAATTATTATTCTGAAATTGATTATAATCATAATAAGTTATCCAAAATTTTTCCTGTGTGGCGTTTGGCGGTTGTATTTCGTAGACCGGAAAACCGGTAGAACTTTCAAAGTCCGAAAGGGAAAGCGTTGTTGTGGAACTGACAGGGATTTTTGTTATCCAGCCAAGGTACTCTCGGAACTGTGGATTCCAGTAGGCAGGATAGTTGCCAAACCTGAAGCCTATGCTTCCGTCAAAAGCGCCAAAGGCGTACCACAAAGGATCCCCCATAGCGTGCTCAATATCCGGTAAACCAAAAAGACTGTGAGTTAATTCGTGCTGTAAAATCGTAAACCTGTCATAATAGTTATTTTGTGTGGCTGAATAATTATGCGCCATACTGCCTTTTTCTACCTCTACAAAACCTGACTGTGTTTGATACGAGGTGATGTCTTTTGATTCGAAAATACCGGAGCCGATCATTGCCGCACCATACAATTTTGCAGGTATGGCAGGACTAAACTTAGCGATAACTATACATATATGATCCGCATACCCATCCTGATCATAATCGGCATCATTGTAATCATAAACATCGTCAACATCTTCCAAAATTGCATCAAATCCCGCCAAAGGAAATGCGGGATCAAAACTGTTAGGCAATGAAAATAACTCTACCTTACCGGCCACCGGAGTTGGATTCTGAACTACCGTCTCAACAAGTAGATTAAATTGTCCTCCGGACATTAGAGAAAAATAATTCTCAAGATCATTTTTAAAATTTGTTACCTCATTTAACGGGAGTTTCGGATGATCAGGTGCGCCAGGGCTTGAGACCAGAATTACTGTAATCTTTTTAGTGCCTGTTGATACAATGGGCGGGAATACTTCCACTGCTCCCGGATCGAACCCGCATTCGATCTCAAAATTAATTGTAGAAGTATCACGTTCATACTGCGCAAAACTGCCGGGCATGGCTGCTAAAGCCAGAAGAATTGCAAGGAACCGCACATTTTTCATTTGTACACCTTCACTTAATGTATGTGATTTTGTTTGTTAAAAATATATCACTGCCCTGTAGAGCAATAATATATACCCCGCTTGTGGGGAGGTTGCTTATTCTTTTACTGTTAATACCTGCT
>CAIMOS010000224.1 GCA_903843135.1 uncultured Ignavibacteriales bacterium | reverse complement strand
TCCTGGGAGCATTGCCACCAAAATCGCCGGAGTCTGGTCAACTATCTTCCTGATCACGCGCGGGCGCCCCTGAAGCAAAACAAGAACGACTGATTTGTTAACTTTATTCAATTCTTCCGCGAGGCGCAGCTGTATATCATCAAGCTGAAGTTCATCAATATTGCCCGGAGTTTCGCAGTATGCAGGTTCGCCTAAACAGACAACCACAGCATCGGAGCTCTTTGCGAGTTCAACTGTTTTATCAGTGTTTATATCTTTATCGAATGAGGTGCCTTCAGAGTAAATAACATTTTCTTTACCGTACTTAGCCTGAAGAGCTTCAAGCACAGTGTTGTTTTCCTGCGGATATAATGATTCCTCATTACCCTGCCACGTAATCGTCCAGCCGCCGTTCATAACTGAAAGCATATTTGCAGTCGGCCCGGTTACCAGGATTTTTTTTGGATTTTTAAGCGGCAGAAGATTGCCTTTGTTCTGAGTAAGTACAACTGATTCAGAAGCAGCCATAAGATTCATATCATCGCTGTTTTTTGTATGGACAGCCGATTTCAGATTTTTATCCGGATAGGCGTTCTCGAAAAGCCCGAGCATAAATTTAACTTTTAGTATGCGTGAAACAGCCTCATCTATTCTTTTCACCGGAACTTCTTTACTCCTTACAAGTCCGAGCAAAATATCATAGAAACTGTAATCCATCGGGACCATACTCATATCAACACCTGCCATAACTGCCATCTTCACCGCTTCTTCAGGTGAAGACGCAACTCTGTCGCGTGTATACAAACGTTTAATATCTTCCCAGTCAGAGACTACGACACCTTCAAACTTTAACTCGCCGCGGAGTATCTCAGTAAGAAGGCGGTAGTCGGAATGTGTAGGGATTCCGTCTACCTCGCCGGAATGAACCATCAGCGTCATAGCGCCGGCTTTTATTCCTGCTTCAAATCCCGGGAGATAAAGTTCCCTCAGGGTTCTCTCGGACATTAACACCGGCGACCGGTCCCTGCCGTTAGATGGAAAACCATAACCGACATAATGTTTCAGGCACGTCATCACTTTATCGTTTGCCGCAGTATTATCACCCTGGGAACCTTTAATGTATTCTGAACCCAAAACTGAAGAAAGATATGAATCTTCGCCGTATGTTTCCCAGAATCTCGGCCAGACAACGTGCCTGCCAAGATCCATAACCGGGTTAAAATTCCACGGGATACCGCAGGCACGGACTTCCCTTGCGGTAATAGTGCCGGCATTATAGGAAAGTTCCTTATTGAATGTAGCGGCCATCGAAATAGCCTGCGGAAATAATGTTGAGTTCAGAGTGTATGTTGCACCGTGAATAGCGTCTATACCGTATATAACCGGAATGGAAAGCCGTGATTTTTTGACCGCAACGTCCTGTATCTTCGTAATTAATTCCTGCCAGTAATCAACAGAATTCGCCATACTGGCGACATTCAAAATGCTGCCGACGTGATATTTCAGTATCGCTTCCTCGAGCGCTTTTTCGTTAAGCTCGTGCTTTTGGTTTTTGTTCCCAAGTTTGGAGGAAACAACGTCTAACGCAACCTGTGTCATCTGCCCGACTTTTTCTTCAATCGTCATTTTTGACAGAAGCTGAGTTACCTTTTTATTGATCTGTGCTTTATCTGTGTTCACAGGTTTTTGGCCGAATGCCAAAACCGATAAAGTTATAAATAATAAGAGTACTGATTTTCTCATCTGAACTTAAATGTTATAATTATCCAAAAAAATTACCCTGAAAAATTAAGACTAAACACCACGCCGCTATTCACTCTCAGAAACTTATGCCGAGTGTGATCTTCTGTATGTTTGTAAGACGGCCGAAATCCTGATAGGCGTAATCGAAAACCAGTCCTACACTGTTAACTAGATTCTGCCTGATACCCAGTCCGAAAGTAACTCCCTCTTCAGAGTCGGTTAGGAAAAGCGATTTATAGCCGCCCCTTACAAAGACGAAGTTGTCATAAGCGTATTCCGCGCCGATATCGATGCTTTCATAATTATCACTCGGATGAATAGCATCAAACGCTACGGTCACCTTGTTGTATTCAGTATTTAATACGTTATAAGCAACGCCGACCCTGAATGAAAGCGGAAGCGCCCATTCGTCTGTCTCAAGGTAGGCCGGAATTTTTTCATTATTTCCGGTTGACTGGATATTCAGATCGTGCAGTACGAGATTTGAATTTCCCGTTAACTGCATTTTTGTTCCGAAGTTTGAGACCGACATAGCAAGGATCGCATTATCGAAAGGAGTTACATATTTCACTCCGAGGTCGAAAGCAAAAGCATACGCATTCATTCTCCAGATGGACTGATAAACAAATTTCGGGTTAAATCCGATTGAGAATCTGTCCGTCAGCCTCAGCGCATAAGCTAAAGAGAAAGCCACGTCAGTGACGGTAAATACCTCGCCGGTTCCGTTCGGTTCGTCAATTGTAGTCACCTTCATATCGCCAATATCAGAACCTGTGAGACTGAAACCGATGGTTCCGAAACCGTCTATATAATAAGTACCGGCAAGAAAATTATAATTAATATCTCCAAACCATTGAGTGTGGTCAAAGATAAAGTTCCCGCCGTCAAGTTCGGCGATACCCGCCGGGTTCCAATAGAGTGCGGATGCATCATTCGCGATACCGACAAAAGCGCCACCCATAGAAACAGCCCTTGCTCCCTGTCCTATCGAAAGAAACGGGGCGGCAGATGTTCCGCGTTTGGATACTGATGAGGTAAATCCCTGGCCGTTCGCGATGAACGAAGCAGCAATTAAAAATAATATGATATAGTTTTTCGTTTTCATCTCTGTATCCTTATTTAATAATTGCAAATTTGCCGATGTGTGTGCCGACATTCGGCGCATCAACGTGATATATATACAAGCCGTAAGCAGCGTCCATACCGTCTTCGGTGATCAGATTCCACGAAACGGCACCGTTTGTCTCGCTGTACTGTTTGTAAAGTGTTTTTACAAGCGCACCCGCAACATTGTAAATACGTATCGTACACTCAGTGGGCAGATTGATGAAGTCTATCCTGCGTTCTCCGCGCCCTGTTGAATTTAGATTTACTCTCTCCCAGGCAGCAGCGCCAAGATAAGGATTCGGCACAACGCCGATTTCAGAAAGCTTATTCTTCGCCACGGAGTTATCAACATATTCTGATTTCGTTGTAAAAGCGAAATAGTCGCCGGAAAGGAATGGGCGTTTAGTTTTAATTACAAATTTATCACCGTCCTCCGGATACCGGGCAGCGCCGAACATTGATGAATCGTACGAAACATTCCAGGCAATCCTTGAATTTGACATCGACACCGCTCCGACAAATTCTATGATCTGAATAACATCGCCGAGGGTCAGCGAATTTGACATATCCTTGTCAATTACCGCGACCTTGCACTGTTTGCCATTCGTAATATTATAAACCTTAAAGTTCACAGGAATAATCGGATAGCTCGGCGGTGCGTATATGTATGTTGTGTCCGCATCAGAACTGTAAAAGCGGACTTCGTAATCTGCGGGCCACGGAAGGCCGCGGTTGGATGTTTCCGCAGAGGCAGCTATTCCAAGATTGCTTCTTCCGACCACCCATCCGGTTGCCGTAGGATCGATCACGACGGAGGTATCATTATTTACAGTTAAAGCTATTCCGTCAAAAGGAGCGCTGAAACGCTGAGTGCCGAAATAGGTAGTATCAACATTCTTCTGAAGCGTATCGGTGGCACCATTATAAGAACGGATAAGATCAAAACTTAAAGTTTTATATTTCGGATAAAGGGTATCAGACCTGAATTTAACCGTATAAACTGCTCCGTTCAAAATCGAATTCGGATTTAACACTAAGGCTGATATAGATCCGGTTCCAAGGCCGGCCGTTACCTTCGAAAGGCTGCCTTCCAGTTGGGTGGGCACGTAACCGAGCGCAGGTGCATTCGGAGTCAAAACTGCGGTATTTATATCAAGAAACTGAATAGTACCGGTATTGTCTTCAGTGATGATCTTCGTACACTCAGTCGGCTGAAGTCCGCGGGTTCCGAAAGCCGGATCACCCATATCATAAGAAACGCACGCATAGTAATATCTTTTTCCGTTCGTAACTGTCGTATCCATAAATGAATGCTGCAGCCCGGTATTGTCGCCGCGGTAAAAACGCGCGCCGTTGATACCTACCGGATCAGGTCCGCTTATACTGTCTTTCAAATCAAATTGTGCGATAGGTTTCCAGTATTTCACGTCACCTCTCGAATCAGTGATCACTTTAATATCATTGAAAGCGAACTCCTCGCTTCTGTAGATCATATATCCTTCAAAATCCTTTTTGTATCCGAGTAAAGGATTATTGTTTTCAAACCCGAGAAAAGGATCCCGCGACAACTCCGCCACATTATCCCAGGAAAGGAACACCCTTTTATCACCGGCAACGGCCGTTAAGCGGGGTTTGTAAGGCGGTTTGGAAAAATTGTAATTTGCGTTGTAAATCTGCTGAACAGTCTCTTTGTTGAATTTGATGTCAATGAGATTTCCGCCGAAAAGGAGGGCCATCGAAAAACGTTCGCGTGTATTAATATTGAGCGGGAAGGGCCCCGAAGAGAAAACCATACTTATATTCGCGCGCTGGAGTGAAGTATCAAAATTATTATAATTCATCTTCAGCCACATCGCCTCATCATCTTTCGGCCATCCGCCGCCTGTACCTCCCTGACCTAAACGGTAGATGGCAACTGCGGTAAGTCCTATCTGATCTGACTCATCCTTATCAGTAAAATCAAAATTCGGTTCTCCGTAAGTCGGAATTCCGTCGCCCTCTCCTGCATCCGCCCCGTTGTATTGCAGGTCCCACGGACCAACACCGTCACGGCCGACATCGTCATTCAAAGGTTCACCGCTGTCCCACTCGCCATTGGCGTTTACATCACCATATTTGACCCAGTCGTTATCATTATCAATTCCGTCATCGCGTTTCTCGTCAACCAGCCCGTCGTTATCATCATCAACTCCGTTAGTTGAGTTTCCGGGTGATTCAAGATAGGCGTAGCCGTAGTAACCGGTCAGCCAGTTTCCTGGTTGTCCCTTGCTGTCAGAGTCAAAGCAATAAGCAAGATCGAGCGTTCTGTCGAATGATGCGTTGTCGTCTTCGCTGTCATCTCTGCCGCCGACGCCGCAATCCGTATAAAAACCGAAAAGAGATTTCGGGTAATTGAAATCGCTTATATTCACGATATCATAATGCCAAAAAATGATATCTTCCGCGAGAACGTGTGACCACTGAAAACCGCGGACTTCAACACGTAATCCGATTCCGCCACGGGATGTATCATCAAGAATTGGAAAATACTTGAAAGGAACCTGGCGGTATTCACGGTCCTTGGAATCATCCATTACAAAGAATGTTTCAAAGTCTGAGTTTTGGACGCCGCGTCCGAAATAACCGTACCATAACGAATCCCAGTCAGGCGTTAAGCCCAAAGCGGCAGGCCAGGTTTTGGGCCACGAACGTGAATCGGTATTGATTGCCGGTTTTGTAAAAGATTTATTGAGGTAACCCGGTACAGGTTCAAGTCCCCAGATCAATCCCGTCGCCTGATCCTTGTCCATCCATTCCCTATAGGATGTTGCGAGGGAGTGCACTACCTGGTTGTTTCCGGGAGCTGTGAATTCTGTTGCAATCAGAACCGCAACACCGTCAAGATATGTGTGTCCTGTTCCTTTAGGCCACTCACCGGATCTGTCATAAGGCCACTGCCCTACTTCACCGTTATTGTAAAAACGTGTACGGACTAAGTTACCGTCCATAATTCCCTCACGCCTGTACAGATAGTCACCTTTTTCATCAGAGCGGTAAAGCCTTGTCTGATTAGATATCTGCGCGTAATTTATCGCTGTAACAAAGAACAAAAAACCAAAAATTATATTTTTTAACATACTTCTATCCTTATCCTAAAATCCAAACCCGAAACCGGCGCGTATTTCACGCGGCCTGGAGTACATAGCCGGGTTATTGACATACTGACCAATGGTATTAATTCCGATTATCTCGCCTGCGTATTTTGTATTCAGATCAACTCCTGCACGCCCCGTTGAGGAATAAACGCCGTACTCATTTTTAATATCCAGAAGATTATATACAAGCACGAACGTACTGACGTTAAAATCAAATACATTGAATATTTTATCTGCGCGAAGATCAACATTGAAGGTGGATGGTTTAGTTCCTCCGTTTTCAAACCTGACGCCCTGGGAGATTTTAACATCTTCCGTATATGGAGTGCCTGAACCATACTGCATTACAAGTCCGACGTTCCAGTCATTGATTTCGCCAACATTCAGGGATATGTTCAGAGTATGCCTCTGGTCCCAGTTTAGCGGCAATACTTTTTTGGTTTCTTCAATTGGCGGATCGGTCTGATTATTGTTATAAACCGCCATAGGATCCGATGCGTTGCCTTCAGCTATCTGATAAGTGTAATCTATCTTAAACGAAAACAAATCTGTAAAACGCTTGTCTACCATCATCAGGAAGCCGCGGACGTTTCCGTAATCGCGGTTAATAAAACGCGCATACTTAAATCCTTCGTAAGTATCTATAATTTCCATACCTAAAAGATTTCTTATGTCACGCGAATAGAATGAAAGATTAATTGCGAGTGAATTGAAGAGGACCTGCTGGAGTCCGATCTCATACATCACTGTTTTCTGGGCGCCGAGGTCTGGATTACCTGTAATATTACTTAATGACTGGCCTGAGCGGACAATAAAATCAGGGTTGTTATAAAGATTTTCAAAACTTGGTATCTGGAAGAAATGGCCGTATGAAAAACGGATAATACCCTGATCGGTGATTGGGAATGACGCGCCTAAACGGGGGCTGATCTGGAATTTCGGATCCACCTGCGTAAACTGATTAGCGCCCGGGAAATCAGGATTTCTCGTAGGATTCTTCAAATCCGCGAGCTGGCGGGTCTGCGGATCAAAATAATCCACGCGCACACCGGCATTTATTATAAGAATATCATATTCCATTTTGTCCTGAATGTACGCAGAGACTTCATAAGGATATTTTGTATATCGAATATTGCTCCCTTTGTCCGTTATCGTTCCGACATTCGGATAGCCAAGTTCAAAAATGTTCACGTTATTCGAGTCAACCTGTCCCTCTTTTAAATTAACTATCGAGAGATTGTGGTTAAACATATCGTGTATTCTTGCTTCAATTCCGATACCGAGCTTGTGCTCATTGTTGAGTTGTGAGGAGAGCGTATACTGTACGAGAGTTGTTTTTGTTGTACGGTAATACCGTCCGCCGTTATTTCCTCCGGACCTGAACGTATAACCCGATGTAGGGATACCCTGCGACGGATCTACATAACGCGGATCATACATATCCTCATAAAGGTATCCTTTGTAGTCATAAGTATTTAATGAAAATTTTAAGGACTGGAGAGTACTCGCGCTCGGGAAATGAGTAAACTGAAGGTTGTGAATGAAGTTAGAACGGTAATGTTTCATCGTACCGTCAGGAGTCCAGGAGAAACCGTGGTCGTAGTAACGGTTATAATTGTCATCCCAGAAAAAACTGTAAGAAATTTTATAATCCGGAGTGCCGTAGGATAATTTACCGTTAAATGAATAATGCCTTTCCGGATTCATCGACACGAAACTTCCGTCACCCGTATTATGCGGAATAAAGAGGCCGGAGGTGATTACTGTCGGAGCCTGGTCGGTAATGTTATAAACTCTTTTACCGTATAGGTATCCGTCATTGTTAAAATACCTGAACGTCGAGAAGTAAGTCAGGCCGGTTAAGCCGGTGGGGCCTGACAGGCTTACCTGAAAATTTTCTGAAGCGAGCCTTGCCGGTTTGTTTAAATTCTGAAAAATATCAGAATGCGAAGTCAGGTTATTGCCGACATAAGTATTCACGTACCCTTCCGTTTTGGAAGAGCCGTCCTGAGTAACTATGTTAACAACTCCGGACATCGCCTGTCCGTATTCAGCATTAAACGTACCGCTGATTACTTCCATCTGCCTTATGCTGCTGTTTTCAACACGCAGGCTCATACTGTTGTTGAACGCATCAGTCACCGACACGCCGTCTACCAGATAAGCAACTTCGCCGGTTCTTCCTCCTCTGAAGTGGCCGTCCATCACGCCTGCCTGCAGGTTGACCAGCTGGCCCACCGATTCGACCGGCATAACTTTAATATCATTTGCAGTAACAATTGAATTTGTGGAAGTAAGGTCCTTCTGAACCAATGGCTTATCAGCCGTGATAACAACTTCGTCTTTTAGATTGATAGTTTCGGGATTCAGATTGATATTGATTGTGGTTGTAAGATCAATTTTTATGAGGACATTCTGGATGATTGTCTTCTGGTATCCAATACTGCTGACGGCGAGCTTATACTCACCGGGAGGTATATTGGCGATAAGGTAGGACCCATCAATCTGTGAGACCGCTCCCAGATAAGTTCCCTGAACTACAATGTTAGCGCCGAATAGCGGCTCCTTGGTGGCCTGATCATAGACCTTTCCTTTTAATTTTCCGGTCTGGCCGGGATACAGGGTAACCGTAAACAAAACAAAGAAAAGGAATCCTAAAATTTTCATTAAACTTATCGAACGAGACTGAAATGGTATTTTCATAAACCTACCGTAAAGGAATTAATAAAAAATACCCGGTCCGCCTGAGCGGACCGGGCTTTGAAATATTATCTGACTAATAACATTTTTTTAACATCTGAATAAGAACCGGCAGTTAACTTATACATATACACACCGGTAGCCAGTTTGGAAGCGTCGAAAGACACTGCATAGGTGCCTGCATCTTTTGACTCGTTTACGAGAGAAGCCATCTCTCTGCCTAACAGGTCGTATACTTTGAGAGTAACAAAACCTGCTTCCTTAACTGAATAACTGATTACAGTTGAAGGATTAAAAGGATTAGGATAGTTCTGGCTTAAAGAATAATTATCTGCTGTCAGGTCACCGTCTTTAACGCCAACCGGATTCCAGAGATTTCCGACCCAGGTATATAACCAACGGGAAACGTCTTCATACGAGTGGTCTTCATTGTAAGGAGAATAGGTTAAGATACCTTCTCTCGAACCTGTAGCGTCAGCGTCGTTGATAGCGTAATCGTACGGAAGTCTCATACCTTCAACAGGGAGGAAGCGGTTTGTTCCGCTCAGTGTAGCAATGGCATCAAGAGACATCTTTGCTTCTACAACATAACCTGTAGGGAATTTCTCTCCCCAGTAATAATTGACTCCGGGAACGAGGAGAGTATCCGCGCCATTGTCGATCCTGAGGTGGTTTTTAGCGAATCTGAAATGGAAGTCAGGCTGAGCGCCGCCCTGATAACCTGTGTGTGGTGCTCCGTGCCAGTTATAGAATCCGATAAAAAGATCCGGTGCATCATTGAGATAACTGTCAAGAGCCGGATTGAAACTGACGACATCGTCTTCAATATCCATCGCTACGTACAGATAGTTCTGGTCAACAGCGACATATGATTTTACTGCGAGGTCGGCATCGCTGGAGATTGTTGTATTCGTAACAACGTGTCCTGATCCGTCCGAAGGTTTCATAATGAGAGGAGTTATTCCGCTCCACTCAGCTAATTGACCGTCCGCAACAAAGTTTGCGGGAGGATTAAGTGAAACAGAGGCTACACCTTTTGCTGTATTTGCAAGAGGAGCTGAATTAACGCTTGCGGTGCTCGCGTTTCCGGCAATGTCTTTACAAACGATTGAGTAATAATATGTTACGGACTGTGAAGTCGCGGGTGAGTAGATAAGGTGCTCAAATAACTGATTATTTTCAGCTACTTTAAATTTAGCTACTTCAACACCGGCAGCATTAACATCTGTGATCGGGTTCTGGCTGTAATAGATATCATATACTTCACCAGCTTCACCGGGAACGTCTGTCCAGGTAATCACGTTTTTGTTGGTTCCTGCGAATGAGCTGACAGCTGTTGGAGGAGCAGGAGGTATAACGTCAAATGACGGATTTCCGGTCCACCAGTCAGTGATATAAATTATCTTTCCTGCAATACCTGAAGCTTCAGCCATCATACCAATAACGTTAACGTGTGCTGAATCAAACCCGGAGGTGTTATCCTGGTAAACAAAATCTCTGAGAGGTATTATATATGGATGCCACTGTCCGTCAGTTGTCGGGGTAAATACTTTACCTTTCTTTCCGCCGCCGCCTTCAAGCTGGACTCTGAGTGCTCCGACTCCTGCGTCGCATTTGAGCCAGAATTTAATGCTGTCAACTAACCAGGCGCCTGAGAGGTCGTAAGGCTGTCCTGCAGTCATACCGATTCCGGTCCATCCGTTGCCCCATTCATTTCCCTGAACCCACTTAATCGCGTTGCTGTTCGGAACACGGCCTGCGCCGGTTTCAACGGTCATGGAGGACTGTCCCCAGGCCCAGGTCGATATGTGGCTCGGGAATAAGATACCGTTAAAGAAAACAGCCGGTTTTGCTTTATTTCCTGTGCGGCTGAATCCGTCTAATATAACACCTACTGAATCAGCAGGAAGGTTGCCTGAAGCATTCCAGCCTGAGGTTACAGCACAAATATCGTAACCGATGATTTTATCGGCATCAAACGCCTGGTTATTCCAGTTATTTGTTGGGCTGCCTCCCCATCCTGAAGGGAAAATAACAAAACCGGAATCTGAAGGATTCTGGCTGCCGTCTGTGCAAAGAATTCTCAATGGAATTTTTAACAGGGCCCAGTTTGCAACAGCATCGATGACTGTGGCGTTTTCATAAACCCAGATCTCCTTATTGCCGCCTGCAACAGGCTGATCAATAAGTTGAACACGAAAAACCATGTTGGCGGGGATTGCAGGAGCATCCGTAACTTTAACCCAAAGGGTAAGTGTATCTGATGAAGCCCAATCCATACTCTGGCCGGCAGGAAGCATTTTTTCAACGATTCCAAAACTGCCCCAGCCGTGTATTGCGCCGATGACAAATTTCATTTGGGCAGAAGCGGTTCCTTCCTTGAAATCAGTTGTGTTCACCGAATAATCAAGCCGGCCGATTCCTCCTTCAGTTAAGAACTGGTATGTGGTGTCAGCAAGAATATTACTGTCGAACGATTCAATTACCTGCGGGAATGCAGAAATTGAGAATCCGATCAGCATAACCGCTGCAAGAAAGATTTTTTTCATATGATCCTCAGATCTTTTGTTGATAATGAAAGTGAATTAATTGAGAAATTACAGGAACTATTTAAAACCATATACTCCATAAACTTATTATGATAACCACAATAAAGGCTGAGAGCATAAAATTAAGGAAAACTCCTTTAGAATTTCTGATCCCTGATAAACTTTGCCGAACATCCCTGAGGCTTTCAGCAATAATCATATTTGTCTGGATTGAAAAATTTATTTTTGAAGGAAGTGTTGCCAGATCAAGGATGAATATAATTCCGATGGAGATAATAAAAATAAAAATTGCAAAGTGGAGGAAGTTAATAGAAGCGATACTCATTAGGACAGGATGAAGTTCAGTACCAATATTTTTTAGTAATTCCAGCGCTAAACGGAAAAATCCGATAGTCTCACCGACAACTAACGCTATAATCGCGTTTCTTGAGTTAACTTTCTTTGAGAATAATGCAAATAAAAATACCGCGACAATGGGAGGACTGATAAACGCCTGAATACTTTGCAGAAAAAGATAAACCTGGGCTGTCAAAAGCCTGACCAGAGGAACCATAAAAATCGTAAGTACTACAATCGCTATTGTGGAGAGCCTTCCTACCAACACAAGTTTCCTCTGGCTTGATCCGGGATTTTTAATTTTGTAAAAATCGTTCGTATAGATCGCCGCAGTTGAATTGAACGCCCCGGCGAGCGAAGACATTATTGCGGCCAGCAGTCCCGCCACAACGATCCCTTTTACACCCGCCGGGAGCAAATTACCCGCGATAAGCGCCGAATATGCTTCATCACCGCTGATATTGGGATAAAGAACTGCTGCGATCAATCCGGGAATAACCAGAATAAAAATTGGAAGTACTTTTAAAAATGCGGCAAGAATTGTCCCCCTTCTGGCGTCATTAACTGATCTGGCGCTAAGAACCCTCTGAACTATGTACTGGTCTGTACACCAATACCAAAATGCTATTATCGGAGCGCCAAAAATTATTCCCGTCCACGGATAATCCGGATCAGATGCCGGCTTAAAAAGATTAAAAAATTCTGCGGGTAGTTTTTGCTTTAATCCTTCATAACCGCCGACTGCGTTCAGGCCGAAGAGGGATAACGTAACCGCAGCCGCAATCAGAAGGACGCCCTGGAAAACCTGTGTGCGCATTACCGCCACCGAACCTCCGATGACACAATATAATCCGGTAATCAGCACAATAATTATCGAAGAAGTATAGATATTAAGTCCGAAGATACTGTTAAACAGTAAACCTGCGGCAAAAAGGGAGACGAGGATTTTAGTAAATAGATAAATTCCGACGGACATTCCCGCATATATTTTCCTGAGTTTCCGGTCAAAACGAAGTTCAAGAAATTCAGGTACCGTCATTACTCCCGATTTCAGATAAACAGGAGCAAATATCCATCCCAGGAAGATAAGGAGCAGAATAGCCATCAGCTCAAACTGACCCACAGCCAGTCCCCTGCTTGCGCCTGCGCCGGCTAAGCCGATGAAATGTTCGCTGGAAATATTCGTGGCAAAAATTGAGATACCTATCATTGCCCAGCCCATAGATCTCCCCGCAAGAAAATAATCAGTATAATTTTCTTCGGTTTTTCTCAGATGGTAAAAGGCGATGCTGAGTACTATCACGAAGTACGTGAGCACGGCCAGCAAGTCAAAAGTTGTAAACAAATTAAATAGGGTATCCGTTTATTATTCTGTTTTTACTATCATTAATAATGCCAAAGCATTTTCTTATGTATTTGAGCAATTTTCGAGGTTATGAGCCCCATCCTAAGCCCGGATTATTATTGAAATAACCGCCGCTTATTAATCTAATAAGCGGCAATTATCCCTGATTTCGGAAATCCGGATTGCCAAATAATTTTATTTAAGGTAAACCATTTTCTTAACGGCTGTCATTTCGCCGGCCTCAAGACGGTATAGATAGACTCCGCTGCTCAGGTTCAGGCTTGACAGATTTACGTTTATTTCAAAAGTGCCTGCCGGTTTATTATCTTCTGAAATCCTCGTGATCTCTTGCCCAAGCAAATTGAATATCCTGAGCGTTACATTCGCTTCGGAAACAAGATGGTAAACTATCTTGGTCTCTGGATTGAACGGATTAGGATAATTCTGTTCCAATCCGAATTCAGCAGGCATCACTGCGTTTTCCGGATCAACGTCGGTGGCAACTCCGCCAACATTATAAAACGGCGTGTAGGCCTCACGAAGTGCAGTTCCGACAGCCTTAATCGAATCACGGAGCATTTTGTATAATCCCATAGACTGATAGCCCTGTGCGTGCTGATGAGAATACCAATCGAATATGCACCACCACGTTACTCCCATCAGATAACCGCCGTCGCGGTATGTTCCGTCTTTTCTTATCACCGATGCTCTGTATGTGAATGCGTTGAAAGTTTCATTAAAAACAGTCACCTGAGCCTGTTGGCCGGAAGGAAAGTTATTCTCGCCTGACCAGTAACCGAACTCTGTATCAAGAATTGGTTTTTCGGGATAAGCAAGGTTTGCCTTTCCGAGGAAATACCTTGTAGTATCGTAATATGTTCCGCCGTGGAAGATACCGAAATACATCGTCCAGCCGGCAACATCAGCTGCCGCCTGAGACGGATCGTGGAAACCCGGTCTGTCCGCTGCCGCTGATTGTGTGATCAATCTGCCGTCGGGATAATTGGAATCCAGATCCAGATTAACTTTACTGATAAATGCTTTTCTGTTGGTCACATCGAGGCATTCGTTAGCGGTACTCCAAAGAAGTACTGAGGGGCGGTTATAATCTTTAAAAACCATTTCCCTGAACATCTGCTCGTGTATGTGGCGGGCGCTGTTCTGAATTACCCAGGGCAACTGAGTATCGAACCACCAAACCGGAATCTCTTCGACGATACTTATTCCGAGCCTGTCAGAGAGAAGATAAGTGTAAAGGTGATTAGGATAATGTGCCGTTCTCAGCATTGTTGCTTTGACATACTTTACACGGAGCATATCTGTATAAATTGAATCAATGGGGATGCTTCTTCCGTAGATTGGATGATCTTCGTGGCGCGCAACTCCGGCAAAAAACACCGGGCTGTTATTCAGCAGTACCTTATCAACCGATGTAGCGATGGTTCTAATTCCGAACTGAGTGAAATATTCATCGACAACATTCCCGCCCTGTTTCAGAGTTACTTTCATAATATATAAGTTCGGTGTCTTGGGAGACCAAAGTGCAGGATTGACAACTGTAAGGTTGGTGCGCCAAACTTTAACAGAATCACTCAGAATGCTTAAAGTATTTTGAGCAGTACCGCTAAGGACTGCTTCGCTGCCGATCAGAGCCGAGGCTTTTTCGCTTGTAATATTTGATTCATTTACATCAGCTTTAAAAACCGTTATCAGAACATCGACATTCTGATTAGAGGCATTTGAATTATTGACAACCACTGTTGTCTGGATGTTACCGGTAACGCTCTGCGGAACTATATTTGTCCGGACAACGGAAACCGGGGAGGAAAATTCGAGATAGACATCGTGAATTATTCCGGTGTAGTTAAACCAGTCGCAGGCAACGTAAGGGACAATATCATTTCTGACACCCCACTCAGGATTATCTACACGCACGACAAGTTTATTTTCGCCGCCGGCTACTAATACTGAAGAAACATCAAAGGCAAAAGGGGTGTAACCGCCTTCGTGGTAGCCGAGATAAACACCGTTCAGCCACACGTCCGCGACGTAGTTCACCGCATAAAACATAAGCTTTGCATATTTACCGGCATTCGCGGCGCTTACCGTAAAAGTCTTCCTGTACCAGACACCGTCCTGGTAATATTCGGGAACTGTCGGGAAAGTGCGCATTTCATTTTCAACTGCAGGAAGATTTTTTACCGGCCAGGAAGAATCGTCAAATGTCGGTAAATGCCTGTTCTGCGCTTCAGTTACCAGGTTGGCATATCCGGTTGCATCTCTCCGGGCCAGAGTAGTATTATCATTGGCTGAAAATCTTTGCTTTTTCCACTCGCCTCTGAGGTCGAGAATTTCACGGTTCTGTTTTTCAAATGTAGGGAGTGCAAATCCGTTCTGATAGGGGATCTGTACACCATCCACACTTTGCAGTGATATGGTTGCTTCAAGAGATGCTACCTGGGCAAAAATGTTCTGAGAACAAACCAGACATACGATGAAAAAGAGGGCAAAAAATACTGTGCTTGTAAAGACTTTCATTTTCTTCCTGTATTTATAAATAGGTTAAAAGGTTAATACTCAAAAAGTGTGCCAATTGGGCAAAGCAGTACGATTTGATGAATAATTGGACGGGAATTTGAGGCCCAGGAAGGCTAT
>CAIMOS010000223.1 GCA_903843135.1 uncultured Ignavibacteriales bacterium | reverse complement strand
GGCGATACCTGGATCCAGCGGGACTGGCGCGATATCATCATTTTTGAAATGCATGTACGCGATCAGACCGTTCATCCGAGTACAGGCGCTAAGAATCCCGGCACATATAAGGGCCTTACGGAAAAAGGAATTAAAGGCGGGCTCGAATATATAAAATCGCTCGGAGTCAATACAGTTGAACTCCTCCCTACTATGGAATTCGCAAATATCGAAATTCCGTATATGGACACATTGCAGGGCAGGTACAACACGTGGAACCCGTACGAACGTAATCACTGGGGATATATGACCGCGGCTTTCTTTGCGCCTGAAGCCTACTATGCCGAAAACTGGAAAGAACTCCGCTGGAATGTATGGGAAGGAAAATCGGGAAAGCAGCGCAATGAATTTAAGGATATGGTTAAGTCCTTTCACAAAGAAGGGCTCGGCGTTATTATGGATGTAGTATTCAATCACTTATCTGAATATGAATCCGGCAATCTGAAAGAAATCGATCACGAATATTACTTCCGCCTCGACAACAAAGGCAACTACCGCGCGGAAAGCGGGTGCGGCAACGACCTTAAAACAGAGCGTCCGATGACCCGCAGGCTCATTGTCGAAAGCATTCTCTACTGGATGCAGGAATACCACATTGACGGCTTCCGTTTCGACCTCGGAAAACTTATCGACTGGGAAACCATCGAGGAAATAATTTACCAGGCGAGAAAGATCAATCCCAATGTTGTGTTTGTGTGCGAACCGTGGGGCGGCGGATATGATCCGATCGGCTTTTCAATGCGCGACTGGGGCGCCTGGAACGACCAGATACGCAACGGCGTTAAAGGCGAAAACCCGAGAGACGGCCACGGCTGGATATTCGGTAAATGGTACGGAAACAATTCGGTGCAGAGAATTAAAAGCTATGTGCAGGGTACGCTTCTTCGCGACAGGCACGGGCTCTTCGTGCGCAAAGAACATTCAGTGAATTATCTCGAAGCGCACGACGGATATACATTCGGCGACTTTATCCGTATCGGTCTGAGGGAAGTCGATGAAAATGCCGTAATTGATAATCCGGAATCAGTTGTAAAACTCACTTATCCCCAGGCAAAGCTGAATAAACTCGGCGCATTGTTTTTGTTTACTTCACAGGGAATGCTTATGATCCATTCCGGACAGGAATACGCGCGGTCGAAAATAATTCCCCTGAACGAAGTGGAGAAGGACAAAAACAAAGGAAAGATCGACCATAATTCCTACGATAAAGACAACGCTGTTAATTACATAAATTACGGCCACGCTGAACTGAACAAAGGGCTTGTCGAATACTACAAAGGCCTCGCCAAACTCCGCAATACATACAGCGAGTTCCGCCGCGCCGAATACGAAGACATCACATTCTTCGATATACGCGATAATCATTTCGCGCTTGGTTATCAGCTAAAATCAAAACACAATACATTCCTTGTGCTGTTCAACGCGGACACCCAGAAAAAAGAAGAACTGATTCTTCCTGAAGGTGCGTGGCAAATTTTTGTTGACGATAAAAAAGCAGGAGTTTCCCCTCTTGGCGAGATCAGCAGTAAAATCATTTTGGAACCTTCAACCGGGTGTGTGCTGAAGCTTAAGGAGTGATGAGTGAAGAGTTAAGAGTGAAGAATTAAGAATTAAGAGTTAAGAATTTAGAGTTAAGAATTAAGAGTTAAGAGTTAAGAGTGGTTTTAAGAGACTCCGCTTTTTATAAAGGCGCAGCACTCCGCGCTAGTCGAAGTACGCTGTACTGAGCGAAAGTCGAAGTACGCTGTACTGAGCGAAAGTCGAAGTAGGAGGCAGGGAGGGGTTATAGGAGAAGGATGCATACTAAAAGCGCCCCGTATCCATAATGGAATAACCGATTCCAACTCAATACTTTCCGTGATAAAAAAAGAATCCGTTTTCTGAGAATTAATTATGATTAAACTTTGAAGTAAGGATAAAAAAAAAGACCCTCTCATTTGATGAAAGGGTCTTTCTGAAAGAGAAGGTGCGCTGAAACTATTTATTAAGAATCATCTTTTTTACGCTTTTAAACTGATCAGTCTGAACTGAGTAGAAATAAATTCCGCTTGGCAGTTTGGCAGCGTTAAATGAAACATTATGGTAACCTGCTTCCTTCATTTCATTAACCAGAACAGAAACTTCCTGGCCCTGAATATCGGTAACTGTCAGTTTCACATTACCGCTTTCCGGCAACTGATATGAAATTGATGTTGAAGGATTGAACGGGTTAGGATAATTCTGAGACAGCTTAAATTCTGAAGGAACTTCTGCTGAAATATTCTGAGTACCGGATTTTGGAAGAATATTCAAATCTGTTACTCCCCATGAATAATTATAGGTATTCAAATATGAATAACTATATGAGTAATTTACATAACCATAATAATAGTCATAATAATAACCATTATAATTGTAATTATAAGGGATTGGAGCAGATATGCTCATAGTTGCACCGCCCCCCCAGCTCTTATCATCCTGAGTTGTTATCAGGGATACCGTCAGTTGTGATGAAGCATTGATAAAGGAATTTGCCGGATCTAGATTTTCATAATAATAGCTGCCATAGATGTCGCTGTTCATATAAACATAGTTTGAGCGATATCTGTAAATATAGCTTTGAAAATACCCGTTCTGCAGATAGGCCTGAAAATGAACAAAATTGACAGGGTCAAAAGCATAATAATATGTATAATAGGAATAGTAGTTGTAATAGGGCTGTACGTCAGCGAACGAACCCTGTATTGTTCTGTTATCATCGGTTGTGATCCTGTAAGAAGCAGAAAGCGGAGCGCCGGTATTCACATAACTTCCGTCATAACCGTATGTGCCATAATCAAAATTTTCAAAATCGCCTGTCTGATCATACTGATAAAGAACTTGGCCAGTATTGGGAGATGTTACGGTGTAATTGTAATCGTAATTATTATTTCTGCCATAATTCAGCCAATAATAGGTCTGCGTTACCGGCGGAGTTGGATTCGTAAATTCTATTGAGAAGCTTGAAAAATTGTTTGAGTTATCGTACTCGCCCGGAATAACATTTGTAACCGAGACGGAATAACTTTGTGTACCAACTGCATTATGGGTCAGATCCGCGAACACAGCACTTGCGTTTCCTCCTGCAGCTATAGCTACATTAGAAATTGTTGCGACTAATGACGCGCCCTTAAATAAAGATACATTACAGGTAGCAGCATTCTGTAAATTGATTTCTGTGAGGAAAACTTCAACGTTGAAGGGCAAATTTATTTTCTGCGAGGATGGTGCCGTTACGCTTTCAACCTTAACATCAGGATATTTTGTAACGGAACCTTTTCTGACAATAACTTCTTCATCCTTGTTCTTAATATGAGCCTGCACTTCGATAGTGTTATGGTCATTAGGCCCGGTTATTGAAGTTTTGTAAACATTACCGGTCAGGCTTAACAATTTTGCATTGTGAATATATGCTACTTCACCTGCCTGGTTGCGGATTTTAATTTGTAATTTTTTTAAGGCCGCCGGAATAGGATACTTGGACGGATTACTTGTTGAAAAGGTTAAGGTAACATCGGTCGCCGTCTGGCCTTTTAATGCCTGAATGGCAAAAGAATATGGTTCAACGTTGCCGTTACCCTGTGAAAAAACAAAAATTGAATAAATGAAAAAGAACAGTACTGTTTGACGTACTTGATTTCTCACGAATTGCTCCTAATGATGATTGATAAACTAATGATCAAACATAACCAGGTTAGCCAGGGGAAAGAATAGAGGGAAACACACATTTATCTGTGTGTATACACACAAATTCCGAATTTTACCTAATTACAGCCTCTCTTTGTGTGCCATTGCAAACTTAAGAAGTGCGTTTCTCCCCTTTAGGTCAAGTTTTTTGGCAATATTCGTCTTATGGTTTTCGATTGTCCTGATGTGGACAAATAGCTGATCAGCCATTTCTTTATTGGACTTGAACTCTGTAAGCAGTCGTAATATTTTCTTTTCGGCAGGCGTCAGCAAAGAGAGGGCCTGAACATCCTGAGCTTTGTCCTTATCTTTTCCGTTAGGAAGAAAAAGATTGGATGCAGCATTGCTAAAATATTTTTTCCCACCCATAATCGCGTTAACAGCAAATTTCATTTCTTCTTCATCTGCATCCTTTAATAAATATCCGTCAACTCCGGCATCGATTGCTTCCTGAACGATTTCTTTCAGATCATACAATGTCAGCATTACTATTTTAACCTTTGGATTCAGAGCCTTGAAATTTTTAATCAGATCGACCCCGGATGCATCCGGTAAGTTTACATCCAAAAAAATCAGATTAAGTTCCATTTTTTTCACAATGGCTTCAGATTCCCGCGCATTACCCGCTTCATAGATTTTTACTCCGGGGAATAATTCTTCGAGAATTTGTTTCACTCCGCCTCTGAACATCGGGTGATCGTCGACGAGCAGAAATTTAAGCTGTTTCATACTTTAGTAATATTTTTTTCTAATTTCAAAAAAGCGCCTTTGTCGGGTGATGATTCGATAGTAAGCTTCGCATTCATTACCGATGCACGTTCAATAATTCCTTTCAGTCCCAATCCTTTGTTCTCTGCAGTTATCCGGCCGGTATCGAACCCGGCCCCGTCATCCCGCAACGAGTAAATGACAGTATCATTTTTGAATAACAGATTAAACTCGCAATTTGCCGCGTTAGAATGCTTTAGCATATTCTGCGTTGATTCCTGGATGATCCGGAAAAAGATCAGCTGTTCGTCTTTGCTGAGATGTTCATCAACGTTTTCCAGAGTATATGTCAACACTATTCCGGAAGATTCCTGTATGGAATCAATCAATGATTGGATGGACCGCGACAAACCAAGGCGGTCAAGCTGATGCGGATGCATATTCTGCGATACTCTTCGAACATCGGCAATCACATCGTGCAGCATTTGTTCCGCCGACTGGACCTCGTTTTCAGGTAATACATTATTTGTATCGTATCCTTTAAATAGTCGCCGCATTTTCATATTTAAAAGCAATAATTGCTGCGCTATTCCATCGTGCAATTCATAGGCAATTCTTTTTCTTTCGTTTTCCTGATTTGCGATCAGACTTTGAGAATAGGCTTTCCTGATCTTATTTATTTTTTCCAGTCCCTTTACTCTGTAAAAATAGAATGACGGGCCGATAACAGCGAAGAACAGAAAAACCGCTCCTATAAACCACCAGGAAAGATAAAACGGCGGAAGTACTTTTATTTTTAATGCTATTGCATTACTCAGCATATCTCCCTCGCTATTAAGGGCCCGGACTTTAAAGATATAGCTGCCATCCTGCAAATTATTATATACCGCTCTTCTCTCATTCGAAGCAAGTTTCCATTCTTCATCAAATCCGATCAGTTTATAAACGAGCCGGATCCGTGCCGGATTCGACAAAGCAAGCGCAACAAATGAAATAGTAATTTCTTTTTCATCGGGCTTAAGTACTATCTCTTCCTTCCATCTTTCAAGCTTATCATCATTCATCGAATAATTCCGGGAGTAAAACCCTGTTAAGCGCACTGATGGATTTACTCTGTTCTCCTGAACCTCCTTCGGGGAAATTTTCACTAATCCGTTAACCGAACCAAATATTATCGTACTGTCCGAATGGTAAAGGGATGCATTTGTATTAAATTCATTCGCCGGAAGCCCGTCGGGTATCGAGTAATTAATAAACAGCTTTTTTGCCGGCATAAATTTAGATATTCCGAAGTTAGTGCTGATCCATAAATTCTGATTCTTATCTTCTATAATCGCATAAACGTGATCATTCGGCAGGCCATCATTCCCGGAAAACTTTTTAATGAAATTTCCGTCCGGATCAAGGTGAAATATCCCTTGCCCGTTTGAACCGATCCAATACTCTCCCTCCTCTGTTTCTTCGATACATTTTATTCCGTTATCAGTATTAATCTCCGGATCGTATTCTCCGATATTTAAAGATTTTATGAATTTACCTGATGCAGAAAAAATGTAAATTACATTTGACTCTGTTGCGACCCAGTAATTATTATTTTTAGTCTTCTTTATCTGATTGATCCTCATCCCGTCACATTTGGAAATTATCTCAAATTTACGGTCCCGGATATACTTCCCGGTAAGAGGATCAAAAATCAATATTCCTTTTTTCGTTCCGAGAATTAAATAATTATTAAATTCTTCGATCGAAGTTATCCATTTCTGAATAAATTCCTTTGAGAATGAGTAATTTGTTAATTTCCCATCGGTCAGATTATAATGGTATAGCCCTTCTCCTTCAGAGCCGATCCACAGCGATCCTTTTTTATGTTTACCTATAAATAATGAATACGGAACCGGGAGATTCTCATCTTCACGCCGGAAAAGAGTATTAACAATTCCGGTTGTCAAGTTTAATTTCTCCAGCCCGGAATATCCGCCGACCAGAATTTCATCATTTGAGAGTTTCGCTAAAGACCGTACGCTCTTATTCAATAAAGAATTTTTAACTGCAGTGTTGTGGCTGTATACTTCAAATCCTGAATTATTAAGATTTAACCGGGACAGTCCGCCCCCGCTTGTACCCAAATAAAGAGCTCTCTCATTACCCCGGTAAAGAGAAATGATATTTGGCAAATGAGTTAATGTCTTGAATCCCGGAGTATAGTCTTTTACTGAATAGCCGCCATTACTGTTTAACGTAATCTTTAATAAAGACAGGTATGCCGCACCTACCCAGATGCAGTTGTCCTGATCCAGTTCAACGGCGGAGATATAATTCAGCGGGGCAATTTCCTTACCAGGCCGGTTTCGTCTGATATCATACAACAATAAATATTTTTTCTCAACATTTAAAATCAGAGAATCCCCTATAAACTTGCACACCTCAACGTAGAGGTTGTCTTCTTTTCCTGTTGAAATTTTCGAGAGCGAACTGTTCGCTATATTATATTTCCAGATACCGCGCTTCAAAGAACCTAGCCAGAGGTTTCCCCTGCCATCCGGCACCAATGTTCCGTTGAATCCGGCTTTATTCAGGTTCTTGTGTGGCGGCAGCGCTGCAATCCGCGTGAAGTGGAGACTATTTTTCTTAAGTACATATAGAGCATCCTGAGAGAGCGCCCAAATGTTTCCGTTTTCGTCTTCGTAACGTGGTATTAAGGTTGTCACCCGCTCCCGGATCCCGGAATTAATAACGGTATCGAACATCATAAATTCTTCCCGGAGTCTGTCAAAACGTGACAACCCTGCCCCGCCGGTTGATATCCATAGCATACCCCGGGAATCTTCAAATAAATTATGAATGATATCTGAAGGAAGAGATTTAATTATTCGATTCCTCTTTTTTAATTCCACCTTTTTTGATTTATACACTGTGGTTGAATAGCCGTCGAACTTATTTAATCCGTCTTCGGTACCTACCCAAAGATAACCAAGGTGATCCTGAAGTAATGTGTTTACGGTATTCTGAGATAACCCATTGTCGATGGTTAAATAATTTATCTCAACTTTCTGGGCGAAGCTGAGTGTAAAGGAAAGAATAAAAAGTGGCAGAAATGTTTTCACTGACAAAAAACGAATTCTCTAATCATATTGCATTAGTTAATTTACGACTCTCAATAAACTGTAACACGGGTGACCTTATAATCAAATGTTAAAGTCATATGAAAATATTCCCCGTGCAAATTTCCCTCTGCTTTGAAAATAATACTCGCGGAGTGAACCCGGTGTAGTTCGGGAATTATGGTCTGCATTTGCCGGGCGCAAATTTATTTTTATAATTATCTGTCATATTTTATTGTTTTCCGTCTCTTTAATATTGCAATTTTTTCCCAGATATAAATTAATCGGGCGAAAATAATAAAAATCTCAACACCCGCCTAATAGCGCTACTTTACCTTCAGCGCGCCGGTAATGTGTAAATAATGCAATTCCCCTAAAGAAGGGCAGTACCCTTTGGGAGAGATCAGTCCTGTTGCCTGAAATCAGCAGGATTTATATAGATATTAAAAAATACCTATATCCCTGCCCGATTGAACCCGGTAACTGAGTTGCTCGTGCCCGGTAGCTGAGGCCTGATGAAGCCACCGTGTTCGTCAGGTTATTTAGTAATTTTCAACAACCGCCTACATTCGCGAGAAGGCAATTAAAGCCGTGTAGTCGTTTTCATCCGCTGCTTTCAAGGCCTTAAGGTATATACTCCGTGCCTCCCCCTGCTTAATCAGGTTTTTACTTCCCCAGCTAAATACCGGTTTACCAAAACCATTACTGATCATTATATCCGCATATAATCTTGAATGCCTTCCGTTTCCATTTGCGAAAGGATGAATTTTCACCAAACGATGACTCACACGGATAGCGATTTCGTCTTCACTAGATACATTCTCGTTTATCCAAAACGTAGCATCATCAAGCAGATTCTTAAGTTCAATCGGTATTTCAAATTTATCTGCACCAATATTTTTATTTGTCGTTCTGTAATCACCCGCCCACCTCCAGATTTCCCGAAACATCCTGTAATGTAATTCCTTAATGAAATCCTGGCTCAACAATTTTTCCAATGATATTTTCTTATTAAGGAAAAATTCAACAGCCTGTTCAACACCCAACTGCTCTAGCTCATCCAATTCTCCCCTTGTTGTAACTGAACGGACTAATAAACCTTCTTTTTCATCCTCATCCAAAGGGGTCTGTCCGTCAGAGTATTCCAGATCTAATCCCATAAATACCTCGGCCTTTCATACATAATTTTTTTAGTTCTCTCCTCAATTGCTTTTTTTAATCTCTCTTCAGTGTTTCCCTGGCTTTCAAGTTCCATTGTATGAGCGGTCCGCATTACGATTTCCGCAGCAATTTTCCTTGCCTGTTTTTCAACAATATCGCTAAATGTACCTTTCATCGGGACGAATCCGTATACAAGTTTACAACCCATCGCATTCGCAGCTTCCTCAAGTTTTTTCAGAGTTATTGTTTTTTCCGATTCTCTAATTTCCATCTCTTTCACGCTCGCAGGCGTTATGCCGAGGCGGGCAGCTATTTGCCGCAACGATATATTCATTGCCGTACGAACTGTTTTTATCCAACCCTGTTCCGGCACTCTGGCAGTTGTCAGTATTCTGTAACTTTCTGTTTTATGATCAAGTTGTTCGAGTATAAGTTTATCCTGAAGTTTCATTTTTCTTTCTCACATTATCGGGCTAAATTTATGGTTAAAACCTAAAAAATGCAAGTTATTTATATGGTTATAACCTAAAAATTCTTTATTATATTTATGGTTATATCCATAAATTAAGTTGTCAGGTTTGCATTTTTGAAGAATTAAAATTTGCGCCCTTTGCGGTAAATCTTGGCGCCTTTGCGTTTTAGTTTTCTACTTCATACCCCTGCTATGCATCCGAAAAATTACAAAGATAAGTGTAATCTCCTGCTTATTCCGGCTTTCTATCCGCCGCCTGACAGATATCACCTGAGATAAACAGCCTTACTCACTCCCTTTTCCCCGTCACGCTGAGCAATAATAAAATAGACACCTCCCGGCAAACCTGCTGATCC
>CAIMOS010000222.1 GCA_903843135.1 uncultured Ignavibacteriales bacterium | reverse complement strand
CTTACACTAAATATAATGCGCGAGTAAATTGGCTGCATCAATTCCGATCTGTCCGTTTTAACTACAAGCATCCAGTTACTCCCATCTATTTTCCTGGCATAAGCGAGCACAGGAATTCCCCTGTAGTCTTTAGCTTCAACAAAGCCCCCCGCGCCCCTAAATGCTTTTACCACTACGATACCTGTATCGGAGACGGGTACTTTTAATTTGACAGCGCTGTTCTTAATATGGCGGAGCTCATTCAGATACACAATAGAATCATTTTCAGATGCGGCCAATAGAGCTTCACTGGTGCTGCTTTCATAAGGCCAGGAATTCAGTAATGGGTAAAATGTGTGTTCCGGATCGATTTTTGCAAAAATGTAGCCAACGGTCTGTGCATTCCGGCTCTGGTGGAAGTGCAGCGGAATGATCAGAGAAAGATGAGGATCATTATCAGAACCAAGATGAAATTCAGCCAACTCCGGTAGATGGATATCTCTATTATCGGAAAAGAATTTGTATTTATATTCATCTTCTGCAAACCTGTCCGGCAGCATTGTGAAGCGTAATTCCCCGCCCGGAGAAAATACTTTGAAGCCTTTTAAGTTGTATCTTCCCGTGAGTTCAACAGCAAATTTATGAAGTCTGACTGTATTAAATTCCTCTTTCAATTTTCCGGTCTTTGAGTCAAGCAGAAAATGACGCAGGCTGTCCTCATCCAAAATTTCTTCCCCGTTCCTGGTGAAGTGGCTCCGCAGGTTCTCCATCTGGCTCGCCTTAAAGTCAGCTATCATTTTTAACTCCCGGGCCTGGGTTCTCTTTATGGCTGCAATTTGATTATATATGACGATGACCGTGACAACAAGCAGTAAAAAAACTGCGAGCGATAATATCGCAAACAAATATTTTCTGTCGTATTTGTCAATTTTCAGCATAACTAATCCTCCGGCCTTCAATTTGGTTTCGTTAAGCTATTATCGGCAAAGACCGGCAGGGTGTGCCTGTTAAGGCACTGAAGCACGGATTCAAATTCGGTAAACTTATCATATATCTCCATCCTCCGGCTAACCATAGTCAGTTTGAGTAAAGCGGTCAGCCCGGTTGTAATAAAAATAATTTTTGTTGCTGTGGAGATTGCTTTAAGCAGATGGGGCTTTTCTCTGAACAAAGGATTCAAATCTTCTAGTTCGATAATAGCATAGTCGTATTCGCGCGAGGCGAGGTATGAGACAATTTGTTCGGAGTCGTGAACATCAATAACGGCCACGGGAAAGTCAAGTAGGTTGAACTGCAACTTCAGCAACTCTCTGAACTCGTGTGAGCGTTCCAAAATCACTATTTTTTTCATTTGATGATTCCTTAATTAAACTGTAGCAAAATTAAGGCGCGCTGAAGGAACCTATTAGCGCTGATTTGATGATTAAACTATAGTAAAAATGCGGGGGGAAGGTAGTTTAAAAACTACAATGGGGATTACAAAAGTCCGGCCGGGGTCATTCAGCAGCGGGATTGAAGGTACGCGATGAAAGAATCAATTTCGGAAGACTTGTCAAATACTTTCCGGGCGCCGGCCTTGAGAGCTTCCGATGCGACCGGTTCTGACGTGAAATTTGAGAGGACAATAACTTCTGCGTTATATCCGCTTTTATTTAGCCAGTTCAAAATATCCAACCCGTTCCCGTCAGGTAAATTAAGATCAAGAATGATGGCATCCGTCTGATTGCTAGCGAGCCACTCTAATGCGGTGGCAACATTTTTGGCAATCCCGGCAATTATAAACGGCGTCTGCTTAATTAGCCTGGCGAGTGTCTCCAGAATAAGCTCAGAATCGTCAACAAGGAAAATTTTTTGATGTTTCATAATATCTGGTTTCTAATGCAGAATATAAAAGGAAGAGACGGCAATTATTTGTAGCTTTTAACGCCTTCCCCGTGTAGGGTTTAAACTACACAAGCGAACGTTATCTAGATCAGCTTATTTTCGATAGCGTAATGAATAATTTCCGCGTTGGATTTGAAACCGAGTTTTTCAAGAATCCGGGTACGATATGTATTAACGGTACTTGGACTTAGAGAAAGATCCGCCGCTATTTCATTTTGAGGCTTCCCTTTCGCGATAAGAACCAGCACTTCAAATTCTCTGTCGGAAAGTTCAGTGTACGAAGCCTTGCCTACCGTGAGATCCATATCAAACGCGAGTTTTTCGGCAAGTTCCGAGCTGATATACTTCCCCCCTTTTGCAACCTTATTTACTGCGTGGATAAGCTCTTCGCTGGCGGACTGTTTTGTTAAATACCCGGAGGCTCCGGCTTTGAGAGCTCTTACTGCATAGTGTTCTTCCGGATACATCGAGAGCATCAGCACTTTTACTTCGGGTTTGGCCTTCTTAATGTCTTTCAGTACTTCCAGGCCGTTCCTGTCCGGAAAGTTGATATCAAGAATCACTACATCAACTTCATTTTCCATTACAAATGAGAGAACATCACCTGAGTTGGCCGTTTCCCCGGCGACGTCAATATATGCTTCGTCTTTTAATACCCTGCGCAGCCCCTCACGTATAAGCAGATGGTCGTCAGCAATGTATACTGATAATTGTTTATTTTTCATATAATGCAATTGTTATTAAATCAAACTTCAATAGGCGCTTTGACAACTATTTTGGTGCCGGAATCCTTATCAGAGAATATTTCTACGGAACCTCCGTAAATATACATACGTTCCTTCATTCCGATGAGTCCGAACCCTTTCCCGGACTCATTTTCCGGATTGAATCCTTTTCCGTTGTCCTCAATCAGTAAAGTAAGTACTCCTCCGGTAACATTAAAACTTACCGTTACGAGAGACGCTTCCGAATGTTTATTAATGTTCGTGAGCGACTCTTGAATTATCCGGAATAGAGAGAGCGACAGGTTCCCCCCAAGTTCAGGCGGAGGGGTCGGATGCGTGAACTCAAAATTAATACCGGACCTGTCCTTAAGTTCTTTCAACAGCCACTCCACCGAGGGAAATAGCCCCATATTGTCGAGCATTTCCGGGCGAAGCTGTGTTATCAGTTTCCTGATACTTTTTATGCTCCGGTCGGTAACTCCGGAAATTCTTTTTAGCCCTTCTGTAATTTCCGCCGCCGGTAATTTGCTGAAACCTCTGAGAAGATAGGAAATATCCATTTTTATCGCCGTCATTATTTGTCCGAGTTCATCGTGCATTTCTCTCGCAATGGCCAGGCGTTCATCTTCCCGCGTCGTTTGAATATGTGCGGCGAGACTGCGGAGCGTCTCGCGTGAATAGAGAATTTCTTTCTCATTTCTGATTTTATCCGAGATATCAAAAGAGATGAAAGACACACTCGGGAACTCTTCCGGATAACCGACTCTGTTAAGCGAAGTATAATAATAGACATCTTGTCCCATTATTAAATTTTGAGTTTCAAAACTCACCGTTTCGTTTGTTTCGAGGCACAATTTTACTTTGCCCATCCATTCTTTGAACTGCGCATCTGTAGCCATCGAGATACGTAAAGATTTCCCGGTGAGATTTTCCGGTGAATGAGAAAGCATATTTGCATACGCCCGGTTAGCCATTATATAGTAAGCATCATCATTCCGCACTTCAATTATCCCGATATAAAATCCGGGAGAATCAAAAAGGGCCTGTAACCTGTCATATGCTATTCTGATGGCTTCTTCACTCTCTTTACGTTCCGTGATATCGCGTATGATCGCCTGGAATAATCCGGTTGATATAAGCTTGCCCGTATGTTCGCCGTAAAATTCTGTTCCGTCCCGCCGCTTAAATTTCGCTTCGAAGTTGGCGGGATCGCCGTCTTCAAGAATTCCTTGATATTTTTTCCTCTCGCTTATAACGCTTGCCGGCATAAGCCCGGAATACCTCATCCCGGTAATTTCGGAAAGTGAAAAACCGAATAATTTACAGGCGGCAGGATTTGCTAATACTATTTTGCCGTACACATCCAGCTGAATAACCGCGTCCGGCAGATTTTCAACAAGGTCCTTATACTTAGCCTCGCTCTCTTTAATTATCTTTGCCGCTTTCTTCGATTCTGTAATATTCTCAAAAACGGCTATCCCGCGATGGAATTTCCCCGAATCATCTTTTATCGGTATAGCGCGTAACCGATAATAATACCCCTTATATTCAAACTCTTCATTTATCTCTTCGCCTGATAATACCGATACAAGCGCCGCAACCTTAGCGCTAAGGCCTATGTACTCAAAAAGATCACTCAGCTTCTTTCCTCGAAAATCACTCTTCAAGATTCCGAATTTGTTCATTTCCTTCCCGTCGGCAAGCAGAATTATAAGATTTTCATCAAAGAGATAGACGTCCGAATTCGGTATGTTACGGGCGATCGTTTCGTAGTTCTTCTCGCTGATACGCCTCAGTTCTTCAGTCAGCATTTTTTGATGGTAAGTATAGATTTTTTCCAGCGCGAAAGTAAGATTTGATGCCAGCCTCGCGAGAGGTTTAAGCTCCTCTTCATAGAAAAAATCCCGCTCGCCTGAATAAAAAGAAATCACTCCGCGGCCCCGGTCAAATAAATTAATCGGGAAACAAGCTACCGACCTGAGTGAATATTCTTTTGCTCTTTCGTGCCAGGGTTTTGAGGATTCCCCTGCGTCAAAGTTGTTGCTAAAAACCAGTCTGTCTTCAGTGATCGCCTTTCCCGCAGGGCCGCGTCCGGTTGGGATATCCGCAGTTGATACTTTGATGTCTTTAAGATAGGCTAAGGCTTCCCCCGCCGACCCGAGAATATGAATATTTTGATCTTCAGCCTCTCTCCCGATCCAGACCAGCTTAAAATTACCGCTTTCGACAGCGGTCTCGCAAATCTCCTGAACAAGTTTTAGTTCGTCAGATTCGCGAATGATAAGTTCATTAATTTCGTTTAGCAACTGATAGAACCGGGAGAGTTTTTTAATTCTCATCTGATCGGCGACGCTTCCGGTTATGTCTCTTATTATGCTCAGATAATAACTTTCCCCTCCGCTGTCTATCATCTTAGAGCTGACTTCGGCAATGATAATGCTGCCGTCATTCCTCTTATACTCGACCAACGTCCTGATGCCGCTGTCTTCACGTGCTGACCTAAGATGCTCCCCAAGTTTTGCCGCATATTCGGGGGTTCTTAGTCCGGCAAGATTTTTGCCGAGCAGCCCGCCGGTATTATAACCGAATAATTCTTCGGCCCTGAAGTTTGCCTCTACAATATTGCCATTAATATCGGCTAACAATATTGCATCATTCGCGTTTCGTGTGAGGGTTTCGTACCTCGCTACAGCCTGCAATTTCTCCCTCTCTTCGCGGAAGATTCTGTTAAACTGCTGCATCGAGTTTCTCTGGTAAAAATAATAAACTCCCCCTCCCGAAGACGCGATAAGTAAGAGCGCGACCAGAAAGGACAACCGCGCGCTGTAATTCAAAGCGGCAAAAACTTCATCTTCATCTATCTTACTCGCCAGATACCAAGGTGTGCCGGATATCTTGTGAACGTCCAGGAGCACCTTTTTCCGGCGGTAATCTGTGCCTTCAGCTATACCGGGTTTATTTTGAAATACATATTTGGGCGCACTAACACCAGATGATTTATGGACTTTAAGCTCCATAGCGGTATTTTTCATATGCCGGAGTTCATTTATATACACAACACTGTCCCCTTCGACTTTGAGAATGAGCGTTTCTGCCGTTTTGCTGGGTGTGGGCCAGGACTGGATGAGCGGGTAAAAATCAATGTAAGGATCAATCAGAAATAATACGAAATACTTTTTCCCGGAAAGGCCGGTTCTCAGCGGGGCAACGAGATCCATCGTGATACTGCCATCAGTTTTTTTCATATCTGAAAGAAATATGGAATCTTGCGGGGCAAAATTGTTATACTGATAGTTTATCCCTGCGTTTACAGTATTGATTGAAAAAACCACTTCACCTTTTTCCGAGATGATGAGAATATTTTTGTAAGGATGATTGAGGTATAGGGGTCGTACCCACGATGTCAGCTCGTTCCTGGCTTGGGCAGATCTTCCGTCAGCCAGTAACCGTTCTACCGCTATTCTGAACGCAGGATTTGAATGGAAGAAGAACGCATCGGATTTGCGTTCCTTAATCCATTTGTAAATTTGGTCAAGCTTTAGCGCAGAAACTACGGCAATTTCATTATACCGGTCTTCCTTAATTCTTTGCTTGTCGAACAGATAGAACTGGTATGCCGAAAAACTGAAAAGTATCGACAACAGAAGAAAGATGGCCAGCATTGACCATTGAACTTGATTTGTTCTCACGGAATTCATTTCTCTTACAATGATGTGCTGTAAAAAGCTTAAGATTACAGTTAAAAATATACCGGCACGAATAATTTGACCACAGCATAAATAAACTCGCGCCTTTAAAGTTAGGATTGGTTCCCTTAAAATAAAATGATCTCTCCGGGTACTGCCCGGTTCATCACTTATGCGACTTCCTGATCATCCCGATCATCTTCAGATTTATCACCATAAAACGGATTATCTGGTAAGGGATAAAAGTCCGGAAAAATTTAGTGAAACCTGTCGGGTATGACGCGAAAAAACCGTCTTCATAGGGTTTCAGTGTGTTCAGTTTATCTTCATTATTATTTGCCATTTCGTCACTCTCTCTATTCGGGAATTAATGTATAACCGGGATAACCTTTAGCCTTATATATAAACATATAATGCAAAAAGTGTTTTATCCAGTGCGCGCCCAAACCGATCTCTCCAAAAGTATAATTGATGTCCCTTCCGTAAATGGGATATTTTTCAAAGTCAGGAACGATCGGGTATAAGGTGATCGCGGCAGCAGTGCCTTTTGTAAGGCTTGCGCCCGCCGATGCAACGCACGCAGCGCCCATCTCTGCCAGACTTGCCTTGTGGGTAGCTTTGGTGTTTTCATTCTTAATCATATCCATAATGCTCATCGCAACGGCGCGGGCTATCATCCCGGACGGCATACCCGTCCTGGGCGGAGCAGG
>CAIMOS010000221.1 GCA_903843135.1 uncultured Ignavibacteriales bacterium | reverse complement strand
TTGATAATTGATAATTGATAATTGATAATTGATAATTGATAATTGATAATTGATAATTGATAATTGATAATTGATAATTGATAATTGATAATTGATAATTGTTAATTGTTAATTGTTTTTCGCTCCTTCTTTGATCCACGTCTCGAATCCAACTTTCTGATTCTCCGTCAAAGCGCCTCCGAGAGAACCCAAGGGCGGCATTCCAACGGCACCGCTTAATCCCCGGATCGACCAGATGAGCTTACTGTTTTCGGGTTTACCCGGAAAAACTATATCAAATCTCGCAGTAATGTTAGTGTAAGTAGTAAAGCTTAATCCGTCGCTGATCATCGAATCATCGTGGCAGCCGGAGGAAGCACACTTAAGGGTAAGTACCGGTGTAAGATGGCGCGCAAAACTTACATTCGATGAGGGTATAATTGTATTGTCTACCTGTTCGTTTGTCAGGGTGTCATCACATCCTGCGAAAAACAGAGCAAGAACCGGAATGGATATTAAGAGAAACCGCATTGATATTTCTGTCTTTAAATGAGAAAATTTCTTGTTTCGATACGCTGCATTTTATTAAATGTATCATTTCCGGGCAATAGATAAATTAATCCTTCTGGCACGGGATTTGCACTAATAGGTTAGTTTATCATTATGGAATTTACAATGGAATATATGTCAATTATCAGGTTCGCGATGCTCGGTTTATCTATCGTTTTTATCGTCGTAATGGGTTCATTTTTCATAATGAACAGAATTAAACGGAACAAACTCGTATCTGAGAAAACAAGGAAAACCAGGCCCAACGATTTGAGCGCTTTGGTTTCCGGGGCACAGCCTGACTCTGTTCAGGAAGCAGTTATTCCATCGGTAAAAAGAATAACCGTTGCACCAGCTACAGAATACAAACCGGCCGTACATACTTCAACTCCGCATTTAGTTAACACATCACCCAGATTTCAAGTAGTGAATCAATCTGCCTATGCAGGCGGAACCGGAAATTATTATAAATCAGTCCAGTAAATTATTCTGACTGCCACTTACACAAGAAGTTTAATCGGGTTCCGTCTTTCAGGCAAAGGACAATATCACCTGACGGAACCTTAATCTTTCCACTATAGACCCCGTCCTTCTTCTGTTCCAACTGAATGAACTTATCCCCTGCAAATATTCCAAGGTTCAGGCCCGAAGGCGCCATTATGCTGAAATCCGTATCCGAGTTTGCCCGAAGCGGTGAAAAAACCGGGGCGAGAACCGCCGCTTTCATCTGCATCATATCTGAGTAAACAACCGGAAAACCTTTTTGTGAGCCTGATGACGAGATGAAACGTAAATGCATAATTCCGTCGTATTGCTCCCCGCCTTTCCCGGCATTTGCGAACAAGATCAGTTCGTAATCCTCTGCTTCCGGAAAACTGCAGATCACTTTAACCTTTTCACCAATTTTTTGCACAAAAACTCTTTGAGCTGCTTCCCTTCCCTTTCTATCATATATTGATCCCATCAGTGACACTTCTTCCGGCACTGTAAGCCTGATCTCCGCCGTTCCCTGCGCTTTCGAGACCAGGTTATAATTGCCGTCGAATTCAATCCCGTATTCAAAAAATCCGTCTAATAAATACGGCAGCGAACAAAATTTCTCGAAGCTAACCGGTGCTGAAAGGAACTGATACTGCTCATCCTCCGGGAAATGAGTATAGATAAATTTGGACGGCTGAAGCTTAAAGTAACCCGTGCCGTACCGTCTGATAAAACTTCTCGCGTCAACATAACCCGCGTCCCAGGTTGCATCAACCAGATACCATTTACCTCCAAGTTTAACCGCGTTCCACGCGTGGTTGGAATTAAATTTCTCGCTTCCCCCGAAAACCGAAAATCCCAGTCCCCTGCCGTAGCCGGATATTATTATGCACTCAATATTTACCGCATCGCACATCTTCTTGAAAATATTTGCATAACCCTGGCATACAGACCTGCCCGTACGCAGAACTTCAAATTCGTCGGTTGCTTCAATCTGGTTAGAAAAATAACCCTCAACGTCATAATCGATATTAAGAGCTATCCAGTCGTGAAAGATCCGGGCCTTCTCATCATCAGAATTTATCCCGCTGACAAGATTATTGATGAGCGAGTTAAAAAATTTTTCGGGTGACTTTTTAATATTAGCGTTAAGGGCAGCGGGGACATTCTGCGCCCTGGGATGCGGAACCGAACCGGGAAGAACATAAATCTGGAAGAGTATAAAAAAAAGAAATGTTAATCTGAACCGGTACATCTGCTTTTCCTTTTCAGTTTAATATCCGGGAACAAAAAAGCCCTTACACAAAATGGGTATAAGGGCAAAATCAAAAATTAAATTTTGTGGAGCTAAGCGGGTTCGAACCGCTGGCCTCTTGAATGCCATTCAAGCGCTCTACCAACTGAGCTATAGCCCCGAAATCAGATTGTAAAATTAATGAATTGAACCAACAAAAACAACACACCCCTCAATCTCCCTTCTTCAGGGAGATTAAAGGGGTGTATAAAAGTCCTGAAAGACTATTACTTGGTAAGGATCATCTTCTTAATTGAAGTGAATGACTGTCCGTCAATTCCGTTAGCTTCAATCTTGTAGAGATAGATACCGCTGTTCAGTCCTGCAGCATTAAAGTTCACATTGTGAACTCCTGCATCAAGCGTAGCATTAACGAGTGTGCTAATTTCTTCACCAAGGGTGTTGAACACCTTCAGTGTTACTTTTGAAGCAACCGGTAATGAAACGCGGACAGATGTAGAAGGATTGAACGGATTAGGATAGTTCTGGCCAAGTTCAAAAACTGAAGGCAGATTATTATCAACTTCAACGGTTCTGCTGTATGATACTGTACCGTCGAGATCGATCTGTTTCAGTCTGTAAGAATAATTGCCTGCGCCGACGCCCTGATCAACAAAACTGTAATTATGTTTTTCAGATGTTGTTCCGTTACCGGCTATATAAGCGATCTTAATAAATTCGCCGTTAGTTCTTCTTTCAACTTCGAAACCTTTGTTGTTAACTTCGGTAGCGGTTGACCAGTTTAATGTAACGTCTCCGTTTGATCCAACGGCTGTGAACGAAGTTAATTCAACCGGGATGATAGGTTCTGTTGTGATGAACCTGATGCTCCAGGCCTGAAGAGTTCCAACATCTGATCCTGCATCATCCACAACACGCAGTTTCCAGGAACCCCAGGAAGATGTATTAGCCAAAACACCGAGTGGTGATTCAGGTTTCCACATTCCTGTCATAGGAGCGACTGCAGTTGTAACAGAGGCTGTCGCATCATCATCAAGAACGCAACTGATATAATTATCACCGCTGCTTCCGTTATCTGATGAAAGATCGATAACTGAACCGGTAGGAGTTACAAGGCTTATATCCAGATCTGAGTCCCAGGTATGGATAATGGTGTCAACTGTAACAACTACTTTCACAACGTTGGCCTCGGTAAGGCCCATTACAAATAATTCTGACTCTACGCCCGCAGGGGTATTATCAGGAATAGCAAGGTTGAGGCCGCTCAGCGAGAAAGTTCTGACGTAGAGACCTACGCCAACTACAGAGCTGGCGCCGGGTGCACTTCCAAAACCGGCAGCATAACAGTTTACCGTGTAAACGTGCAGACCAGGAGCAGGGTTTGCTTCAACAAAAGTGGTTCCCGTGCCGGTTACCTTACCGACTCTGGTTCCGCTTCTGTAAATGATCGAAGAATCTACCGTTATAGTCTGACCAAAAATATTTGTGGTCGGGTTGACCCAGTTAACTGTGGTCTGGTTTGGCTGCGGAGTCCATACGGCAGTAACACTCGTAGGAGGATTCGGAGCAGGAGCTAAGGCTGTTTTGAATCTCCATACCGGGCCGGTTGTTGAATCAGGTGTACCCTGCTCAATTACGCGCCAGAAATAATCTGTGTTGTACTGAAGGTTTGCAGCATTATTATATGATGTATGAACGGTGCTTGGTGAGCCGTTAAGAACAAGTGCATTAGGTGAAAATGTATTTACTTCATTAAGATTTGTGGAGAAATACACTTTATTGTAAACCACACCGGTTGCAGGATTAGTCCAGGAGATATAAGGATGTGTAGCAATATCAACTGCAGTGGCATTGTTAGCCGGAGATGGATTTGTCGGGAAACCGGGTCCCGGAGGAGGCCCCAGTGTAGCAATTTCGTAACCGAATAATTTATCCGGGGCACCCTGCATAACACCGCCGAGAACCACAATGCCGGATATGAGTTGATCGGAAATGAACATACCGCCTGCGATCGCACCGGTCTGGCCGAGCCCAACATCAGTCACTACATCGTGCTGAACACCGGTCGGCTGTCCGGTAGCTATACTTAACTGAATAATATTCTGAGGAGTTCCGGCTCCCGCACCCTGCGACCATACCCAGAGGTAGGGACCGCCGGTTGACCACTTATCAAATGCGATGCCGTAGGTACCGGTAATTGCAGTATTGGCTATAACGCTTAGTTGAGCACCAGTCTGGCTTACTTCAAAATAATTGAGCGCGCCGGCAATCCAGTTACCAACCCAATAGGAACCGTTTCCGCCGTCACCGTCAGGATTGTAGGAGACAAATCTGGCAGTTACGCCGGATGGGAGTGCTATGGTGCCTGCAGCCGCGCGTGTTGCGGGGTCAACTTTATAAAGTGTTGCGGAGGATGTCGCACAAACAACGTGTGTACCATTGAATACCATATTACGGGTTCCGGTAAATACGGGAGTAGTAAATGAATCCTCAACTGCACCGGCTGTATTAACAACGTATATGCGGCCGGCAGGAGCTGACCAGCGGGAAACCCAGAATTTGTTGAGGCTTGGTATAAATACCGCGCCAGCATTCCCAGCTCCGCCGGTTAGGGTCAGAAGATTATAATCAAATTTTACATCCCAGATAGCTTCAGTTGCGTGTGGGAGCTTAAGAGTTCCGGAAAGTTCAGGGGCTGCTTCTACGTTAGGCCTGTTCTGTGCTGAAAGCGGCCACGCGAAGAACAACAGAAGTAAAACTGCGTTTAATATTTTTTTCATCTTAAACCTTTTTTAACTTAAAAATTGTTAAATAAAATAATAACCGGATGAGAGAACTCTCTCACTGATTCAATTATTTAGATAAAGTCATTTTTTTAACTGAAGAGAAACTTGATCCGTCAACTCCTGCAGCATCAATGCGGGCAAAATAAACACCCGACTGTAATGAACCGGCTTCAAATTTAACCGAGTGATTTCCTGCGCTAAGGTTACCGTTCAGAAGTGTTGCAACTTCCTGTCCTAATATGTTGAATACTTTCATTGTGACTTTTGAATCAACTGCAAGTCCGAACTTGATGCTGGTTGAGGGGTTGAAAGGATTCGGATAATTCTGTGACAATTCAAATGTGGACGGTTTCAGGATTTCAGTTTCAACAATAGCTGAGTATGAAGATGTCCCGTCAAAATCGATCTGTTTCAGTCTGTAGCTTACTGCGCCAAACTGGTCCAATTTATCGGAATAGGAATACTTCTGTGTGAAGGTAGTAGTTCCTTTGCCTGCGACGAACCCAACGGTTGTAAATTCATTATTACCCGATTTGCGCTGTATTTCAAATCCGCGGTTGTTTGTTTCTGTTGCAGTCGCCCAGTTTAATGTGACCGTCGTTCCGACTGTGTTTGCGCTGAATGAGGTCAGTTCAACAGGAACTGTGCCCGGGCCTGATACTCTGAAGTAATCAAGGCCGACAAAGTTCGAATTATTTCCTGTAGCGCCGCCGTCAGTAATATAGTACTGAACTGCAAATCTGATCAGACCTGCTGATGAGAATGTTCCGGTCCAGAGGGCCCATCCTGTTTCACTCGTGAGGTATTTACCCCAGGTATTTGTGAAAGCCGCGGGAGTGATTCCGGCAGCAGGTGACCATCTTACAAAAATTGAGTCATCCCACTGGTTTCCGTCAGGAGATCTGTGATAGAAGTACAATGTATCGCCTGCTAATACCTGGATAGGAGGTGAAATAAGCCAATGATTAATGTACAATCCGTTAGCGCCGTTATAATTTGAAGCTACATATCCGGTGTCAGGGCCTTCAAAAGCAGTAAAAACTGCTACGCTTCCCTGATAGAAAGGGGCTGTTGTTCCGCCGCCGTCTTCGTTCAGGACAACCCAACCGCGGGACTGCAGGGCTTCAACAGTATTTGATCCGTTCATTCTGTCTTCAAATCTTAATCCTAATGTTCCCATCGGCATCTGTCCTTCCACAGGACCCATAGAATTCAGATTTTTTGATCTTGCGAGGCGCTCATCTCCTCCGTATATAACCGTTGCGGTTACAAGTAAAAGAAGCAGGACTGAGGTAAAATACTTCATAGTATCTCCATAATTATAGATTAATGAAAGTTGAGTTTATACGAGTATAGATAAATTATAGAACAGAACCAGTGACCTCTTTCCGGAATAATTGTGCAGCAATTTTCGGTGGGAATTTATTGTCCGCCGAAATAACAATTCAGTTTAGCAAATAATTTTAATTATGTCAAGCATTTTATAAAAAAAATAAATATTTTTTTTTTTATAATTGGCGGGAATTATGTAATATCAAAAAGGGAGGTTAAGTCCCTGCACCCGCTGATTTAATCAGCGCCCGTCGCGGGACAGTCAAAAAATGTATGAAGAACAGGCGGCAATCGGGGCCGATGAACTGAGGCTATATCTCCGCTACGGTGTTTTTCTTCACCCAGCCGCTGTTCCCGTCTTTCAATCTGATTCTGAACCATCCCTCAAGAGTATCCTCCATCCGGACTTTCAATCCTTCGTGGATAATAAAAGACTCGGTGCCTTTTTCTTCGGGCGCGGACCTTACACTGACCGAAGGCGTGAGAACTACAGCGTACGTTTGATTTGCGGAGTAGCTGAATTTGGCGAACAGATTAACTGCGGATATAAGGAACAGAACACCTGCTAACAAAGAGATATATAAAGAATACCTACGGATGCTTACTGAAGTAAAAACAAAAATTGCCGCAACAGACAGCAGAAGCACAAGGTAAAATACGTAAGTCACAATCGTCCAGCCGTCAGCCGTGAAAAGCGACTGAAGGCTTTCCCACCAATTGAAAAGGAAAAACTGGGGCAGAGCATCCTCTTTATCCGTTATGCGGGCGCGGCCTACTTCCAGGTTGTGCCTGATATCTTCATCAGACGGGGCAAGTTTATAAGCGCGTTCGTAATTTAATATCGCGTAACCAAGTTTTCCGGTGCGGTAATATGCGTTCCCAAGGTTATAATAAACCGATGCCGACCTGAATCCTTTTTGAAGAACGGACTCATACTTTTCAGCGGCAAGGGAATAATCTCCTTTCCTGTACAGCTGATTAGCGGAATCAAGGGCCCCAACCTGCGGCGCCGAATTTGCGCTGCTAAAAAAAGACGCAAGAAATAAAAGAATGAAAACAGAACTTCTCATTTTATCCTCTCCTCTATCTCCGCGATTAACTCTCCGGCTTTATCATATACTTCCTGCATACTGTTACCGGTAACAGATGAAGGCGCGAATTTTTTAAACTCGCACAGTTCAATTACCTCGCGCAGCAATTTTGTCTTATCTTCAGGGAAACCTGCATTGACCAGACGTACTACAACCCCGTCGAGCGTAAAATCGGCGCGGTCATACCTTAATTTGCCTTCAAGGAAATTTTGCAGCGCGTCTGATATTTCAATATAAAAATCAATTTCCTTACCGGCCGCCATAAGTTTGGAGGCGCTTTTTAATTTCTTCTTTGCGATTGAACGGGCCCTCGTTATCTTGAGCAGCGCAGCATTACTGTTTAACTTGTCTTCCCGCCTTCTGTAAACAATCAGCGCTGTCAGTCCCAGTAAAGGAAGGATCGACATAAGCCAAAAGTAACTGCGTGAAATTAACGGTGCAGTATCCGCGTAAAGATCATCAGATGAAGTCTTAATATACCTGATATCCTGCTGAAGAAGTTTTATCAGTTCTTTATTCCCTCCTCCGGTTGAAGTGTACTCCGCGTCGCCTTTTCCGACCTCAATCTTCAGAGCAGGAAAACTTATTCGCGCGTAACTTTTTTTCTGCGGACTGAAAAAAGAAAATTCAGTTTCCGGAATATCAAACGATCCCTGTTCGCGGGGAATTAAAAGGAATTCAAATGCCTTCTTCCCGCTGACTTCGCCCGACCGGCTTATCTCGCTGTTGATTTTCGGATCATATTTCTCGAATCCCGCAGGGATCTTAATCTCAGGAATCTGAAGCAACTCGATATTGCCGGTTCCGCTCACTTCAACTCTTAAGGTAACCGCTTCATTTTGCTTAGTTTTATTTTTATCGAGCGATGCTTTAATGTTAAAGCTGCCGACCGCGCCAGTAAACGATTCCGGTGCCCCGCCGGGGAGAGGCAGTACATTAAGTTTTACTGTGTTTGACTTAGCATTATACCGGACAGTCTCGGTAGGCTGGAAGAACGGATCATTGAAAAAATCATCAAAGGGATTGTTGCTTCTCCGTTTTTTCTGTACTGCAACAGGTATCTCAAGCTCGAATGGTGTTACGGATAACTGACCGCTCTGAGACGGAAACAATGCTGCTCTTTTTATAACAGCCACATTAAAAACTTTTCCGTCAAGATTTTCACGGGTAAAATTAATATTCGGCGGCAGAGGAATTTCCTCTGACCAGAAACCGGGATATGAGGGGAGTTTCGAGATCTGCGGCGATGCAATATTCAATCTCGTGTAAAGTTTATAAGTTATGTTTACCTGTTCGCCCTGATACACAGTGGCCTTATCGGCGTATGCACGGATAAATAAATTATCGGCAATTTCACCGTTCGACACTCCCTGTTCTTCCTGCTGCCTTTGTTTTGCAGTTGCCTGGCCTTTAACAACCTCAATGCTTACAGCTTCCGCTTTAAGCGTGCTGCCTTTAAAACTTATATTTGCCGGCCCGATTGTAAACTTACCCTGACTCTTTGCCTGCAAGTAATACGAAAAAGTGCGCGAGGCGGAAACTGCGCCGTTGATGATCTGCATACTCGTAGACTGATTCGGCCCGCCGAGAACGATAAAATCTTTCAGGTCAGGTGCTTTATAATTAGCCAGCGAGTTTATGTCGCTTCCGGAAAATGTATAAGATAACTCAAACTGCTCTCCTACGCCGACCCGTGAAGAACTTAAATTTGTCTGAAATGTCTGGGAATAAATATCCGCAATCAGAATAAATAAAAATATAAAAGCAATCTTAGTACGCATATTACCAGTCCTTCTCTGTCTGAACACGCACCCCGACTTTCCGTCTCATCTTATTCTGCATATCCTGCTCATTATTTTTTATTGCGTTCAGCATCCGTTCAGCATCCGCTTTGGAGATCTTCGGCGGAGGTGAGTTTTTCTTCTGCTGCTGATTATCCTTGTTCTGCTGGTCCTGTTTATCCTGCTGATCATTTTTATTCTGATCTTTTTTATCCTTGTCCTTGTTCTGATCTTTATTCTGGTCTTTGTTTTGATCCTTATTCTGATCTTTGTTCTGGTCTTTATTGTCCTTGTTCTGATCATTTTTATTTTGCTGCTGCTGTTGTTGCTGCTGCTGCAGCTGTTTCAACGCGTAGGATAAATTGTATTTAGCATCAGGATCTGAAGGCTTTAATTTTAGTGCGTTTTTATAGCTCTCTATACTCTCCTGGTATTTTTTGTCCTTGAGAAGAGTGTTCCCAATATTATAATGCGCTGAGAACTTCTCGTCATTCTCCTTTGCCTTTGCGAGGGAATTCTTGAAGGACTTCATTGCATCATCATATTTCCCCTGCTTGTAATAGGATGTCCCTAAATTAAAATTCGAGATATAACTTTCCGGATTTTTCTCGATTCCTTTTCTGAACTTGATTTCGGATTCACTGTAGTTTTTATCTTTATAGAGATCAACACCCTCATTTACAAGGGAGCGCTCCGACTGCGCCATAATCCGGGGAGCAGAAAGTAATAACAATATTATAAATAAAATTACTTTCATTTCTTCTCCTCCCTGAAGCCTGAAAGAAGTCCCGATATATATTTCCATTTCTTATCGCGCAGTAATAATTCAATAATCAGAAGCAGAACGGCAGGAATGAGAAAATAATAATATTTATCATCATACTCGGTGACGCGTTTGCTTCCGTACTCAGTCTTATCAAGTGAGGAAAGCTCCTTATATATCAGGTCCAGTTCATTCTGAGAACTCAGCGCCCGGAAGTACTTTCCGTCACCGTCAGAAGCAATTTTTTGGAGGGTAACTTCATCCAGTTTTGTCACGACAGGGTTTCCGTCCTTGTCCTGCCTGAAGCCGGTACGGTTCTTATTTCCGTCATAAACAGGAATCGGGGCGCCGGCAGGAGATCCCATACCAATTGTATAAACTATTATTCCTGATTCGACTGCATCGCTCACCGACTTATCAATATCACCCTCGTGATCCTCCCCATCGGTGATTGCGACAATAACTTTTTTCGTCGGCGATTTTTTATCAAACGATTTGACCGCCAAACTTATCGCTGATGCCATTGCCGTTCCCTGAGAAGGAATGGAATTTGTACTGACTGCGTTCAGAAACAGATTCGCGGCCGAATAATCCGCGGTAAGCGGAATCTGCATAAAAGGCTCCCCGGCAAAGATAACCAGGCCGATCCTGTCCCCTTTCAGTTTCCTGATGAGCATTGTAATTTCATTCTTGGATTTCTCCAGCCGGTTCGGCTTAAGGTCCTCTGCGAGCATACTGTTGGAAACATCGAGGAGTATAAAAACGTCGATTCCTGCCTGCTTAACTTCTTCAAGTTTTGAACCAACCTGGAACCTTGCTGCGCCAAGAATAAGCAGTGCAAGTACGGTTAAAAGCAAGATTGCCTTCAAATGCTCTATAAAGAAACTCTTCCCGGGAATCAGTACTTCCCATATTTCGCGGGATGCAAATTTGCCGAGCGCACCAATTTTCTTTCTGTATAACCAGAAATAAATAAACGCGAGCACAGGAAGTAAATAAAGAAGGTATAAAAATTCAATATTCTCAAACCGTGACATAGCTTACGGAAGCCTCCTAAGATAACCGTAGGATAATGACAATTCGAGCATAAATACAAAAAGTCCCGCTAACAGCCACGGAATAAAATGCTCTTTCTTCGTGCGGTAGGATGTAACCTCAATCCTGGATTTCTCAAGTTTATCAATTTCATTATAGATCTGTTCGAGTTTTCTGTTCCCGGTCGCGCGGAAATATTTGGCGCCGGTTTCGCTCGCTATGGTTTTTAATACATTTTCATCTATCTGCACAGGAACCATTTGATACTGCACTCCGAAAGGAGTGGGTACAGGATACGGAGCTTCACCGGTAGTGCCAACGCCAATCGTGTATATTCTTATGCCGTAATGCTTCGCAATTTCAGCGCCGGTAAGTGGATCAATCTCTCCCGCGTTCGAAACACCGTCGGTGAGGAGGATCATTACTTTACTTTTTGATTTACTGTCCTTCAGCCGGTTTATTCCGTTTGCGATTGCGTTCCCGATGGCGGTTCCGTCTTCAATCACTCCGCTCTTCACATCGAGAAGAAGATTCTGAAGAACATTATAATCAACCGTTAGAGGACATTGGGTAAAAGCGTCCCGGGAGAAAATCACCAGTCCGATCCTGTCGGTCACTCTGTTAGAGATAAACTCACCCGTGATCTTTTTTGCCGCCTCAAGCCTGTTCGGTTTAAAATCTTCGGCTAGCATACTTGTAGATACATCAAGAACAAGAGCGATATCGACCCCCTCTGTGTACACATTCTCCCCGGAATTAAAACTTTGCGGACGTGCAAGCGCAACAATAAGAAGAATCACGGATAATAAACGCAGAAACACCGGAACATCGGTTAATCTTTCTCTTAATCCGCGCCTTCTGCCTTCCAGCACCCTGAAGGTTGAAAAACTTACTTTGTTCTGTTTCTTTTTAAGCGAATAATAATACCAGAAAAGCAAGAATGGTATCACCAAGAGCAGCAGGAACATATACGGATATGCAAAAGTTATCCCTTTAAGCATTGCCGCTATCCTTCTTTGTGTGTGGTCCCTCTTTCTCAGTCTTGCAAAGCTCAACAATACGGCGTGCCTGATTCATCATCTCTTCGTTTATTCCCGCGAGCGGTACAAACTTCGCGAACTTAACGAGATCAGCATTGTTAAGAAACTCCTCAGTCACTTTCGGGATCCGCTGATCTTTCAATCCGCTGCTCAATGAGGAATATATCTCTCCGGTTGTCATTTCAAGCGCGGGTATCTTCAGTTTCTCTTCAAAGTATCCGCGGATGATCTCGGTGATCTCAGTATGATACTCCTTGATGAACGCGTTCTGCCATAATTTTTTATTTTCAAGTTCTGCAAGTTTCTGGAGAGCTCTTTCGTCAACAGGAATTTCAGGTTCAACCGGCTTTACTTCCTTCACTTCACGTCTTGAGAAATAGCGATAAAGGAAGTATGCAATCACAAGTATAAGAAGTACAATCCCTGCCCACATCATAATCTCCGCGAAACTCATTGGGATCGTCCTGGGAGCATTTATATCTTTTATTTCAGCGGCCGTGTCAACCTGTACTGTTGTAATGAATACCAAGACAGAATCAACGGTGACCCTTTGAGTATCCTGTTTCGCGTTGTTGATGAAAAGAATATCACCGCCTTGAATAGTCTTGTAACCAGAATCGTATCCTGCGAGCGTATAAATTAATTCAACTTTATTTTTGCCGTTCTCTTCCGCCTGAACAGGTGAAGATGTGGAAATCAGTTCAAGCCCTCCAAGGCCTTTCTGAAGTTCCCGGATCCGGTATTTGTATTCTTTCGGATGTGTGAGTTTGATTTTGTATGTAATATAATCGCCGACCTGGTACTTGCCGGAATCGACGCCTGCGGAAGCAGAGAAATCCTGCGCGAATCCGTAATACGAAAACATTACCAGAAGAATTAATACTCTTACCATCTGCGCTCCCTGATTTTGAAGAACTTCACGAGTGGTTTAACGTATGATTCGTATGTATTAACCGGTACCGAATCAAGTTTCGCGCTGTTGAATATTGTCTTTCTTCTGGCTTCAATCTCTTTAACCTTATTAAAATACCAGAGCCTGAAATTTTTATCCGAGGTATCTATAACGGTTTCCTCTCCCGATTCAGGATCAACTACAGTAATCAATCCGACATCCGGCAATCCCTCTTCCCGCCTGTCCGACAGCACAACTCCTACAAGATCGTGTTTCTTCCCGACGGTGCGGAGTATCTTCTCATAACCTTCATCCTGGAAATCAGAAATCAGAAAGACGATGCTCTTTTTCTTTATTGCCTTGTTCATATACTCCAGCGCGGTTTTGAGGCTTGTGCCCTTCCCTTCGGGAGTGAATTTCAGCAGGTCACTGATTATCCTGAGAACGTGGCTTTTGGTCTTGGCGGGAGGAATAAACCTTTCCACCTTATCCGTAAAAAGAATCAGCCCGACTTTGTCATTATTCTTCAGCGCGGAAAAAGCGATAAGAGCGCTGATCTCGGCCGCGATCTGCTGCTTTGTCTGGCTCTGGCTGCCGAAGTACTGGGATCCGCTGAGATCAACGAGGAGGATAACGGTAAGTTCGCGTTCTTCTTCAAATATTTTTACAAACGGATGGCCGAAACGCGCGGTAACGTTCCAGTCGATCGAACGGATGTCATCGCCGAACTGATATTCGCGCACTTCTGAGAATTCCATTCCTCTTCCTTTGAAGACAGAATGATATTCGCCGGAAAACACCTGGTTAACAAGAACCCGTGTCTTTATTTCTATCTGCTTTACCTTAGCAGAGAGTTCTTTTGTAAGCATCGGCTGTTACGGAACTTCTACTTTATTAAGTATTTCCTGGATGATATTTTCCGAGGTGATCTCCTCGGCTTCAGCCTGGTAAGTTACCGCGATCCTGTGGCGCAATACATCCTGGGCAATCGAGCGCACGTCCTCAGGCACCACATATCCTCTTCGTTTTATAAATGCGTATGCACGGGCTCCGAGCAGCAGATTAATTGATGCCCTTGGTGAAGCGCCGTAACTGATCATATCCGCGAGATTGGCCATTCCGTGATCTTTAGGGTTACGGGTGGCAAAAACTATATCCAGGATATATTTCTCAATTTTTTCATCAACATAAATTTCATTTATCAGCTCGCGTCCCTTAAAAATATCCGCCGGTGAGATAACAGGTTTAATGACGTCTTCAACATTGTTAATGTTCTGCCTCATAATCTTCTGCTCTTCCTCACGGGAAGGATAGGTTATTTTGACCTTCAGCATAAACCTGTCAACCTGTGCTTCCGGAAGCGGGTATGTGCCTTCCTGCTCAATAGGGTTCTGTGTGGCTAAAACAAGGAAAGGTTCTTCGAGTTTGAATGTGGAATCACCGATAGTAACCTGCCTTTCCTGCATTGCTTCGAGGAGCGCGCTCTGGACTTTTGCCGGGGCACGGTTAATTTCGTCCGCGAGAATGAAGTTAGCGAAGAGAGGGCCCTTCCGGATAAAGAAATTTCCGTCCTTCTGGTTGTAGATCTGGGTACCGATAAGATCCGCGGGGAGCAGATCGGGCGTGAACTGCAGCCGGTGGAATTTGGCCTTCATAGCCGCCGCCAGCGATTTTATCGCCAGGGTTTTAGCGAGTCCCGGCACTCCTTCGAGCAGAATGTGCCCGTTCGCCAAAAGGCCGATCAACAGCCTTTCAACCATCTGTTTCTGGCCGACAATAACTTTGCCTATCTCAGACTGGAGGAGATCTGCAAAAGCGCTCTCATTTTTAATTTTTTCATTAAGGGCAGTTATATCCACAATTAAATTCCTGTTTTTATTAATAGGAAGAATATATTTGGTTTAGACGGGTGCAAAAATAAAAAGGTTCGTAATACTATTCAAGTAATTTAGAAAAACACCATTTAAATGTTATAATAGACGGCAAATTTCAGGTAGGAGGTTTCCGGCATTGCCGGAATTACCGGGTGATCGATTGAAGCGCCGTTATAGTAGATGAGACGAAGATTCTTCTTTGATTTCAGTCCGGCGAGACCGACCGCCTCAAAAAACTCTTCTTTTGTTATATGATATGAGCAGGAGGAGGTAATCAAAACTCCCGGTTTTCTGAGTACAGCAAGAGCCATCCTGTTCAGTTTTTCATATCCTTTCAGTGCTGCCTGCTTTGCTTTTTTATTTTTTGCGAATGCCGGCGGGTCTATCATCACCACATCAAACGTTTCGCCCCTCTGAGCGCACGCTTCGAGGAAATCGAAAACATCGTTTTCTATAAATGACCTTTCAGACGAGAATCCGTTCAGTGAATAATTCTTCTGAACTTTGGCGAGTTCGCTCCTGGATGAATCAACAAACACCACATCTTCCGCCAGTGCCTGGGTGGCATTAAGCCCGAATCCTCCCTGATTGCAGAAAGCATCCAAAACTTTCTTCCCGGTACAGAAACGCCGTGCGAAGGCGCGGTTATCGCACTGGTCAAAATAGAAACCGGTCTTCTGGCTGTTGCTGAAATCGATCTCGTACTTGACGTATCCGTCGCTGATTACTTCGACCGGTTCTGTTCCCAAATAGACAGTGTCAGTATCTTCAAGCTGCTCAAGCGACCGGAAATATTTTTCATTCCTGCTGAAAATATTGACGGCATTAAATTCTTCAGACAACACTTCCGAAATCAGCCGTGCATTTTTTTCCATTCCCGCAGAATTCACTTGCAGGACATAAGTTGAATTGTACCGGTCAATAATAAGGCCGGGGAGATGATCACTTTCACTGAAAGCCAGACGGTATGCAGTCCTGTTCGGATAGCAGGAAAGACGGAGTTCATTTGCCGATTTCACTTTGTTCCGGAAATAATCCTTCAGATCGCCTGTAAAAGAATCATCAAAAAGCCGCACGGATATCAATGAATTTTTGTTGTAGAAGCCGTGGCCGAGCGGGTGGTGAGAGTCCGAAAATACCTGAACTATATCACCGCTTTGCGGAGTACCATCAACAGACTGTATTTCATTACTGAATACCCATTTATGGCCGGAACGTATCCGTTTCTCTTCGCGCTTCTTAAGAATAACTTCGGGGTACATAGTTTCCAAAATCAGATATTACTTAATACTCGCGAGAGCTTTTCGCTGATCTGGGCAGCAACTTCAGAAAGCGCAGGATTCTGCACAGCCTGCATTGAAGTCATCGGATTGATAACAGACACTTTACACTTCTTCCCCTCTTCAGCTTCCTGCACAACAACATTACAGGGAAGAAGCACACCTATGCTCTCTTCAGCCGAGAGGGCTTTGTACGCGAAAGGCGGGTTACAGGCGCCAAGAATTTTATATTTCCTGAAGTCAACATCCAGTTTTTTCTTCAGTGTAGCCTGTACATCAATTTCAGTCAGTACTCCGAATCCTTCTTTCTTAAGTTCTTCCGTGACTTTATCGATTACGGCGGTGAATTCCATTTCTACAAATTTCGAATTATGATAGCTCATAAAAATCCTTTCGTTTTCCTTTTTGATGAATGAAAAGGTTGTTTAGATTCAGTTTTTAAGGAGTATTTTCACGGCGGTGTTATAAACCTCGTCAACTGTAATATCATCGATATTTTCCGATTTGCGGAGGTTGATTTTATTCCCGCCGGGAGCTGCCCAGTTGTCAGGGTCTGTCGGCCCGAAAAGAGAAATTTGCGGAACCTGTGTCGCGCCTGCAACGTGCATTATACCTGTGTCGTTGGAGATAAACAGATCGGCTTTACTTATCATCGCGGCAAGTGATGTAATACTTTTATTCTTATACACCGGTACGCGGATCTTCAGTCCGTTCTGCACCTGCTCAATCTGGATGTCGTCCTGATTGCTTCCCGTCAGGAAAACCGGGACATTCAAATCCTCTTGCAGTTTATTGATGAGAGAAGAAAAGCCGCCTGCCTTCCAAACGTTAGGCGGTTTACCGGCGCCAACGTGCAGCCCGACAAGATATTTTCTGCTCAAATTATTTTGTTCAATAAACCTTTCAGCCTCTCCGGAGTCATCTGAATCAAAAGTAACTTCCCCGTGAATATCAGACTCCGGTACGTTGAACGGTTCAAGTACTTCAAGAATAAAACGGTACACGCTCTGACGCGGATTTTTACTCCAGTCCAGGTCAACAGGAATATGGAAGAAGTAATCAGCTTCATTCTTTTTCCCGTTAAGTTTTGCCGGACCGACTTTTAGTTTGGCCGATGAAATTCCCGCAAGGAGACAACTGGTGAATGAAATGGAGACTGTCCCCGGAACGAGAGTAATATCATATCCGAGTCTGAGAAATCCGAAGAACTCCTTCAGATACTTAAAATCGAACAATTTCTTTTTATCAAAAACAAAGAGCCGGTCGACATAGCAGTTTTTATTCAGCGCAAAAAAATTATCAGGGCTGGCAAGAACATAAAGTTTAATCCCCGGAAATTTTGATTTTATTGCCCTGAACAAAGGTACTGTGGCGAGCATATCCCCCAACTGATTGTGCTGCCTGATAATAAGGCAGCTTGCCGGATTTGCAGGGATAACTGTTTTCTTTCTATCGGCTCCAAAAAAAAATTTTGAGAGAAAATGAATCAGGGCGGACATTATTTCCCGGGTGCGTCCTTTTTAGGAGGTTTCAGTTCCTCGTAATCAACATCAATCACATCTTTTTCATCTCTTCTGTTAAAACTGCGCTGCTGCTGATCAAATTTCCTGAATGCATCCTGCCTTTCGGCTTTACCTATGCGGTTCAAAAATCGGATAAGCTTAAAAGCGACATAAACGAGTATTAACCAAAAAATTATTTTCATAAAAGCTTGTTCATCTTAGGTGTGTAATATTCAACCAGCGCGCTGTCCTCCCTGAAAATCTCCGTAAGCAGATCTTCGAAATCTTTCCTGTTCGACACAAAATCAAAATTGGATGAATCGACGATAAGCAGCCTGCCGGATTCTTCTTTAAAAAAGTAATCAGAATAAACCTGTGAAAGAGAATCGAGATAATCGCGTTTAAGGCTCTTTTCAACTTCCCTGCTCCGCTGAACAATATTTTTCTCAAGCCTGTCCGTGGAAGAATGAAGAAAAATCACAAGGTCAGGGCGCCTTATATTTTTCTTCAGGATCGGGAAGAGTGAATTATAGATCTGAAGTTCATCCGCGGACAAGTTCAGTTCGGCGAATAGTCGGTCCTTCTCGAAAATATAATCTGAAACAATATATTCCGTAAAAAGATCATCCTGCTGGAGTTCAAGAAGCTGTTTATACCTGTTCACAAGGAAAAACATCTGAGTCTGGAATGCGTACTTCCGCCTGTCCTCGTAAAATTTGCCAAGGAAAGGATTGTCCTCGAACTGCTCAAGTATGAGCCGGGCATTCAGTTTTGCTGCAAGCATCTTCGCGAGAGTTGTTTTCCCCGCACCGATCGCACCTTCAACTGCTATATATTTAGGGGTTTCAGCATTCATCTGTTGCTTAAAATTTTAAGTTTAATTTCTTTATTACACACCGGTCCTCTTCCGGAATCACAATTTCCCTGAGCATTCTGCCGGTACCGGGAATAATAATATTACTGTTTATTTCCAATAATGGCAAGATAACAAAATCCCGCTTAACAAGTTCCGCGTGCGGTATTTCTAATTCATCCGTTTTGATCACAATTTCGCCGAATAAAAGAATATCAAGATCGATTTCGCGTTCGTGCCATCTGGCCCGTTCTCCGCGGCCCGTTTTCTTCTCGATATTTTTCAGCTCCCTGAAAAGATCAAGCGGCGCGCCGTCATAATCTATACCAATTACCAGGTTGTAAAAATTTTCCTGTTCCTTTACGCCGTAAGGTTTCGTCTCGTAAACAGAAGACATTTCACGGAAAGTTGCAGGAGCTAATTTTTTAATTTCTTCTGTCGCTTTGCTTATGAACCCGGCCCTGTCCCCGATATTACTGCCGATTCCGATGTAAACTCTGTGAGACAATTAAATTATAAAGCTACTTAAGTTTTGTCCGGTACTCTTCACGGGTCATAGTGAGTTCTACCTCAACATTATCAACAACGCCGCCGATAGGAGGATTGTTTTTCCTGATCCGTATCTCCACCTGTTCCGTCTTCTCAAATTTCTCGAAGATCTCCTCAACCATTTTTTCAGCCAGCGCTTCGATCAGAAAATATTTTTTACTTATCGCGACATCATAAAGAAGTTTGTAAACTTTTTCGTAGTCTATGGTCTGCTTAAGGCTGTCCGATGAAGAGGCGCTGAGGAAATCAGTATGAATGGCAATGTCAGCCTCAAACTTGCCTCCCACATTCTGTTCAGATTTAAAAACGCCGTGATAGGCGTAAAAAGTTGCTTTGTTTATTCTGATAATATTTTTCATAAAAATCTATTCCTGTTTTGCTGTCGCGCCGTGAATATTGGCCGCAATAATACCTGCTAAAATTAAAACGCTTCCGATTTGCTGGCCCGTAGTCAGCGTTTCTGCTTCAATAACTCTTCCCAAAATTAACGCAATTACGGGGGTAATAAAAGCAGTAAGTGAAAGCAGGATCAGGTTGATCCGTTTGAGAAGGTAATAATAAAGAGTGAATGTGACGACTGAGCCGAAAACTCCGAGATAAACCGCGGAACCGATACCCGCAGCGTCAAAACGCAGAATACTCATATCTTCAACAAACGGACTGACGGCCATATATACTGCTGCGCTGATTCCCATTGGGACCAGATTCATCCCCAGCGGATGAAGCGCCTCTCCGTATTTTTTAACATAAACAGCGATCCAGGCCTGCATCGCGGAACTCAGAACCACCGCGAGCATTCCGAGCAGATATGTATTAAGTCCGCCCATTAAATCCTGGTAGAACATCAGGCATATCCCGGTAAAGCCCAGAATCAGTGCCGCAAATTTACCGAATCCTATTTTCTCTTTTGGAAGCATAAAATGACTGAACACTGCGACGAAGAACGGAAACACCGCGAACAGAATGGCAGAAAGTCCGGAAGTTATATACTGACCTCCCCAGTAAACTAACCCGAACGGAATTATGAAAGAGAAAAAGGCGAGAACGAAATAGGAATTCATCGATTTCCGGTCCAGCTGAAACGGAATTTTCTTTATCTTCATTAAAAGATAGATCACTGCCGCAGCGACCAGGAACCGCAGGCCGGCAGAAAAAAACGGGGGGAAAGATTTTAAACTTATCCTTATGGCGAGCCAGGTGGATCCCCAGATAAGACTGATTGTTAAGTAATAAAATCCGTTTGCGATTCCGTTCATTTTATTTCTCTTCTCACGATCAGTCCGAAAGCCCGTCCCGATTTTTCTCCGTTCCGCCTGTACGAATGGAAAATATTATGATACTTGAAATTGCAGATTGAAGATTTCTGAATATGTTCGTGGCGCACTCCGTTCTCAACAAGCATATCATAGTTAACTTTTGCCACATCAAGATACAGGGACCCTTTATGTTCAGGCAAATACCGGTGTTCAAACTGCTCCGCCACTTCCGGCCCGACCCTGTAGTTCTTCGCGGATACGGACGGCCCCATATAGGCCAGCAGGTCCCGGCCCCGTGAATTGAATTCCTGTTTAATTTTAATAATAGTTTTCTCGGTAATCCGTTTTACTGTACTTTTCCATCCTGAGTGAATTGCCGCAATCACCTTCTGCTTTGGGTCATAAAGGAATATTGTTGAACAGTCGGCCGATGATACAGCAAGCCCAAGATCAGGCAGCGCGGTGATCATCGCATCGCTCTCCCCCTGCATTCCGGGGTCTGTGACTATTGTGATATTGTCGCCGTGCACCTGTTTTTGAATCGCAACTGATCCCATATCCAGCCCGAATTCACCGAAAAACAATTCCCTGTTCTTTTTAACTTCATCCGGATTATCGTGTACAGATAATGAAGTATTGAAATAATATGGTTCTTTTAAATTACGCCCAATCTTCGTGCTGAAGCCGAATTTTATTTCAGGATACTGATTAAATTGGAGTGACTCGAGAATGACCATTGGCTAAATTGACGGACCTGATAGAAATATTGATAAAATAAAATCTAATTTAACAATTGGGGACTGATTGGCTATGCATTAAGGATAATTTCTCTCCCTTTTTCAGGAACAAAAATTTTCGCGGCTGGTACTGTTCTTCTGATTCTGCTGGCAGAATAATTTATTGAGTCATCATCCCCGTGGATCAGGAATACATTGCCGGGCCGGAGTTTCTCCGCGACTTTAATAAGTTCGTCGCCGGAACTGTGTGCCGAGAACCTGAATTTCCTGATTTCACAGGCTACGGTGTATTCTTCGCCTCCTTCAAAAAATTGTATCTTATCCCCCTTTTTCGAATTAGCAATCAAATACCCTGGACTTTCCGGATCCATATAGCCGACAGTAAATATTGCCCCTTTCCCCTTCCTTAACCAGAACTTAGCAAGATTAAACGAATATGTACCGGCAATCATCATCCCGCTGGAAGCCAGGACAATTGACGGCGTCCTGAATAACTCCTCGAAACTGTTAACCTTATAAAGATCTTCGCGGGGAATTTCCCTCAGTTCGAAATCCGGATCATTAAAATTCGAAATGTACCTGTTTCCGTCATACAGCCTCGTGATCTTTTCCGAAAGCCCCCCGGAGTAGATCGGAAGAACCGGAATCTTCCTTTTTTTCATAAGCCAGGCGAGTTCTCCCAATATTTCCTGAAATTTACCCAGCGCGAAAACCGGGATAAGTATTGATCCTCCATTCACGGAAATCTCATTTATCGATGATGCGAAACGTGCGCTTTCTGTTTCCCACCCGGCCAAAGTTTGTGATGCCTGGCTGCCGTTCGTTGACTCAAGGATAAGATTATCGACTTTAAATTTTGGCAGCACTGCACCTGCCTGAATGCGCTGGGACGAAAGGTTAATATCTCCGGTGTAGAACGTTTTAACGCCTTTATAGTCAAGTGATACCGAACAGGATCCAAGAATATGACCCGCTTCAAAAAACTCGAGAAGGACCGGATGGCGTGAACGATGGTTATATCCCGCAAGTTCCATAACTTCTCCCACCCGGAGCGTCTCGATGGTTCTGACCAGGAGTTCAACTTCCTCGTGATCGAATGCCGCGAGCTCTTCGTCGTCTTTGAGCTGTTCTTTCACGATCGAAACGGCATTATGCAGAGTAAGAAATGCAATCTGCTTCGTCTGAGGTGTGGCAATAATTTTAAGATAAGGAAAGCGTTTAATCAAAAACGGCAGCGCGGCAATATGGTCCTGGTGAGCGTGACTGATAATAACAAAATCGAGGTCGGCATTTTCGATAATTGAAAAATCAGGAAGAGACGCAAGCCCTGTTTTCCTGGGATGCTGCCCGGAATCGAGTAATATCCCTGTCCCGTCTATATTAAGATAGTAACAGTTGGCTCCGATTTCCCCCGCGCCTCCTAATGCAGTGAATTTTATTTGCGGACTTCCGGCCATTTCAGATCAGTATGCTCCCTGGCAGAATCAATATCTTTTACCTCATTTAGAATAAAATGTTAAATTACTTTTTCAAAATATTATCATTTTTAATATGAAGATAGGCAAATATAAACTCGAAATAATCAGTTCCGGAATGTTCGCGCTGGACGGCGGCGCGATGTTCGGTATCATCCCTAAACCGTTATGGGAGAAGACGAATCCTGCCGATGATCAGAACAGGATTCCTCTCGCAACAAGAAACCTCCTGCTGATTTCAGAAAACAGGAAAATTCTGATCGATACCGGTATGGGCGCCAAATGGGATGAAAAGTCCCGTGATATATATAAGATAGA
>CAIMOS010000220.1 GCA_903843135.1 uncultured Ignavibacteriales bacterium | reverse complement strand
CGCGCCCGTCGAACCGGCCGAATATGCCGGTATAGTATCCCCGCCTGTAATTCTCGGCTTCAAGTATTATTTCCACCGTTTTCTTTTTCGGCGCGCCCGTCACCGATCCCGCCGGCAGAAGCGCCGCGATTACCGTGCCGATGTTTTCATTGTAATTATCCGGGAGCCTGCCGCTTATCTTCGAACTCATCTGCAGAAGCGGTTTCTGATTTGTGATTATCTTATCAATATATTTAAACTTTTCAACCGTTACGCCCGCGGCAACAATATTCAGGTCATTCCGGATCAGGTCAACGATCGTGTTATGTTCCGCGGTTTCTTTCCGGTCCGCAAGAAGAATGTTCTCCGCGTCCGGTATATCCGCGTCAATCGTCCCTTTCATCGGATAAGAGCATATAACGCCGTCCCTGATCTCCGCGAAGATCTCCGGCGAAAAGAAAACGAATTTATCTTTCCACAGCGCTTTATACTTCGCGCCCGCGGCGGTATATATTTCATTAAGCGTATAGTTCGTGTTTATTCTGGTGGGAGCGGTATAATTAAGAAGATAAGTGTTTCCCTTCGCGATGTTTTCCTTAACTATATTATATCCGCGGCTGTATTCTTCAAAAGAGATTGGTTGTTTCGTAAAGGCAAGTTCTTTCTCCGGTCTGGTAAGGGGAGCGTGATTGCTAATTCCCCGGACATCAAATAAAAGCCCCGCGCCCGCCGCCTCATCTTCTTTCAGAAGCACGGGTTCCTCAAACAAAAAGTCAACAAAAAACACAAACGGGACGCGCAGCTTTCCCATTTGATTCATTTCATTTATTACTTTATCTTTTGGACCAGACATAACCGGTATATTGGAATTTAACAGACTGACTACATAATAATAGCTAAAAATAAGTTTGTGATAAATAAAAAACATTCAGAATATTTTCTTGCTCTCATAGTCCTCCCCACTCACTTTCTAAGTAATTGGATTGGGCGATGCGCTGAGATTTGCCGAAGCAGGTTGAGTTTGCGACTCAAACACATACCCCTTCCAAAGGCGGTTTTATAAATGTCTTCTAATCCAAAAGTTCTGCTGTTAGACAACCACGACTCCTTCACTTACAACATCGCGCAGATACTCCGCGAATGTGAAACCATATTCGACATCCGCAAAAATGATGAGATTGAATTAAGTGAAGTTGAGAAGTACGGTAAAATAATTTTCTCCCCCGGCCCCGGAGTCCCGCAGGAAGCAAGGATTATGTCTGACATATTAGATAAGTACGCAAAGTCAAAGAGCATACTGGGTATATGCCTCGGCCACCAGGCAATCGCGCATTATTTCGGATGGAAAGTTGTTAATCTTGATCAGGTATATCACGGCGTGAGCGGCAAAGTAAAAATAGTGGCAGCGGATGAAAAGTTATTTAGGAACATTCCCGGCGAATTCGATGCGGGCCTGTATCACTCCTGGGCAGTTGAAAAAACCGGGACTGATTATCTTGAAGTTACAGCGTTAAGCGGCGATGGCATCATTATGGCGCTGAAACATAAAACTTATGATCTCCGCGGAGTGCAGTTTCACCCGGAGTCGCACATCACGGTTTACGGGAAGCAGATCCTCAGCAACTGGCTGAGCAGTTAATCCACTTTTTCAACAAAATAATTCCGCACAGGTTCTATAAACGGCGATAATTCCTTCCTGCTGTTATAAGTCAGAATAATTCTTTTCTTCGACCGCGTCAGCGCAACATATAAAAGCCTTGCTTCCTCCTCTTCATCTTCAGGTTTGCCGAAAAACGACATCGGGTATATTCCGTTGTTGCAGTAAGGGATGAACACCGTATCAAACTCCAGCCCTTTTGCTTTGTGTATCGTAGAGATCACTATGGATTCCGTCCCAAGCAGAAGATCTGATTCTTTGTACGTCCGGTACTCCGGGAGGAACGTGTGAAGCTGATCCTTAAGTTTACCCGCTCCGGCCTTTGCGTCTATGTGTCTGGTCAGTTTCTTTATCTGCTCTACTTCCTCTTTCTGAAGCGCATAGGATTTACTCGAAGAAAGAAATTCGGTGAAGGACATTATGATTTCAGATATGCCCGTGTTTGTACTCAGTTTCTCCCAAGTCCCGGTGTAAAAACCGGAGAAGTTCGCCTTAAGCCCCGACAGTATTTTGTTATTCTTAAAAATAAATTCATCCTGTTTCTTTGTAACCGCAACCATATCATCCCACAACTTATATACAAGGGACACGGTTGCGCGCACATCATCAAGCGCGTTGTGAAAACGCACTT
>CAIMOS010000219.1 GCA_903843135.1 uncultured Ignavibacteriales bacterium | reverse complement strand
TGTAGAAACCTATGAAAAGTGGCAGGTTTATCGAACCGCCGTATGCCGAACGGCATGTACGGTGGTGTGAGAGGACGGCGGCAGAACTAATCTACCGCCTCCTACTCGATTAAAGCCGGTTAATATTGTCTGAAAATAGAAGATGGATCAATAATATCCGGTGGAGGATTTGAAGATTGAATGAAAGAAAAGGCGGCAGTTAATTGCCTGCCGCCGTTAAGACAATGATTTCTACTTTGCCCGTTCGTGATACGATGTGTGAAGTATCTCGTGGCTTACGTGGCTGCCGGGTTCTTTGAAATACTCTTTATAGAGCGCTTTGATAGACTCGTTTTCATAGGAACGCCTGTTGGACATTTTTTTATCAATGTCGTAGAGCGTTTTCATCCGCTGAAAGACTTTCTCCGTCTTCTGATGGATCGGTTGTCCGCCGCCGTTGATACAGCCGCCGGGGCAGGCCATCACTTCGATGAAGTGATATTTTGATTTTCCGTTCCGGATATCTTCAACCACTTTCCCGACATTGCCTATTCCGTTAACAATAGCAACATTCAGGGTGAGGCCGTTCATTGTGAAGCTTGCTTCACGCACGCCTTCTGTCCCTCTTACCTGCACCAGATCAAGATTATCAAGATGATTGCCGGTTAATTTATAATAAGCCATTCTGAGCGCTGCTTCCATCACTCCGCCGCTTGTACCAAAAATAGCAGCGGCGCCGGTTGATTCACCGAGCGGATTATCGAAAGGTTCATCGCCAAGATCGGCAAAATCAATGCCGGCAATATTAAAGAAACGCACGAGTTCCCGTGTTGTTAATACTGCGTCGACATCGGGGTGGGTCTCCTCGCTAAGTTCGGGGCGGTTGGCCTCAAATTTCTTAACTGTACATGGCATTATCGATACTACAAAAACATCTTTCGGGGATATGCCGAGTTTCTTCGCGTAGTATGTCTTGGCAACCGCGCCTTCCATTTCGTGCGGCGATTTACAGGTTGATACGTGGCGGAGCATTTCCGGATAGTTATGCTCAATGTGTTTGACCCAACCCGGACAGCAGCTTGTGAACATAGGAAGGGGCTTATTATTCGTTACCCCGTCGATAAGTTCAGCCGATTCCTCCCAGATCGTCAAGTCCGCTGCAAAGTTGGTGTCGAAAACTTTTTTGAATCCCAGCCGCTTTAATCCTGAAACGAGTTTGCCCGTTACATCAGAACCAAGAGGCATATGGAATTCTTCGCCGAGTGTGGCCCGTACCGCAGGAGCGATCTGAACGATGGTATATTTGTTTTTGTTCTGCAATGCGCTTGATACCTGCTTCAGTGAGCTTTTTTCTCTCAGCGCCGCGGTCGGGCAGACAAGGATACACTGTCCGCAGAGAATACAGTCGCTGACATTAAGCCCGATGTTGAAAGGAGTTGTTACGATCGATCTGAATCCCCGGTTCGTAAAATCAATCGCCCCGATCTTCTGCACTTCGTGGCAGGTCCTTACACATCTTCCGCAGAGAATACATTTGGCAGGGTCGCGCTCGAGTGAAGCGCTTGAAATGTCAACCGCATGGGCCTTCGTTTCTCCCGCGTATCTGTGCTCGCGCACGCTGTATTTCTCCGAAAGGTCCTGCAATTCGCAATTTTTATTACGCACGCAGACTAAGCAGTCCTGCGGGTGGTTTTCAATCAGAAGTTCAACGATTGTCTTTCTCGCTTTCCTTACCCGCGGGGAATTAGTATCTACAACCATTCCCGAACTGACGGGGTAAGCGCAGGAGGGGATTAAATTCCGGAAGCCGTCAACTTCAACCGAACAGATCCTGCACGCGCCGCTGGGTATCAGGTCCTTCATATGGCATAATGTCGGAATTGATACGCCGACTGATTTTGCCGCATCAAGGATCGTCATTCCTTCTTCGGCTTTTACTTTTAATTTATTTATTGTTAATTCAACCATTTTCATCTCCGCAAAATTAATTTACCGCAACTGCATCAAAACGGCACGCTTCGAAGCAGACGCCGCATTTAATACACTTGTCCTGAATGATATAATGTGCCTGGCCTTTTTCGCCGAGGATGGCTTCTTCCGCGCATTTCCTTAAACATACGCCGCATCCGCTGCAGACACTGTTATCTATCGAATAGGTTAACAGATCCTTGCAGACACCCGCTTTGCATTTTCTTTCGTACAGGTGCTCTTCGTATTCATCACGGAAGTACTGGAGCCCCGAGAGGACGGGGTTTGGCGCTGACTGGCCAAGTCCGCAGAGTGAAGTGTCGCGGATTACATCAGCAAGGCGTTCCAGGTGTACAATTCCTTTAAAGCGCTGTAATTGGTCGGTTTTGAGTTTGGTGCTTTTGTAGCTTGTCGGGATGCGTTCAATTATTTCGAGCATCCTCTTTGTGCCCTCGCGGCACGGTACGCATTTGCCGCAGGATTCATTCTGGATAAATGTAAGGAAGAATTTCGCAACGTCAACCATACAGGTATCTTCATCCATTACAACAAAGCCGCCTGAGCCCATCATCGCGCCGACTTCCTTCAGCGACTCATAATCGACCTTTGTTTTCGCGACAATTTCCGGGAGACATCCGCCGGAGGGTCCGCCGATCTGAACCGCCTTAAGTTTTTTATTTCCCGGTATTCCGCCGCCGATATCAAACACAACCTGTTCAAGAGTTACACCCATCGGGACCTCGACAAGCCCGGTGTTGTTAATTTTACCGGAGAGAGCAAATACCTTTGTCCCTTTACTTTTTTCTGTTCCGATTTTCGCGAAATTATCTCCGCCCATACTTATTAACGGGGCGACGTTCGCTAATGTTTCAACATTGTTAATGACAGTCGGTTTTCCCCACAGTCCGGAGATTGAGGGGAATGGGGGCCTTGGCCTCGGCATACCGCGCTTGCCTTCGATAGAAGCGATAAGGGCAGTTTCCTCCCCGCATACAAATGCGCCCGCGCCTTTTTTAATTTTAAGGTGGAAGCTGAATTTGCTGCCGAGGATATTATCCCCGAGAAGGCTGTATTTCTCGCAACTCTTAATAGTCTTTTCGAGCCGTTCGATAGCGAGTGGATACTCCGCGCGGCAGTAGATATAGCCCGCCGTCGCGCCGATTGCATATCCGCCGATCAGCATTCCTTCGATCACCCTGTACGGATCGCTTTCAAGAACTGAGCGGTCCATAAAAGCGCCCGGATCGCCTTCGTCGGCGTTGCAAATAATATATTTCACTTCTGATTTCTGATTCAGGGCCAGTTCCCATTTTTTGCCTGTGGGGAATCCTGCTCCGCCGCGCCCGCGAAGTCCGGCGGTAAGAATTTCCTTCACAACTTCCGCGGGAGACATTAGCCTTAACACTTTATCGAAAGCCTGAAAACCGCCCGCGGCGATATAGGAGTCGATCGATTCCGGGTTTATGATACCGCAGTTTTTAAGTACAATTTTATGCTGATGTTTGAAGAACTGAATCTCATTTATATTCTGAACTTCAGGGGTAGATTTACCGAAGGAACCGAGAAATTTTTCTTTGTATATAACCTTGTCGATCAGGGTCTTTTGGATAAGTTGCGGTACGAGTTTAGGGGTTATCTCGCAGTATGAAATTCTGTTGGCGCCGGGAAGTTTTATATCCACTATCACTTCGCGGGCGCAATATCCGATGCATCCCATCGGCTCGATACGCGCATCAATATTGTGTTTGGTAAGTTCCGCTTTGATTGCTTCTTCTACTTTTCTGGCTCCCGCCGCGAGTCCGCAGGTACCCATACCGATAAATATTATCGGGGTTTCGTGGGTGATATAATTAAGGCGGTTATTAAGGTCCTGGAATTTCTTTTTACAATTATCATCGTGATGGCAAAGAGGGCCTTCAACGCAGCACCTTACGAACACATCGCATTTCTTTTCTTCACTGTGCCAGCATTCGTCGCAGCATTTTTCTAAAAAACTGTTCATTATGCGCCTGCCATTTCTTTTTCTGCTTTTTCAGTTTTAGGTTTTGTCTGGTATTTTTTTATGATATTCGGAATATCTTTAGTTGTGATCCTGCCGTAGTAATCCTCATTTACTGTTATTACCGGGGCGATGCTGCACGCGCCTATGCACGCGACAGTCTCGAGCGTGAATTTTTTATCGCGGGTCGTATCGCCGGCTTTTATTTTTAATGTATTCTCCAGTGAATAAAGGAGGTTTGCTGAATTTTTTACGTGGCAGGCTGTTCCGCGGCAGACCCGGACAATGTTTTCTCCGAGAGGAGTGAGGCGGAACTGGTTGTAGAATGTAGCGACTCCGTAAACCCGGCTTCTCGGGAGTCCGGTATGAATAGAAATATCGGTGATTGCATCGTGCGGAAGGTATCCGTATACGTTCTGTACATCCTGAAGGAGAGGAATTAAGGAACTCTTATCGTTTGCGGGGTATTTCCCAATTATATCTTTGTGCATTTTTATCTCAAAATTGAATACATTTAAGTTGATTCAAATTTTGTGCCAATGATAAATCGGAAAATCTACATCTAAAGATCAAATTTTATGGGTGTTGGCAGGGAATTAGTTTTCTTTCTTAAAAGCAAGAGAAAACCTCTCTAAAATTCAAATTAGTTGCTAATTGTTATGGAACGGAATTTGCATATGATTGTTTTTACTTATACCATTAATTAAATTTGAAACGAAAGAAATTATTATTATGAAGGTTAACCTATGAACAGGAACAGAGCATTATTAATAGTATTCGCAGTTGTTTTTATTTCATCGCTGATCATTGCTCAGTCAAACTATTCCAATCAATCCGTCATTACAGAATCCAGGAAGAATATTCTGACGGAAACGGTGGCAAATGTCAGCCCCGCGGTGGTCGGAATAAGCGTAACTGAGATCCGGCAATACCGCGATCCTTTTATGAACCCCTTTTTTGACGACCCTTTCTTCCGCCAGTTTTTCGGCGACAGGAACTACACACAAAAGGTTAAGGAACTCGGTTCAGGATTCATTATTTCTGAGGACGGATATATTATTACTAATGACCACGTGGCAGGCAACGGTAGTGAAATCGTTGTAACTATGACGAACGGGAAACATTTTAATGCAAAAATAGTCGGCACGGATAACGTTTCGGATATCTGCCTTTTGAAAATAGAAGGGGACCGTTTCCCTTATATTAAACTTGGCAACAGCGATGACATAATAATCGGTGAATGGGTGATCGCGCTCGGAAATCCGTTCGGACTTTTTGAAGTGAACAACAAACCGACGGTTACGGTCGGTGTTGTCAGCGCTGTAAATATGAATCTTAATAAAGTTGAGACCCGTTACTATCTTAATATGATCCAGACCGACGCGGCAATCAACGGCGGTAACAGCGGCGGCCCGTTAGTGAACAGCGTCGGTGAGGTGATCGGAATGAACACACTTATTTTTACCGCGGGAACTAACGGGAATATCGGGCTTGGTTTCGCGATACCGATTAATAAGGTGAAAAAGATAGTCGATGAAATAAAAGATAGAGGGAAAATTGAAAGGGATTTTAACACAGGCATTTCAGTTCAGAATATTGACGAAGTAATCGCGCGATATTATAAGTTAGAAAATACGAGGGGAGTGATAGTTACCAAAGTGCTCAGGCAGTCCCCGGCGGCTGACGCGGGCATCAAACCGGGTGACGTCATTCTTAAACTGGATGATTACACCGTGGATAATGAGCAGACTTTGATCGGGATTATCCAGGAATACCGCACGGGACAGAAAATAAATCTTCGTATACTTAGGGACGGTGAAGAGAAGAATATTACAATGAAATTAGAGAGAATCAATTGATAGCAAGATATACGCTTCCGGAGATCGGAAAGATCTGGGAAGATGATTTTAAATTTTCCACCTGGCTTAAGATTGAAATTTATGCCTGTGAAGCCAGAGCGTTAAAAGGAGAGATTCCGGCTGAAGATCTCGCGGCAATTAAAAGCAAAGCTGCATTTGACGCTGCACGGGTCCTTGAGATTGAAGAGACCACACAGCACGATGTAATAGCTTTTTTAACGAATGTGGCTGAGTACGTCGGCGCACCTTCGAGGCATATACATTATGGAATGACATCTTCTGACGTACTGGATACTGCTGTATCGTATCAATTAAAAGTATCGGGTGAACTCATACTTGGATTGCTGGATAAATTTCTCGAAGCGCTGAAAGAAAAGGCGATACAGTACAAGCACACATTATGTATCGGCAGGACACACGGTATTCACGCGGAACCGACGACATTCGGGCTGAAGTTTGCTAACTGGTATGAGGAAACGAAACGAAACAGGAAACGGTTAGTTAACGCTATTGAATCAATAAGTGTCGGGCAGATCTCCGGCGCGGTCGGAACATTTGAACATCTAAGCCCTGAAGTTGAAGCGTACGTTTGCGAAAAGATGGGGCTGAAGCCCGCGCCGGTATCAACTCAGGTAATACAGCGCGACAGGCATTCTGAGTTCGTTGCTGTTCTAGCGATAATCGGCAGCACTTTAGAAAAAGTCGCCACCGAGATAAGACATCTACAAAAAACAGAGACACTGGAAGCGGAGGAGTTCTTCAGTAAGGGGCAGAAAGGTTCATCCGCAATGCCGCATAAACGTAACCCCATTATCAGCGAACGGATATGCGGGATGGCGCGTCTTCTGCGGGGCTACGCGGCTACGACCTTTGAAAACAACGCGCTATGGCACGAGCGGGACATCTCACACTCCTCAGCGGAAAGAGTGGTTCTTGCGGATGCCTGCATTGTGACTTATTATATGCTTTCGAAGATGAATTCACTAATCTCCCGGTTGCTTGTCTATCCTGAAAATATGATGAATAATCTGAACCTGACCCGGGGACTGGTTTTTTCTCAGAAGATTTTACTAAAACTTACAGAAAAAGGATTATCCAGAGAAGACTCATACAAAGCAGTGCAGGTTGCCGCTATGAATGTGTGGGGAGATAAATCGAAAAATCTTCGCGATGAAATTTTGAAATCGGAAGTTGTTACTAAAGCCATTTCTTCGGAAGAGCTGGACGAACTGTTTGACCACTCTGAATTGCTTAAGAAAGTTGATTTTATTTTCAACAGGACTGTGCTTTCCTGAAAGAAAAACGTATTTAATTAAAAATTAAAATTTATCAAAGTACGGTGTGAAACTCAGATCAATCAATTGTATCCTTTCAGCGCGGGCATACTTAATCATATCCTCCGTAAAACCGGATTTTGAGAAGAGTATATAATTGAAGTTCTGCGCGAACCTTTGCAGCGCTGCAGATTTATTTTTTAAATCTTCGATTATATTAGTTCCGATTTTTTTATTCGAAAATTTGCATTCGCCGATCACAATATTTTCGCCCGACTCATCTAGTCCCACAATATCTATTTCGATTTTCTTTTCCCAGTACTTCCCAATTTTTATCAGATTAAAAGGGAATATCCCTGTGTCCTTTCTCAGATAAGACAGGCAGATATCTTCATAAACTGAACCAAGAAATACGGCGAAGTCTTTTTTTATTATGTCAAGGACATATTTTGTTTTCCCCTCAGCGAGATATGTCAGATGAGGATAGATGAACCTGAACCAAAATCTGAAATAGTTGTCAGAAATCGCATAAATTCCTTTTCTGCTATTCTGCGGATTCTCAGTTACCGGAACATTTCTTTCTACTATTCTAAGTTCCATCAGATTATCTAAGAATTTACCGACCAGGCCGCGCTCCAATCCGGTCAACTGCACAATATCGTTAATTTTTGTTCTGCCAAGAGCTATCGCCCTCAGAATCAGAAAATAGTTCTTTGGGGTTCTCAGTTCCTGCATCAATAAAAAATTGACCTCATTATGCAGTATCCGGTCCTGCGGAAAAATTTGTTCCTCTATGTTTTTCCAGAGGCTTTTACTCTGGTCTGCAAGTTCAAGATACGCGGGAACCCCGCCGAATACCGCAGAGAAATTGATCAATTCTTCGGTGTCAAGTTTCGGCAGCATTTCATTCAACTGGAAAAAATCAAACTGAAATACTTCAAGCTGACCTGTTCTTCTTCCGTAAAGCGGGCTTTTATAGCTGAGTACCTGTTTTTCCATAAAACTCATTGATGAGCCGCACAATAAAAGAAAAATATTTTTGTTTTTAAGGTAACCGTCCCAGACTTTTTGAATGACGGAAGGCAGTGACGGGCTTATCTCAGCAAGGTACTGAAATTCATCCAGGACAAGAATGAACTTTTCATTATCGGTAAGCTTTGAAAAGATGTACCGGAACACCAGTTCCCAGTTTTTAAGCGGATTATCTTTTATAATATTATCACCGAAATAATCCCCGAGCAGGGTAGAAATGATCTCGAGTTGTTCCCGTTCACTTCTTAAGTCAGCCATATAATAGATATGCGGACGGCTCTTAATAAAGTGCCGTATTAATTCTGTCTTCCCGACACGGCGCCTGCCGTAAATAATAAACAGTTCGGGCTTTTCAGAAATGTACCTTTTCTCCAGCACGCCGAGTTCGTATTTTCTGTTGACAAACATATATTTTGTTATATTATGATTAATATAATCGTAATATAACAAAAATTATTTACAATTTGAAAGGAATTATTTGAGGCGCCATTGTATTATTGCGGCCAGGTGCGGATTTGTAATATTATAAATAGTATAATCGTAATATGACAAAAACCTTTTCCGGGATTTTCTCCCGGTAACGGGATGGGCCAGACGCACAGCGCCTTAAAAGTCATACTGCGCCCTTGGCAAGAACTATCTAAAGTTCTTTTTAACCCTCGGCACAAGTTTTTTAAGATAGGTATCGTAATTATCCTTCATCTCTTCCAGCGAATCTCCGCCGAATTTCTGAATCATAAAATCCGCCATTACCCAGGCTGTCATCGCTTCGCAGATCACGGCGCAGGCAGGGACCGCGGTGAAGTCGCTCCTTTCGCGGCGGGCATCCACTGTTGACATCGTTTTCAGATCAACGCTTTCGATTGGCTGCATAAGTGTGGCGATCGGTTTCATTGCAGCACGGATGATAACAGGCAGTCCGTTCGTGATGCCGCCTTCGATTCCGCCGGCGCGGTTTGTTTTGCGGGAAAAATTATTTTTTTCGAAGATGATTTCGTCGTGAACCTCCGATCCGAATTTATCAGCGGCGTCAAATCCGGCTCCGATCTCAACTCCTTTAATTGCGTGTACCGACATCATCGCGGCGGAGAGGGCTGCGTCGATTCTTCTGTCGTACTGAGCGAAGGACCCAAGTCCTGGAGGAACGCCGTTTGCCGCAATAATAACCGTACCGCCGAGCGTGTCGCCGTTTTTCTTTGCGGCCTTGATTTTACGGATTATTTTCTGTTCCTGTTTTTCATCCAGCACACGGACTTCGCTGTTGTCGGCAATCCGGGAGAGCTGGTCAATTCCCATAATTTCCGGATCGTAAAGATTTAACAGATTCTTCAGTGCCGATTCGCCCGGATAAATTCCGCCGATGCTCTCAACAAAACTGCCGACCGAAATACCGAATTGCCGGAGCAATGATTTTGCCGCCGCGCCTGCTGCAACCCGTGCCGCAGTCTCTCTTGCGCTTGAACGCTCAATCGAATTGCGGATATCGTCGTAATTGTATTTTTGTGTTCCGGTCAGATCTGCGTGTCCGGGGCGGGGGATTGTAACTTTTTGGCTTTTCGATTTCAGCGGCGCGGCTGACATCACTTCCGTCCAGTTCTCGAAATCTTTATTTATTATCCGCATCGCAACAGGCGACCCGAGAGTTTTTCCGTACCGGACTCCCGCGGTAAGTTCGACGTTATCTTTTTCAATTTTCATCCTGAGTCCGCGGCCGTAGCCTGACTGCCTGCGTTCCAGTTCAGGATCGATTTCGCTTTTCACAAGCGGGACGTTCGAAGGGAAACCCTCAATAATTACCGTAAGTTCTTTGCCGTGAGATTCGCCGGCGGTTAAAAATCGTATCATTCCATTTAAAAGATGTTGTTATTTTTAGAGTTACAATTTAAACAATTTTGAGTATCGATTTGATTTCATTCGCCGATAAACTTGGGAAGGAAAGGTTTCTGGTTGCTGACGGCGCGATGGGGACGGAACTCCAGAAACTGGGCCTGGAGCCGGGTGCCTGCCCGGAAGAACTTAATATCACTGTACCTGAAGCAGTTATGAAAGTTCACACCGGCTATATTGAAGCCGGGAGCGATATAATTTTAACCAATACTTTTGGGGCAAACCGTGCAAGACTGAAAATGCACGGATTTGAAACGAGAGTTGAAGAATTTTGCAACGCTGCTTTTTCCGCCGCAAAAAAATGTGCGGCCGGAAAGGAAATACTTATCGCCGGTTCGATAGGTCCGTGCGGTGAACTGATAAGCCCGCTCGGCGAGCTGAGCGAGGAAGAAACTTCGGAAATCTTCCGTGAACCTGCTGCAGCACTGGCGAATGCAGGTGTTGACCTTTTCGTAATTGAGACGATGATGGCCCCTGAAGAAGCGCTGATAGCGTTGCGGGCTGTTAAAAGTGTCACTGATAAGCCGGTGATCGTTTCAATGTCATTCGAACGAGGAAACAGCGGATTGAGGACGATGTGGGGTACGGATATTCCTACCGCGGCAAGCTTGTTTGAAAATGCCGGCGCCGGCGGCATCGGGGCCAACTGCGGAAGGGGTTTCGATGAAATGATGGACATTTCGGAAGAAATGTGCAAAGCTACCAAATTACCCGTCTGGTTAAAATCCAACGCCGGCCTGCCCGTGTGGGAGGATGGTAGATCAGTTTATACCCAAAGCCCGGAATTTATTCTGCCCTATATTGAGGGAATGCTAAGGAACGGAGCAAATATTATCGGCGGATGCTGCGGATCAACACCGGAGCACATCAGGGCTATTACTGCGACTGTGAAACGGTATAAAGAAAAATTCAGCTGAATACCCCATCGAATAATCAAAAAGGATAATTAATGAATTACGAAGTTGAAAATTTTGATATAGATATAATTGAAGCAAGTTATAAGCAACCGGTAATGGTGGATTTTTGGGCTGAGTGGTGCGCTCCGTGCCGGATGCTCGGGCCCGTTATGGAAAAACTGGCGATAGAGTTTGATGGTAAAATTAAACTCGTAAAAGTAGATACCGAACAGAACCGGGAGCCGGCCGCTAAATATGGCATCAGAAGCATACCTAATGTGAAGCTGTTCGTGAACGGGGAAGTTAAGGATGAGTTCACGGGCGCATTACCGGAAGGCAAAGTCCGCGAATGGATAATTAAAAACCTTCCTGAATCCGGTGAACTTAAAACCGCTAAAGAATTCATTGCTGCCGGAAAAGACTCCGAAGCGATCGAAATCCTGGAAAAATTTATTTTGAAGGAGGAGGGGAATGCTGAAGGCCAGCTTCTGCTTGCCAAATTGTACCTGTTCAGTGATGCGGGCAGGACAGCGGAACTGCTAAGTAAAGTTGATCCCGGAAAAGAACAACAGGAAATGTTTGATGCTTTACAGTTGCTGTCCGCAATGATTCCTTTGGCCGGGGAAGCGCCCGGATTGCCTGAAGGAACATCAAGAAGCCGTTTTAAAACTTCATTAGAAAATCTGAAGGGACGGGATTTCAGCGAAGCGCTTGAAAATCTGATCGAAATTATTCGTGAGGACAGGTATTACTTTGACGATGCCGCGCGTAAAGTATGCATCGCTATTTTTAAGTATTTAGGGGAAGAAAATCCGGTTACGCTGGAATATAGAAGGGATTTCAGCAGGGCATTGTATTGATAGCAGAGTTTCGGGGCTGTTATAAATGAAAAAAATTACTTTCATTCTCGCGATTTAGAAAATTAATTTCTTATATTGTCAATCTTAAAAATAAAAGGTGTACCAAGGTCTGCTGTAAGGAGAAATATGTGTTATTAGGCAATATTTGATGGCACATTATTTAAAATGCTGGCATAATAAATGCATATTATTTTCTTAGGCAAAATATATTTTTAATAACTATTTACTCTAGCAATTATTGATGTTCGAAACAATTAAGGCCAATGGTATTTCCTGTTATCACTGTGGTGAGGACTGTGATGATGACCGTATTGCCCATAATGGTCTCAATTTTTGCTGTGAGGGCTGCAAGATAGTTTACCAGGTTCTGAATCAGAATGATATGTGTAACTATTACGCGATTGAACAGAATCCCGGCGTAAAAGTTAAAGAACTTCCTACAGGCAAAAAATTTGCTTTCCTTGATGATGAACAGCTTGCCGGCTCGATCGTTAAATATAAAGATTCAAACATCAGCAGGGTGACGTTATTCATCCCATCTATGCACTGCAGCTCCTGTATATGGCTGCTCGAAAACATTTACAAGATCAATCCGAACATTACCGAAAGCAAAGTCAATTTTCTCGCCAAAACTGTAAGCCTTACATTCCTTCATAAAAGTGTCTCCCTCAGGCAGGTTGCCGAGATTTTGACATCTGTTGGTTACGAACCTAATATCACCCTTGAGGACGCTGAAGAGAGAAACGATTCAAAATACCTGAGAAGCCTTTATTACAAGGTCGGAATCGCGGGGTTCAGTTTTGGCAACATAATGATGCTGAGCTTCCCTGAATATTTGTCACTGGACGCCGGCAGCGATACAATTGCTTTTTATTTTCGCTATGTAAGTTTATTGCTCTCGCTTCCCGTATTTTTTTATTGCAGTACTGAGTACTTTTCATCCGCATACAAAAGCCTTAAAAGCGGTATCATAAATATTGATTTTCCGTTGTCGCTGGGAATCATCGCACTTTTCGCCAGGAGTGTATACGAGATCATCGCAGGCACAGGGATGGGATATATGGATTCATTCGCCGGGCTTTTATTTTTCCTTTTGCTCGGTAAACTGTTTCAAAGAAAAACTTTCGAGGCGCTGAACTTTGAAAGAAATTACAGATCATATTTCCCGGTCAGTGTGACCGTTATAAAGAAGAACGAGGAAACGACTATTCCTCTTTCGAACATCAAAGCCGGAGACAGGCTTCTGATCAGGAACAACGAACTCATTCCGGCTGATTCGATCCTGTTCAACGGTGAAGGGAATATAGATTACAGTTTTGTTACCGGAGAATCGACGCCTGTCGGGAAAGTGCCGGGAGAATATATCTACGCAGGTGGTAAGCAGGTAGGGGGAGTGATTGAACTGGAAGTCACAAAAGAAGTTTCTCAAAGCTATCTCACGCAGCTATGGAACGACAATTCTTTCAGCAAAGAGTACGATTCAAATATTACGGAATTTTCGAATACCGTCAGCAAATATTTTACATATATTCTGCTGGCTATTGCGTTCGGATCTGCCGTTTACTGGGCATTCCTTGACGGGGCGACTGCAGTCAGCGTGTTTACTTCAGTGCTGATAATTGCCTGCCCCTGTGCACTGGCTCTTTCAACACCATTTGCGCTTGGAAATACGTTAAGGATTCTCAGCAGAAATAATTTTTACATAAAGCATACAAGGATCGTTGAACGGCTCGCGAAGTCGGACACAATCGTATTTGACAAGACCGGAACACTGACTGAGACCGGAAGAATGGCAGTTGAGTATGAGGGAGACCATCTCACAACATATGAAAAAGCGCTCGTAAAATCCGTCGCGAAAAATTCTCTTCATCCTCTTAGCCGTAAGATAATCGACAGTATGAACGGAATCAGGGTATTCCCGGTCCGTAATTTTTCTGAAAAAGCGGGGCTTGGAATAACCGCAGAAGTCGAAGATAAAAAGGTCACCCTCGGCAGCCTGAAGCTGTTTCACCATACCGAAAGTATAGATAACCCGGAAAAACAGGAAGAATCCAACAATTGGAAAAGTACAGTTGTTTTTCTCACTATTGCCGGAAATCTTAAAGGGAGATATGTCTTTCGCAATGTCTACCGTGAGGGTATCGGCAGTCTGGTCGATAAACTTAAAAAGCGCTTCACACTTCACCTGATATCCGGTGATAACGAAAGCGAAAGATCCAAACTCAAAACTGTTTTCGGCAGCGACGAGAATTTATTATTTGATCAAAGCCCTTTCGATAAATTAAATTTTATTAAAGGTTTGAAAAATCAGGGCCGGAAAGTGATTATGCTGGGCGATGGATTAAATGATGCGGGCGCGCTCGCAGCGGGGGATGTCGGCATCTCGGTCGTGGATGATATTTCAAATTTTACACCTGCGAGCGATGCAATAATTAAAGGCGACAGTTTGCCGAGGTTCGGAGAATTTATCGAATTCTCGGCAACGACGTTGAAAATAATCAAATTCAGCTTTCTGATCTCAGCAATATACAACACCATCGGTGTGACAGTAGCCGTGACCGGAAATTTATCGCCGTTATTTGCCGCGATACTTATGCCGGCAAGTTCAGTTACGGTTATAGTCCTTACCGTATTTCTCACAACCTATTTTGCAAAAAAGAAGTCACTGCTTTAATGAGTGTAATCGTTATTCTTATAGCAGCCAGCCTGATCGTCGCCGTCGGTTTTCTTATAGCCTTTCTGATCTCTGTCCGTTCAGGCCAGTTTGATGATAAATATACTCCGTCAGTACGCATACTTTTTGAAGATAAAACAAAACAAGAAAATAGTACAAGTAACAGTAACATCCACAAGGAGAACTCATAATGCAATTAGAGACTTTTCGTTACGATAATAAAATCGTAAGGCTCTTTACAATTGCTACGGCTTTCTGGGCAGTTGTCGGTATGATCGTCGGTTTATTGATTGCCCTTCAATTGCTGATCCCTGAATTGAGCTTTGGCCTGCCGTATACAACATACGGAAGACTGCGGCCGCTTCATACAAACGCAGTGATATTCGCGTTTGTCGGAAACGGTATTTTTATGGGAATCTATTATTCGCTGCAGAGGCTTACCAAAGCGAGAATGTTCAGCGATTTGCTTTCTAAACTTCATTTCTGGGGCTGGCAGCTCATCATCGTGCTTGCCGCGGTCACTCTGGTTGCCGGAATTACATCCAGCAAAGAGTACGCTGAACTGGAATGGCCGATAGACATCCTGATTGCGGTTGTCTGGGTAATATTCGGAATCAATCTTATCGGTACGCTCATTAAAAGAAGAGAGAGGCATATGTATGTGGCTATTTGGTTCTACCTTGCCACTATCGTTACCGTAGCCGTTCTTCATATTGTTAACTCAATTGAAATTCCGGTAAACCTTTTTAAGAGTTACTCGGTTTATGCGGGTGTTCAGGACGCCCTCGTTCAGTGGTGGTACGGGCATAATGCGGTTGCATTTTTCCTTACAACACCTTATCTCGGTTTGATGTATTACTTTTTGCCAAAAGCCGCCGAAAGGCCGGTTTATTCTTACCGGTTATCCATTATCCACTTCTGGTCACTCATCTTTCTTTATATCTGGGCAGGTCCGCACCACTTGCTTTACAGCGCGTTACCGGACTGGGCACAGTCACTCGGGACAGTATTTTCATTGATGCTGATAGCTCCTTCCTGGGGCGGTATGATCAACGGTTTGCTGACCCTCAGAGGCGCGTGGGATAAAGTCCGGGAGAGTCCGGTTCTTAAATTTATGGTTGTTGCGGTTACCGCTTACGGTATGTCAACATTCGAAGGCCCGATGTTATCGCTGAAAAACCTCAATGCGCTTACGCACTTTACAGACTGGATCATCGGACACGTTCACGTCGGCGCGTTGGGATGGAACGGATTTCTGACTTTCGGTATTCTTTACTGGCTGGTGCCAAAACTCTGGAACACCGAATTATATTCAAAGAAACTTGCGAATTTCCATTTCTGGACCGGTTTTATAGGAATTGTATTTTATGCTTCCTCAATGTACTGGGGCGGTTTAACGCAGTCACTTATGTGGAAACAGTTCACTCCTGAAGGGACTTTGCAGTACCCGAACTTCCTTGAAACGGTGCTTCAGATATTGCCGATGTATGTGCTCAGGGCATTCGGCGGCTTCCTGTTTATAGTAGGTTTATGCGTTATGGTATTTAATCTTATCAAAACCGCGAAGCAGGGTGAGTTTGTACCGGAAGAAGAAGTTCAGGCGCCGGCGCTTCCGAAAGCAGAGAAGGCAGAAAAGAAAAACCACTACTGGCTTGAAAGTAAACCGGTACAGTTTACGATTCTCGCTGTAGTGGCCATTCTTATCGGAGGAATTGTTGAGATAATTCCGACATTTGTAATTAAAAGCAACATTCCCACTATTGCGTCAGTAAAGCCGTATACTCCGCTTGAATTGCAGGGCCGTGACCTCTACATCCGTGAAGGCTGCTATACTTGCCACTCACAGCTCGTAAGGCCTTTCCGCTCTGAAACCGAAAGATACGGCGAATACTCAAAAGCAGGCGAGTATGTTTACGATCACCCGTTCCTCTGGGGATCGAAGCGTACGGGCCCGGATCTTCACCGGGTGGGTAAAAAATACCCGAATGTCTGGCACTATCATCATATGAACGATCCGCGCACAATGTCTCCGGGATCGATAATGCCGCCCTATCCGTGGCTGGCCGAAAATGCTCTTGATATTTCTACCACGTCCGATAAGATCTCCGCACTCAGAACAGTAGGAGTTCCTTATCCCGAAGGATTCGAAAACGTTGCGAACGATCTGCTCGCGAAGCAGGCGAATGAAATCGCCCAGGATCTGCAGAGGGCCGGCGTTCCGATAGACAGCGACAGGGAACTGATTGCTATGATAGCATATCTGCAGCGCCTCGGTACAGATATTAAAGCAAATAAAGCAGCCGCAAGGTAGACCAAGATGATCAGAGATATTCTCTCATCTATTGATGGTATCGAAATATATCCGGTGGTAGGCCTTGTAATCTTTGTCCTGTTTTTTGCTGCCTGTATTGTTTGGGTTGTAAAAATTGACAGGAGCTATATCGACAAGATGAGGCATTTACCGCTGAAATCTGATGAAACAATAAATGATTTTAAAGGAAATAAAAATGAATAATATCTTTAAAAACCTGGTGCTTACGGTTTTTGGTTTTATTTTTTCTGCAGGTACAGCGCTCGCAGAAGAGACCGGGGCCAATCTCGTATCGTTATTCGAAATAGAAGTAATTATACTTGCTATCGTTCTGATAATGGTGTTCCTCGTTTTCCTGCTTTGGCACGATGCAGCGGACGAGTCGAGCGCGTTGAAAAGGTTTATTGCCGTGTTTATGCATAAACTTACCGGCAGTACACCTATTGAAAAAGAAGATTCGATAATTCTTGATCACAATTATGACGGAATTAAAGAACTTGATAACAGTCTGCCTCCGTGGTGGCTGTATCTGTTTTATGCTACGATAGTCTTCGGATTTGTATATATGCTTCATTATCACGTCTTCAATTCCGGTCCGTCATCGGCACAGGAGTATGTTCAGGAAGTTGAGTTTGCTCAGGCACAGTTAGCGGCAAATGCTTCCGGTCCCGCGATTACTGAAGAGACAGTAACAGCTCTTACTGATGCAGGAGCGCTGTCAAGCGGTAAAGATATTTTTATCAAAAACTGCGCGGCGTGCCACGGACAAAAAGGTGAGGGCCTTGTAGGGCCGAATATGACCGACGATTTCTGGATCCACGGCGGCGGAATAAAGAATGTATACAAAATCATAAAGAACGGCGTAATTGAGAAGGGAATGATTTCCTGGAAATCACAGCTGAGCCCCGCTCAGATGCAGGATGTTGGAAGTTATATTCTCTCGCTTAAGGGCACGAACCCTCCTAATCCAAAAGCTCCCCAGGGAGATAAATATGTTGAATCCGATTCCGTAAAAACGAATCAAATATAAATTAGTTCTAAAGAGTTGCAGTAATGTCAGAATCTTCTCAGGAAAGTAAAAATTTTCGTAACAGTCTCAGTACTGTTAATGATGCAGGCAAGCGTGTTTGGGTATATCCGAAAAAACCGTCCGGGCGTTTTTATACGGCCCGGACGATTGTAAGCTGGTTTCTCCTCCTCTTCCTGTTCGGCGCGCCGTTTATAAAAATAAACGGGCATCCGTTCATAATGCTGAATCTTCTGGAGAGAAAGTTTGTAATCTTCGCGGTACCTTTCGGCCCGCACGATTTTTATATTTTCTTGCTGGGATTCATCGCCACGATTATTTTTATTTTCCTGTTCACCGCTGTGTACGGCCGGGTGTTCTGCGGATGGGCCTGTCCTCAAACGGTTTTTCTGGAACTTGTATTTAGAAAAATAGAATACTTTATTGAGGGTGATGCTAATAAGCAGAGGCAGCTCGATGAGATGCCCTGGAACAGCGAAAAGATTTTGAAGAAAGGGGGCAAAAATATTATATTTTTCTCCCTTTCGTTCTTAATAGCGAATTTGTTCCTTTCGTACATCATCGGAGTTGACGAATTATATAAGATAATAACTGACCCGCCGGCCCGGCATCTGTCAGGACTGACCGCAATCACAATTTTCTCCGTCGCATTTTATTTCGTCTTTGCCTGGTTCCGCGAACAGGCTTGTACGATTGTTTGTCCGTATGGCAGGCTTCAGGGAGTATTGCTTGATAAGAACTCCCTCGTAGTCGCATACGATCACGTAAGAGGGGAACCCCGCGGCAAGTTAAAGAAAGCGGAAGACAGTTCTAACGGCGACTGTATTGACTGCGCTTTGTGCGTTGACGTCTGTCCTACCGGCATTGATATCAGAAACGGCGTTCAGCTTGAATGCGTGAACTGCACAGCCTGTATTGACGCCTGCGATAATGTGATGGATAAGATCAAAAAGCCGCGCGGGCTGGTGCGTTATGCCTCTTTGAGCGGAATCGAACAGAAGCTCCCCTTCAAGTTCACGCCGCGCATTATGAGTTATACTTTCCTTTTGTTTCTGATTGTTTGCGTATTTTCGTTCTTCCTGATCACTCGTGCCGATTTTTCAGTGAATGTGCTCAGGACGCCCGGGATGCTCTACCAGGAACAACCCGGAAATAAGATAAGTAACCTTTACAATATTAATGTTGTAAATAAAACTTTTAATGATGTCGCATTCGAAGTTAAGGTTAAAAACCTGCAGGCGGAGATAATTCCGATCGGGAATGATTATAAACTCGGGCCCCAGGGAATTTATGAAGGCAAGTTTATGCTTGTGATCGATAAAGATAAAATTAAAAGAATGAATACACCGATTGTAGTCGGGGTGATGAGTAATGGTAAAGAGATCGCTTCAATTAAATCGACCTTTTTGGGTCAGCCGGGAGTTAAGTAAATGGCTAAGCAGATAAGTTGGGGGACAGGTATTGTAATTGCAATTATTCTGTTTTTTATCCTGAACGGTATAGTTCTCTATATAGCTTTCGGGCAGAAAGTTGACCTCGTAACGGACAATTATTATGAGAAAGAGCTGATCTACCAGAAGGAAATTGATAAGCAGAATAATTCGAACGGGCTCAGCGTTCCTGTTAAAATTGAATATGAAGGTAATCTGTTAAGCATTTCATTACCGTCCGGCCTGAATTTGAGCGGAGTCAGCGGTAAAATCCATTTGTATCGTCCTTCCGATTCTTCAAAAGACAAATTTTATAAATTGGAAATTGACCCGGCAGGCAGGCAAGTGATTGCGCTTAATAATTTTGAAAAAGGATTATGGCGGGTTGTCGCAGACTGGACACTTGAAGGGAAAGACTATCTTGAAAAAACTGATATATTTATCAATTAGAGAATTTTGATGATGCACTTGATGAGCGGCCTTGTAATGGGATTATTGGGAAGTATGCACTGCATCGGGATGTGCGGACCTATTGCTTTAGCATTGCCCATAAAAGAGGAGAGCAAAGTAAGTTTTTTCACTGGCAGGCTGCTGTATAACCTCGGCCGAGTTTTTACTTATATGATCTTCGGACTGGTTTTCGGATATCTTGGCGAAGGACTTAAAATATTTACTTCTCAGCAGGCATTATCTGTCGGATTCGGTGTTGCGATTCTTATCTACTTTATTATCCCATCTAAGCTTAAAGTAAAATTTTCAGCTCTTCCGTTTGTCACCGGTCTAAAAAATATCTTTACTAAATTTCTCGGCAGGATGTTCAGGTACCGCGGGAACCTGGGAATGTTCCTTGTAGGAATCGCAAACGGATTTCTGCCGTGCGGTTTTGTTTATCTCGGAGTAGGCGCGGCGGTCGCGCTGGGATCGGTTTATGAAGCAGTGATCTTTATGGGCCTTTTCGGACTTGGTACAATCCCTTCGCTTTTGGTTGTTTCCAGTCTTCCTAAACTTTTGAAAAATAGATTTAACTACAGGAAGCTTGTCCCCGTTTTTTCTGTTATCCTTGCTGTCCTCTTCATTCTTCGCGGACTTAATCTCGGCATACCGATGATAAGTCCGGAAATCAAAAAAGAAGCCCCGCCATCTTGCTGCGATGAGCCCTGACAGGCAGTAGTTTCTGCGTTTCCGGTACCATCAATTTACACTGACAGTGTAAAGCAATTATCTTTATATTTAATGCTCAATTGTAATAAATGAATAGAAGTTAATGGAACAGAAAAAGATCCTCTGGGTCGATGATGAGATCGAATTATTCCGCGCGCATATAATTCTTCTCAGCGATAAAGGGTATAATATCGAGACGGTTACTAACGGCACAGACGCGCTAAGTTATCTGAATGATAACGAACCTGATCTGATATTCCTTGATGAAATGATGCCCGGGATGGGCGGACTTGAACTTCTTTCAAAGATCAAGGACCGGATACCACACGTTCCCGTTGTAATGATAACCAAGAATGAAGAAGAAAGCCTGATGAATGAAGCCATCGGCGGCAAGATCACAGACTATCTTACAAAACCGGTTAACCCGAGCCAGGTTTTTCTTGTCTGCAAAAAAATCTTAGACTCCAAAAAAATATCCAGCCAGTTTGTTGCAAAAGACTACCTTCAGGATTTTAACCAGATTTCTTTCCTCATCCAGGAGCGCCTTGATTATGATGAATGGATCGACATATATAATAAACTTGTTTCCTGGGACATCGAACTCGATTCGTATTCCGAGATCGGGCTTAAACAGTCGCTCCTCGAACTGAAGAAGCAGTGCAACCAGGAATTTTCAAAGTATATCGAGAAGAATTACAGTAAGTGGGTCAATACCAATGAGAGGGCCGACAGGCCCCCTATGACAATTGACTTCATTGGCGATTATCTGCTACCCTCGGTAAAAGAAGAAGACTCTAATGTTTTTTTCTTCGTGCTGGACTGCCTCCGCCTTGACCAGTGGCTCGTGATGGAGAAACATCTTATCGATTATTTCAGGATCAATAAAGAATATTACCTTTCGATTCTCCCTACGGCTACTTCATACGCACGCAACGCGCTATTCGCGGGGATGTTCCCCTCCGAAATTGAACGGTTCTATCCGGATCTGTGGAAGGGATCGGACGAGGATGAGAGGAGTATGAACAAGTTTGAAAGAGAACTTCTGCAGCTTTTACTTGAAAGGAAAAAAATAAGATTACGGAATGATCTCAGATATCTGAAGATCATCGATCCGGATGTGGGAAGGAACTTCGAACAGAATGTATCGTCGTATCAGAATAATCACCTTACAGCGATTGTCGTCAATTTTCTTGATATGATCGCGCACGGCCGTTCTGACTCCGATTTGCTGAAAGAGATCGCGCCTGAAGAATCCGCTTACCGTTCGCTGACGAATAGCTGGTTTTCGCATTCATATTTATTATCTGTTTTTAAGAGCATTTCCAAAATCAGGAACGCCAAAATTATTATCACCACTGATCACGGCAGCGTGAGGTGTATGCGCGGAGCAAAGGTACTGGGCGATAAGGAAACCTCAACCAATCTCAGGTTTAAGTACGGCAGGAATCTCAAAGCAGATGAAAAGCACGCCATTTTCATAAAAGACCCGCTTGAATTTAAACTACCCAGGAGGGGACTGACGATAAACTATATTATCGCAAAAGAAGATTATTATTTTGTTTATCCAACTGATTATCATAAATACTTGAGCCATTACAAAGATACTTTCCAGCACGGAGGTATATCAATGGAGGAAATGATACTTCCTGCAATAATAATGGAAGCGAAGTGAAGTCTCAACTGATACGGGAAAAGATCTGTAGTTCGGCACAGGATACAATCGATCTGGCTAAAGAACTGAAAGAGGTCTTTAAGTCCGGCGATTGCATCACCCTGAACGGCAACCTCGGCGCCGGGAAAACTTTTTTTGTGAAATGTTTCGGAAGGCTTTTTGATATTGATGATGTTAAAAGTCCGACTTTTACTCTTGTTAATAATTATCATATCGGCCCGGTGCATATACAGCACCTCGATTTTTACAGGATCAATGATATTAAAGAGCTTGAAGGAATCGGGATTAACGAAATACTTGCGGCTGATGCAATATCATTTATTGAATGGGGGAGTCTCTTCCCGGCAGTGTTGCCGGATTCATACTATTCCATCGAAATAGAACATTCGGATGATTTACGAAAATTTAAAGTCTGCAAAAATGAAAACTGAACTCCCGATACTGGCCATTGAGACATCAGGTGAATTATGCAGTGTTGCGCTTTATTTTAATGAGTCAAAATATGTTGAGACTTCCTTAAAGATAGGGCGCAGTCACTCGAGGCTGATTTTGTCGGTTATTAAAAAGCTGCTCTCTTTGGCTGATGCAGATATCAAAACCCTGAGGTATATTGCCGTATCTATAGGGCCAGGTTCTTTTACCGGCCTGAGAATTGGGCTTGCCGCGGCTAAAGGCCTCGCATTCGGGGCAGATTGCAGGGTGGTTCCCGTCCCGACTTTCGATGCGATGGGGTTGCAAATCTCAAAGCTTTTGAGGGAGGGAGAAATGTTCCACCTCGTAAATAAGGTTAATGCGAAGGAACTTTATACCGCGAAATTTCAAAAAATCGAAAATAATATTAAATTTGTAACCGGTGTGGGTGTGGTTAGCCAGTCAGAATTCAAATCGGCGCCTGAAGAAAGAGTGTTTGGGAACATCGATTTACCGGGAATTGCAGTAGAAAAAATTGTATTTTCGCCTTCGGCAATCACGATCGCTTCTTTGAGCCTTAAGGCAGAGGAAGAGGGTAAGCTGGTTGACCAGGATCTTCTAGAACCGTTTTATGTAAAAGATTTCAATGTTATTATAAGATAAGAAAACTATGAGATTAGGAATTTTATTACTAATATTTTTTGCCTCGGTACTTGGATTCGCACAGATTCAGGGTCCGAAGATAGTTGTGGATAACCTGACCTACGATTTTGGCAATGTCAAAGCCGGAGAGTTGGTGAAATATAAATTTATGATCGCTAACAACGGCGACGATCTATTGAAAATCGAGAATGTTATAACCTCCTGCGGATGCACCGCTGCGGCGCTGGATAAGAAAGAGCTGAAGCCGGGTGAATCCGTACCGCTCGGAATAGAATTCAACTCGACCGGAAGGTCCGGCCCTCAGGCTAAATACATTTCGATTATGTGTAACGACAAGGCCACTCCGCAGGTACGGCTGACGGTGAAGGGGAATGTGATTCTGGAACCGAAAAAGGATCCGAGCATCCCAATCGGCGCAAGGTTGTCTCTTGCCACATTCCAGCACGATTTCGGTATTGTTGAGGAGGGTAAGAAGGTCCAGTACACTTTTAACTTTAAGAATGACGGCGACGAGGAGCTTAAAATACTTGATATCAAAACTTCCTGCGGATGTACGGCTGCGGTTACCGAATCAAAGTCATACAAACCCGGCGAAAACGGAACGCTTAATGTTGAGCTTGATACATCAAACCGTATCGGCAGGATGAGCCGGAACGTAAGCATCACCACAAATGATAAAGAAGCGCCATTAAAAGTGCTTACCATTTACGCTGAAGTAACAAAAAAAGAAAATAAATAATGGCTTGGTTTAGAAGAACGAAAGAAAATATTTCCCCTGATTCCCAGAAGAAAGATCTGCCTGACGGATTGTGGGAAAAATGTCCCGGTTGCGGAGAGATCCTGCATAAGAAACAGATCGAAGCGAGTTATTATACATGCAACAAATGTTCGCACCATTTCCGCATAAGCGCTGATGATTACATCAAACTTCTTTTGGATGAGGGATCATTCAAAGAAATGAACAAAAAGATGCGTTCGGCTGATCCGCTTGAGTTTGCAGATACAAAAAGGTATAAGGACAGGATTGAACAGACCATTAAGAATACCGGACTGTTCGATGCGATTAAAACCGGCACCGGTGCTATCAACGGTACTGAAGTTGCTTTCGGCTGTATGGACTTTAAATTTATCGGCGGCAGTATGGGTTCGGTTGTTGGCGAAAAGATTGCCCGTCTTGCCGATAAAGCTGTTAAGAACCGGATTCCCCTTATCATAGTGTCTGCTTCCGGCGGAGCCAGGATGATGGAAGGCGCGCTGTCACTGATGCAGATGGCGAAAACAAGCGCGCGCCTCAGCGTGCTTGATAAAGAAAAGATCCCTTACATTTCAATTATGACCGACCCGACAACCGGCGGTACGACGGCAAGCTACGCGATGCTGGGTGATGTGAATATCGCAGAACCGAAAGCGCTTATAGGCTTTGCAGGTCCAAGAGTAATCAAACAGACTATCGGCCGTGACCTTCCGGAAGGTTTTCAGAAGTCCGAGTTCGTGATGGAACACGGTTTTGTCGATATGGTTGTTCACCGTAAAGATATGAAGAGTTCCATTTCCCAGATCCTCGAACTGATGTCCTGAGGCAGTCATCAGAGTAATTACTGATCTGAGGGAGATGCAGAAGTTGTCTGCCGGATTGAAACAGGAAGGCAGAAAAATCGGTTTTATACCTACAATGGGCTATCTTCACGAAGGTCATATTTCGCTCGTTAATAAAAGTAAGAGCGAAAACGATGTCACTGTAACATCGATTTATGTTAACCCAACCCAGTTCGGCCAAAATGAAGATTATGGCAAATATCCCCGCGACTTTGACCGGGACAACTCCATTCTTGAAAAAGCAGGCTGCGACATACTATTTTATCCCGAAGATTCAGCAATTTATCCCGCCGGTTATCAGACCTACATTAATGTTCAGGAAATCACAAAGGTACTCGAAGGGGAATTCCGTCCCGGGCACTTTACAGGTGTTGCTACGATTGTTAATATTCTGTTTAATATCGTTAAACCTGACAGGGCATATTTCGGACAAAAGGATGCCCAGCAGTGTGCTGTTATTCAGCAGATGACGCTTGACCTGAAACTGGATGTTGAGATTAGGGTAATGCCTATAGTCCGTGAACGCGACGGGTTGGCAATGAGTTCACGGAATAAATATTTGAATGAAAAAGAGCGGAAAGATGCATTGGATCTTTTCAGAGCGCTTTCGATGGCAAAAGGACTGATTGAAAACGGCGAGCGAAATACTGAATTGATAGAAAAGAAGATGATGGAAATATTAAAATCTGTTGATTCTTCAGCCCCTGATTATACGCGGATCGTTAATTCAAGATCATTTGACCGGGAACAGGAACTTAGGGAAGGTGTTTCTTATTATTTACTTATAGCGTGCAGGATAGGGGCTACCAGGCTGATCGATAATTTTCTTCTTACCGTGAATTAATTTTCCCTCTGATTTAAAGTTCATTTCTCCTTTATTCTGACAACCCGGTTTATCCCGTAAAGAACAAGATTCGGATTTTCTACGCAATTGTATTTCAGCGCTTTAGAGAGGTATTGCGTATTACCTCCCGTCAGAAACAATTGAAAACCGTGTGTGTCAAGATTTAATTCGCGCACAATTCTGTCAATAAGTCCCGCGGTTGCATTTACAATTCCGCTTTTGATGCACTCAATTGTGCTTGCTCCCACTAACGGAACATCTCCGGCAGGGACGACCTCGGGCAGCAAGGCCGTGTTAATATTTAGAGATCTTGCCATCGTCATCATCCCCGGCATTATTATTCCGCCGGTGAAAATATTACCGTCGAGTATGTTCACCGTCGTAGCGGTACCGCAGTCGACCGTGATGATAAAACGCTCCCGGTTCAAATTTATATCATCAGAAATATCAATCAGTTCAAGCGCGCCGGCAAGCCCGCAGAGGCGGTCGACACCAAGGGTGTTTATAGTTTTATATGCATTGCTAAACCCGAAGTTACTCGTTGATTGTATTGAGAGTGCGTCGATTTTGTGCTTATGAACGATTTGCTTTAATTTATTATCGACATCAGGGTCGACGGAACTGATGGCGGCAAACCTGATTTTGTGCGAAGTTATAAGATTTTCAAGAAAGTTTGTATCATCAATAATGCCTGATGATGAAAGTGTCCGGCCGGAAAAAAGACCGTACTTCGTTTTTGAGTTTCCTATGTCAAGCGCGAGCATCATTTGACGGCTGAAACATCTCCGTAGCTGATTCGTTCTACGCTTTCGCGTGTTCTGAGAATTAGATAACCCTCGCTGTCGATTTCATCGAAGATTCCGTATAAGTTTTCTTCACCGCGCTTCACTTCGATTTTATCGCCGATCATACGGCATTTCCTTGACCATTCACGCAGGACGGCATCAGGGGAGAATGCCACTTTATCAATCATCTCTTCATATCTCTTCAGGATTTCAGCAAGGAGTTTTTCTCTTTCAATTTCTTCGTTCACTTCCAGCCTGATAGAAGTTGGTTCCATCATAAAATTACCCTGGAAGTAAGCCTGGTTCACGTTTAGTCCGATTCCTGCGACCAGCCTGTTCATTGTTTCGCCGGCATAGGAAGCTTCGAGTAAGATACCGCTTATTTTTTTGCCTTCAACAAGAACATCATTCGGCCATTTGACATTGGTTTTCACAAAGTACAAAGACTCGATTGTGTTCGCGATTACTAAGGAAGAGGCAAGGTTCAGAATATTCGGATTGAGAGAAAGTATGTTCTTTTTCAGGAAGAGCATTGAGAAGGTCAGGTTCTCCGCCTCGTTGCTGTACCAGGTCCGGTCTAGCCGCCCTTTTCCCGCGGACTGCTTTTCGGCGAGGACCACTGTTCCGTGTTTATTAATTTTGTTATCCCGGTTCATCAGAAACGAGTTGGTGGAATCAACTTCATCCAGGTAAAGAAGGTTCCTTCCTAACCACTCGGTTTCGAGTTTCAGGTAAAATTTTTCCAGGTTAAACTGTTCGTCCATAATATTTCAAATAATCTGACAAATTTTCATTTTTGCATATGACATTATTGCTTAAAGTGTGTCATAATTAACATCTCATCTAATCTTAGCTCTTGAATTCCATCCGGTTACTCGTTAATTTGAAGAGGTAACTAATTCAATTTTCAGGAAATATCGTAGTTGCCGGCACTATAAGTTGTTAAAAAATAATGACTTATAGATATGAAGCGTGCCTTTTATCCGTTATGTAGTCCCAACATATTTGGGATTCAAAAAACGGAGAAATTTTTGGCACTATTATTGTAACTCTAATAAATAATTGTAGAAAACAAGTTTTTAAAGATAAGTAAATTTAGAGATAGGAGAACCATATTATGGGAAAAATTATCGGAATAGATTTAGGAACCACCAACTCTTGCGTGGCGGTGCTTGAAAATAATGACCCCGTTGTTATCCCCAATTCTGAAGGCGGAAGAACCACCCCTTCTGTAGTTGCATTTACCAAATCAGGTGAAAGATTGGTCGGGCAGCCGGCGAAGAGGCAGGCGATCACAAATCCGAAAAATACGATCTCATCGATCAAAAGATTTATGGGACGCCTTATCCACGAGGTGGATGATGAGAAGCGAAAAGTACCTTACGCGGTTGTTTCAGGCGAGAACAGTTCGGCCCGCGTTGACATAGACGGCAGGCTTTACTCACCGCCCGAAATCAGCGCAATGGTCCTTCAGAAAATGAAGAAGACAGCTGAAGATTATCTCGGACAGGAAGTAACCGAAGCCGTTATTACTGTGCCGGCGTACTTCAACGATGCTCAGCGCCAGGCAACAAAAGACGCCGGTGAGATCGCAGGTTTGAAGGTACGCAGAATTATCAACGAGCCGACTGCCGCAGCATTAGCATACGGTCTTGATAAAAAGAACAAAAACCAGATCGTTGCAGTATATGACTTAGGCGGCGGTACTTTTGATATTTCCATCCTGGAAATCGGTGACGGTGTATTTGAAGTAAAATCAACCAACGGCGATACACACCTTGGCGGTGATGATTTTGATCAGAGACTGATTGAATATCTTGCCGATGAATTCCAGAAGAGCGACGGAATTGATCTGAAGAAGGATCCGATGGCTTTACAGCGCCTCAAGGAAGCTGCTGAAAAAGCTAAGATTGAATTATCCTCTTCATCTTCAACGGACGTAAATCTGCCGTTTATTACCGCGACTGCTGAAGGCCCAAGGCACTTAAACCTGAATATTACCAGGGCCAAGTTCGAACAATTAATTGATGACCTCGTAGAGCGCTCACGTATCCCGTGCGAAAAAGCTATAAAAGACGCAGGCGTCAGCACAAGTGAAATTTCAGAAGTGCTTCTCGTAGGCGGTTCCACCAGGATCCCTAAAGTTCAGGAGCTGGTTAAGAAATTATTCGGCAAAGAACCGAACAAAGGAGTCAATCCTGACGAAGTTGTAGCCGTAGGCGCGGCAATTCAGGGCGCGGTTTTAACCGGCGAAGTTAAGGATGTTCTGCTTCTTGATGTTACTCCTCTTACACTCGGAATTGAAACACTTGGAAACGTTATGACCGTAATGATCCCGGCAAATACAACAATTCCGACAAAGAAGAGCGAAGTGTTCTCGACCGCGAGCGACAGTCAACCGTCCGTGGAGATCCATATTCTTCAGGGTGAGAGGCCAATGGCGCAAGACAACAGGACACTTGGCAGGTTCCACCTTGACGGAATTCCGCCCGCACCAAGAGGTATTCCGCAGATCGAAGTATCGTTCGATATTGATGCTAACGGTATAATGCACGTATCCGCAAAGGACAAAGCAACCGGGAAAGAGCAGAGCATCCGTATTACCTCATCAAGCGGATTGAGCGCTGATGAAGTTGAAAAAATGAGGAACTCCGCGAAAGAGCACGCTGCTGAAGATAAACAGAAACGTGAACTCGCCGATGCTAAAAACCAGGCAGATACTTTGATCTTCAGCGCTAAGAAGCAGATCGAAGAACTTAAAGATAAAATAACGGATGCCCAGAAAGCAACTGTTGAGGACCAAATAAAGAATCTTGAGGAAGCATTAAAAACAAATAATGCTGAGACGATCAAGTCCGCTATTGATGCGTTCAACAAGGCTTTCCACGCGATCGCGCAGGACCTTTATGCTCAGCAGGCTCCGCCTCAGGGCGCGGATTTTACACCTCCTCCAAACCAGGGCGAGGAACCAAAGTCTAAAGGAAAAGATGATAAAGAAGTACAGGATGCGTCGTACGAAGTAGTAGATGATAAATAATTCCTGACACGATGTGAAAAACAAAAGACCCGCCGCGAGGCGGGTTTTTTGTTTTTAGGAATGATTATACATTATCTTCGGATAAATGTTGCTTATCGGGACTCTGCGCGAAAATCCGGGGCATAAAAGAATTTTCCGGTTGCCCTTGACATCAACATTATTTCTTTGTATACTTTTGGAGAGAAAATAGTAACTTATCCCCACCAAATAATCCCCTAAAATTCGCCGGAATTAGCATTTTTATTTAGCCGGAAATTGCTTAAATTTGCATTTCAAAAATTTTTGAGTATAATGCTTAGTTTAAAATCCCTCAATCCTGAACAGAAAAAAGCAGTAGAATATATCGACGGGCCAAGCCTTATTGTGGCCGGCGCCGGTTCCGGTAAGACCCGGGTTCTGACGTATAAAATTGCTTACATTCTGGACCAGGGCCACGATCCTTTCTCGGTACTTGCCTTAACTTTCACGAACAAGGCGGCTAACGAGATGAAAAACAGGATAAAGGAACTGATCGGCTCAAAAGCTGACTACCTCTGGATGGGAACTTTCCATTCAATTTTCGCCCGTATCCTGAGGACGGAAGCGCAGCATATTAATTTCACCAATAACTTCTCCATATATGATACCGAGGACTCGCAGTCACTCGTATCCAATATCATAACTGAACTCAATTACGATACTGATGTTGTGAATCCAAACACATTCAGGAGGAAGATCAGCTATCTGAAAAACCAGATGATTTTCCCGGAGAAGTTCAGAAAAAAAATGATGCAGGGCCCACTGGATGAGAAGTTTTACAAAGTATATGAACAGTACCAAATCAGGCTTCTTGAAAACAATTCAATGGACTTTGAAGATCTTATCCTCAGGCCGCTTGAGTTATTTAAGATAGAGAAGATTTATAAAAAATACAGAAAACAGTTTTCAGCATTCCTGGTTGACGAATTCCAGGATACGAATAAGGCCCAGTATGAACTTCTGAAGATGCTCTGTCCTTCAAACGGGCTTATCAGCGTTGTTGGCGATGACGCCCAGAGTATTTACAGCTGGCGCGGCGCGGAGATATCCAATATGCTCAACTTCGAGAAGGATTTCCCAAAAGCCAAAACTTTCAAACTTGAGCAGAATTACCGCTCGACAAAGATCATTATCGAAGCTGCAGGGAAAGTTATTAAGAACAATCCCAAACAGCTTGAAAAAACACTCTGGACCGAGAATCCCGCAGGCGAACATATAACCCTGATCAAATGCAGCGACGAAAAGGATGAAGCCTATAATATCTGCAGGTTAATAAAGGAAGAAATTTATCATCACAAATATCATCTGAAAGATATTACCGTACTTTACCGTACAAATGCTCAGTCCCGCGTTCTGGAAGATGTGTTTCGTATTGAAAAAATCCCATACCTGATCGTCGGCGGTATTGAGTTTTATAAAAGAAAAGAAGTTAAAGATCTCATCGCGTATCTGAAATTAATTGTAAATAAGAAGGACGAAGAAAGTCTTTTACGCATAATGAATTTCCCTCAGCGCGGTATCGGGCTTACCACGATCACGAGAATGATAGCGTTCGCGCGTAAGCATAATGTTACTTTGTTCGAAACAATGGCGCGCGTATTCGAAGTGATTGACATTAAGGAGAGAATTCAGAAAAACGTTAAGCATTTCAGAATTCTTCTTGATAAGTATATTGCCCTGAAAGATAAACTCGCGCCGGGAGAACTTACGCGGGCGCTTATCGAGGAACTCGGACTTATCGCGATGTTCAAAGAAGAGAATACGATTGAGGCGATGCAGCGTTCTCAGAACATAGAGGAGTTGGTTTCGGCTATATCACAGTTCTCAAAAGACAATCCGAACGGAAAGATAGAAGATTACCTGCAGCAGGTTTCGCTTATGACCGACATAGAGAAGATGGACGGATCCACAAACGCGGTGAATCTGATGACGTGCCACAGCGTTAAGGGCCTTGAATTTCCGGTAGTATTCGTAACAGGCCTGGAAGAGGATATTTTTCCGCTTTCGAACAGATTCAGTTTTGAAGCCCACATTGAAGAAGAAAGACGGCTTTTCTACGTCTCGATGACCCGGGCAGAGAAGAAACTTTATCTGACACACGCCAGGTCCCGCTACAGGTTCGGTGAAGTAGCATATCAGAACCGTTCAAGGTTTATCGAAGAAGTTCCGACGGAATATTTCGCGACGAATGACCCGAATGCCGGGAAGAAGACCAACCGCAAGTCCAAGAAAGAGTTGTATATGGAACTTTTCGGGAATATGGGATATAAAGATTTCACTAAGTCTGACAGCGGTTTGCGCCCTGGTATGAAAGTTTATCACGATACATTTGGTTTGGGGAAGGTTCTTAATGTAGTCGGGACCGGCGACAGCCTGAAAGCAACAGTTATGTTCGAGGGGAACAATCCTAAGAACCTGATGCTTAAATTCGCCAAACTGAAAGTATCTGAATGAAACTAAAATTCCTGTCCCTGGTCTTTTGTCTTTCTGTTCTCATTCCGTCGCTGAATGCCCAGGAACTCAGGGGAACGTGGATAGCAAGGAATTCACTTACCTCCAAAGAGGCGATCGCAATAGCGATCGACTCGCTCGCAAAAAATAATTTTAATGTCGTATACATTAATTTGTGGAGCCGGGGATATCCGTTGTGGCAGAGTGAGGTATTTAAGAACGAAACCGGTTTATGGATTGATCCTCAGTATCAGGGAAGAGATGTTCTGGCTGAGACAATATCTGAAGCGCACCGCCACGGAATTCACGTTGAAGCGTGGTTTGAATACGGCTTAGTTGGAGGATGGAGCGGTAACCAGCCTGCCGGTGTAAAAGGCCCGATATTCCAGGCGCATCCTGACTGGGTTGCGCGGAAACAGAACGGAACAGAAATCGACGGAAGTAATTTTTACTGGATGGCGCATACACGGCCGGATGCTCAAAATTTTCTTATTGCAATGTGCACCGAAATAGCGCGCAAGTATGATCTTGACGGTATTGAACTCGACAGGATCAGATATTCAAGTCTTGAATATGGTTACGATACTTATACCGACAGCCTTTATAAGGCGGAACATAACGGTACTGCGCCTCCCACGAACACATCAGATCCCGTCTGGCTCAGATGGCGGGCCGATAAGCTCAACGGATTCACTGCCCGCGCTTATGATAGCATTAAATCGGTGAATCCGCACATAAATGTTTCCAATGCTCCCAGTTTATACAGTTCGTCTTCTTATACTTCATATAACAGCTACTGTCAGGACTGGGCCTGGTGGGTCAACAATGATAAGATCGATAATGTTCAGGTACAGATGTATGTCGGTTCAGCCGCTACAATGAGTAATATACTCGATTATATCAATAACTCGCTTACCTCCAGAAAATCAAAAATCTTTCCTGCTATCGCGATAATCCCAAACGGAAATCCGCTGGCGCTCACGGAAGTCGGGAATATGATTGCCACTACCCGTCAAAAGGGTTACGGCGGCAACGCGATCTGGTATTATACAGATCTTACCGGTGTGTTTCCCTATCTGAAAGCCAATTTTTATCAGAGTAAAACCCATCCCCCTTTTTCGCCGGTTGACTGGCGGACTGTTAATCAGACTTTACCGATAAATGATACCGTAAATATTGTAAGAAACGGTTCCTGGGTTTCAAGCACATTGCCCGGATTTAGCGGTGCCTCACTAGCCACAACCCAGAGGGATTCTGCTTCACTCGAATATTATTTCAATGTTCCCGCTGACGGATTTTATGATGTTTATACTTATAATGTTACCGCAATTAACAGAAATGACTCGGCAAATTACAGGTTGTATGGTAAAAACGGAGTTGTTAATGAATCTTTCGTGGACCAGTCACTTTCCGCGAACAGGCGCTGGGGAAAGATCGGGGAGATTGAATTGGCCGAGGGCCGTTCAAAAGTCGTTCAGCTTACAAGCCGGTACCTTGATGCGGGAAAAACTCTGAGCGCGGATGCGGTTTATATAAAACTCAACAGGCGTTTGAGTCCGGATGTAGTTACGAAAATCGATGTTGAAAAACCGGCTGAAAAAAAAAGCCCAAAAAATCAGATTGAATTAAAGATTTTTCCGAATCCCGCAAAAGGGTATTTCAGTTTTTCGCTTTTTCCTGTCAGTTCTGCCCCGGTAAGACTCCGGATTATGAATGTGCTTGGTGAATGTGTCTGGGAAAAGTCAGGAATAGAGTCACAAAAAGAAATTATTTACAGCAATATAAATGTTAGTAATCTTGCCAGCGGAATATATTTTGTTGCCGCGGAGCAAGGAACCGAAAACGTGCTGGCAAAATTACTAATTCAACATTAAAGTTACAGAGAATCGGAGATATAAAATGATAGCCCCAAAAAAATTAGCGATCTTAGTAGGCGGCGGCCCTGCCCCGGGCATAAACAGTGTTATCGGAGCAGCCACAATCAGAGCTGCAGTTGAAGGCATTGAAGTTATCGGAATCAAAGACGGTTTCCAGTGGATAATGGCAGGAGATATTACACACGTAAAAGAACTGACGATTCAGAATGTCAGCCGTATCCATTTCCGCGGCGGATCCTATATTGGTATTTCGCGTGCAAACCCTACCAAGGATAAAAAACACCTCGAGAATACTGTTACCTCACTCCTTAGACTAAACGTCGATAAGCTTATTACTATCGGCGGCGACGATACAGCATACAGTGCAATGAAAGTTGAAGAAATGGCTGCAGGCCGTATCAAGGTTGTACACGTTCCAAAAACAATAGATAACGATCTTGACCTGCCGCACGGTATACCGACTTTCGGATTCCAGACTGCAAGACATATCGGCGTGGAGATAGTTAAATCACTTATGGTTGACGCCCAGACAACATCCAGATGGTATTTTGTTGTCACGATGGGAAGAAAAGCCGGACACCTTGCCCTCGGCATCGGTAAAGCTACGGGCGCCACTCTTACGGTTATTCCTGAGGAGTTCACCAGTAAAAAACTCGGGCTTAAACACGTAGTTGATATTCTGGTGGGCGCGATAATAAAGAGATTGAGTTATGGCAAAACGGACGGTGTTGCAATCCTCGCGGAAGGACTTGTGGAACACCTCGATGAGCAGGACCTCCAGGAACTTGTTGACGTTGAAAGAGACGCGCACGATAACATCAGGATTGCCGAGATCAACTTCGGTGAAATTCTTAAATCCAAAGTCCAGCAGCGCCTCAAAGATTTCAATATTAAAGTAACAATCGTTGCGAAGAACATCGGTTACGAATTACGCTGCGCTGATCCGATTCCGTTTGATATGGAATATACGCGCGATCTCGGTTTCTCTGCAGCTCAGTTTGTTCTGGACGGTGGTAACGGCGCGATGGTTTCTATACAGAATGCCCATTTCGTACCGCTCTATTTCAACGATATTCTTGATCCTGTCACTAAAAAGACACGCGTAAGGATGGTCGATCCGAGTTCTGAGTCTTTCTATATCGCCCGCCGTTATATGCTCAGGCTCAACCAGGCAGATTTTGAGGATCCGCACGAGTTGGCTAAGTATGCTGCCACTGCGGGTGTCTCGCTCGATGAGTTCAGGAAACAGTTTTATTACCTGATGGAGCACGATATGATGTACAAGCATATGAAAGAAGGAAACTTCAAGTTAAACGGTAGTGAAAGTAATGTTGCCCATTACAAAGGCGTACCGGGCGATATGCCTCAAACCGATGATGATACAATTTAGGCGCCTTCAAAGAACATAAACTAATCAGTCATTTTTTGTACTAAAGAATCCCTCCCTGAACAAAGGAGGGATTTTTTTAACCACAGAGTACGCGTAGGTTTATGAGGGTTTCTCCTTTTCCTCTGTGGTAAAACGGATGCAGGATCCAGGAAGATTTTTTTAACCACAGAGTTAGCAGAGGTAACACGGAGTTCACAGAGGTTTATGAGAGATTCTCTGTTGTCTTGTATGTTACAATTGACATACAAGTACGCAGAGGGAACGCAGAGTTAGCGGAGATTTCGCCCAAGATATTAAAATAAAGTCTACCTTTTCGTCTCTTATCTTTGAAATAAGCAAAATTCTGAATAATTTTACTATCTAAGTGTATTTTAAGGAACAAATTCAATCATAATTTAGTATATCCGTTAAATGAATTCGAGAATACTGATCTTTGCACTTTTTACTTTTTTCGGGCTTGAATGCTTCGCTCAGGGCGATACCGCTTCATATTTAAAAAATCCCAATTATAAGTATGAAATAGAGTTCTACAAGATTTATAAAAAGCGCCGTGCGGATGTGGTTTTTCTCGGCAATTCAATCACTCACGGAGTTAACTGGAATGAACTTCTGGGACGGGACAACATCGTTGAAAGGGGAATCGGGAGTGACAATCTCGAAGGTATTTACAACCGGTTGGAATATGTGATAAACCTGAAACCCAAACTCTGTTTTATTAAAGCCGGCATAAATGATATTTATGCCTGGAATCCGGTTGAGACAATTTTTTCTAATTACAAAAAAGTTATTGAAGAACTCAAGAAAAACAATATCAGAGTAATTGTTCAGTCAACTTTACTGGTATCTCAGAGATATCCGAGCGCGACAGACCGGAATAATGAAGTTACAAAGCTTAACAAACTGCTTGAAGATTATTGCAAAGTTAACGGACTGGATTTCATCGACCTTAATTCCCGGATGACAAGAGCCGGCGCGCTTAAAGATGAACTGACTCACGACGGAGTTCACCTGAAGGCCGGAGGATATAAAATCTGGTCCGACGAAGTCGATAAAGTTTTACAAAAGTACGGTTATTAATTCTTATACAGGAGACTATGATGGACAAATTTTTACCTGACAGGGTGAAACCCTTCATTTTGATTTTTAGCACGATTATTTTTACATACATATTCAGCCTCATCCCTGCTGATTTTGATCTGGGATTTTATAAAGTCAAAGAGATGGATCTCTTTATTGATGTAAAACCGGATTCGCTGATAAGTTATACCGGAGGACAAAATTCTCCTGCCTTTGCCTCAGTGATTGATCTGGCATCCTTTGTTGATGCGTTTTCTGCGGCATCCCCGGCGTTCCCCGAGGGGGGCAGCGCTATCACCGGTAATGTTGACCAGATGAAATTTTTTATCGAGGCTGTTAAAGCTTCCAAAAGCAAAAAAGTGAGGGTAGCTCATTTCGGCGACTCTGCAATCGAAGGCGATATGATCACCGCGGATTTCAGGAAGATTATGCAGGCGAAATTCGGCGGGAACGGAGTAGGGATGCTTGCCATTAACTCACAGGATATCGCTTTCCGGTTAACCACCACACATTCATTCTCCCCTAACTGGACATTTGGTTCCTTGTTTGGAAGCAATTCCGAAAAACTTAATCTCGGAATAAACGGTACTGCAGCCAGAACCACACAGCCTGCGTGGGTGAAGTATGAAGCTAGTACAAGATACGGTTTCAAGCAGTTCACTAACGCACGGATTTTTTATTCAAGCGATAAAGCAGTGAACGTCAATTATTCCTTTAACGATGAGGGCGCCAAATCAGTTTCGCTGAAGGCTTCCTCAAATGTTGAAGACCAGACGGTTACTTATTCCGGGCGTGCCAAATCAGTCAAATTTGATTTCCCCGCGTCGGGCGGCACAGTTCTTTATGGCGTAAGCCTTGAAGACGGAAACGGAATATATATCGATAATTTCCCGCTTAGAGGGAATTCAGGTATCGGTATGAGAGATATCGACGAAAATACATTAAAGCAGTTTAACCAACTCCTGGAATATAAACTGATTATTCTACAGTTTGGATTGAACATTGTTAATGCCGGCGGAGAGATGAGAGATTTCTCCTGGTACGAAAATTCAATGGTCAAAGTTATCAATACTCTTAAAAGCGCTTTTCCGAATACAAGCATTCTGCTCGTCGGTGTTCAGGATAAGGGGCTTAAAAAAGGTTCAAAGTTCACAACCGATCCGAAAGTACTGAAACTTATCGAAGCCCAGAAAAAAATCGTACAGCAGACCGGGATCGCTTTCTGGAGTTTGTTTGACGCAATGGGAGGGCAGGAGTCAATGTCACGCTGGGTTGCCGACGGACTTGCTACTAAAGACTATACTCACCTGACCACAGAAGGCGCAGCCAAGGTTGCGAGGGATTTATCAGATGTACTCATAGATCTGGCCAAGTAAAATAAATAATAAATCAAATTTTATCGAACATCATTATGACTGAGAAGACGATTTGGCAGGTCTGGAGCGAAAATACCGAAAAAGCTCCGGACTCTGACGCGATTATTCATTGGAAAGCCGGCGAAGAGCCTTTCAGGTGGAAGAAATCAGAACTGCTGGAGACAGCCGCAAAATTTTCTGCTTTACTAAAGCGTAACGGAATAAAAAGGGACCAGGTTTGCGCGATAATAATCAGGCATCATCACCTTTTTTATCCGCTTTATATGGGAATAGTCGGCCTTGGTGCAATTCCTGCTGTTCTTGCTTATCCTAATCCGCGGCTTCATCCGGATAAATTCCGGCAGGGAATTATCGGAATGTCGCAGAGATCGGGACTTGATTTTATTTTTACCGAAAAAGAACTTGAACCGATAATCTCACCGCTTATCAAGAGCAGTACGATTAAAGGGCTGCATTATCCGATGGAGTGGGACCTTAACCAGGAAATCCCTTCGGCTGAGATGGATGAATTGACGGCGGCGAGGGCTGAAATCAATCCTGCCGATCCGATACTTCTGCAGCACTCTTCAGGTACAACAGGATTGCAAAAACCCGTTTTGCTTTCGCACAGCGCAGTAATTCAACACGTTGAATACTATTCCAAAAGCATCGAACTCGGAGAAGCGGATAAAATCGTATCCTGGCTTCCGCTTTATCACGATATGGGATTAATTGCGGCATTCCATCTTCCTCTGACCTTCGGAATTCCTACGATACAGATCGATCCTTTCGAATGGGTGATCGCCCCGGTACTGCAGCTTGAAGCTATCACAGCCGAAAAAGCTACGATTTGCTGGCTCCCGAACTTTGCTTATAATCTGATGGCAGACAAAATTTTTGACGACGAACTTGAATCAGTAAATTTAGCTTCTCTTCGTCAGGTAATCAACTGCAGCGAACCTGTTCGCGCGGAGAGCCACAGGAGATTTATCGAGCGGTTCGTGCCATACGGTCTCAACTCGACAGCGCTTGCCACCTGCTACGCAATGGCAGAAACGACATTTGCAGTTACACAGTCCAAACCCGGCGAAGCTCCGAAACAGGTTTACGCAGACAGAGAGATGCTTAAGCAGGGTAAACTGAAACTGATTGATGATCCGTCGCAGGCCAGGATATGCGTATCCTCGGGACACGTCATTGAGGGATGCGGGGTCAAGATTGTCGGGGACAACAGGGAAGAGCTTTCTTCTGACAGCTTCGGGGAGATAGCGATAAGTTCCGTCTCAATGTTCGACGGTTACAGGAATTATCCTGAAAAAACAGCCGAAGTGTTAAGCGACGGTTGGTATTACAGCGGTGATTACGGCTTTATGAAAGACGGCGAATGCTATGTTATCGGCAGGAAGAAGGACATCATAATTGTTGCCGGTAAGAATATATATCCCGAGGATGTTGAAGATACAGTTTCTAAAGTTGAGGGCGTCCTTCCGGGCCGCGTGATTGCATTCGGAATTGATGATGAGGCTTTGGGAACAGAAGTTGTCTGCGTCATCGCCGAATCCAATATAACCGATGAAAAAGAAAAGAAAGAGCTGAGGATGCGGATCCTCCAGGCAACACTGGCTAATGACGAAACTGTTGGCCGTGTGTATATTGTACCGCCGCGCTGGCTTATTAAGAGTTCAGCGGGCAAACCGAGCCGCAAGGCAAACAGAGAAAGAATTGACGAACAAAAAGAATTTTTAGTGGTGTAATATGATTTCAGACAAATTAAAAAATGCTATTCTTAAAGAACTTAAGTTGGATGATTTTAAGATCGAAGATGAAACCAAGGCCAACCAGATCCCCGGTTGGGACTCCCTTAATCACATCAATGTAATAACCGCGATAGAAAAAGACTACGGACTCAGATTTAAAGCTATTGAGGTCCTGAAGTGCAAGAATATCGGCGATCTTCAGAAACTCGTCGATTCTAAACAGAATAAATAATCAGAAACTTCCGGTAAAGAATTGCTTCATTATATAGATTTAACAAAAGTTTGGACTCTGTTAGAGTTTGATAAATATAATCCGTTAGGTTTTTCTTCTTCACTTTTTTTATTTCTTTTCTTTGGACTTTTGCTCCTCGTCACGGTTATCAATAATAACCGTGCGAAAGTATATATACTTATCGCCTTTTCGCTTTATTTCTTTTATAAGAGCAGCGGCACTGCCTTATATGTGCTTGTAATCTCCGCGGTTCTCAATTACGGTATCGGTTATCTTTTGTACGGAGCGGGGCGGGAAAGCCTGAAAAAAGTCTATCTGTGGGGAGGAATACTTGCCAACCTTGGCGCGCTCGGATATTATAAATACACAAACTTCTTTCTTGAAACGATGAGTTCTTTCCGGGGTGGGACTTTTGAGGCGATTGATATCATTATGCCTCTCGGAATTTCATTTTTCACTTTCAAGGCACTGAGCTATCTATTTGATATTTATTACGAGACTTACACTCCCTCAAAGAACTTCGGTGATTTTTTCCTTTATATGGTTTATTTCGGCAATATCGCTGCAGGCCCGATCGACAGGGCTCCCGCATTCATCGAGCAGATAAGGGAAAATAGAATCACGAACGAAGATATTAGCCGCGGCGTATTCCTGATTATGTCGGGACTCATAAAAAAGAATATAATCGCCGATTATATCGGGCTTAATTATGTCGACAGAATTTTTGATGACCCGCTCAGGTACACCGGAGTTGAAAATCTAATTGGTGTTTACGGTTACGCGCTCCAGATATATTGTGATTTTTCCGGTTACACGGATATGGCACTCGGAATTTCTTTGTTGCTTGGCTTTAAGCTGATGGAGAACTTTAACTATCCGTATAAAGCGAAAAGCGTGGCTGAATTCTGGAGGCGCTGGCATATGTCGCTCTCTTCCTGGTTATTGGAATATCTTTTTACCCCGATGCAGATGGGAATGCGCAGGATGAAGATGATGGGCAATGCGCTCGCGCTCCTAATCACTTTCACTATCTGCGGATTATGGCACGGCCCCAGCTGGAATTTTGTGATCTGGGGAGGGCTGCACGGATTCTTTATGGTCTTCGGCCTGATAACATCTAAACCGCGCGCCGCGTTGCTTGCGAAATTAAAATTGACTGACACGAAAATCGCGGGTTTCCTCAAGACAATTATAACCTTTCATTTCGTTGCATTTGCCTGGATCTTTTTCCGTGCAAAGGATTTTAAGATCATTGAAGATATGTACGGGCAGATAGTAAACTTCTTCAAGCCCGGGGTATTCCCGCAATTTATACAGAGTTATCAGATGATTACTGCAATGATGGTGATTGGATACCTGTTCCACTTCCTGCCGGAAAAAGTAAGCGAATCAGGGTATAAACTTGTAGAAAAATCACCATTGTTAGTTAAATCTGCAATGCTTGCATTTATGATCTGGTTCGCGTGGCAGTTTATGGCTGCTGATTTGCAGCCCTTCATTTATTTCCAGTTCTGATATGAAAAATAATTTTTTATTAATTACTTTTATCTTATTTAGTAGTATGCTTACAGCTCAGCAGGCTGAAAATTTAAATCAAATAGTATCAGATGTCGCGAAGGAGTTTGCTCCGGATAAGCGTGTCGAGGTATTCAATGTCACGGCAACACCGGAGGCATATACCTTTACTCTTAAGGGGGAGACGACATTAAAATCTGCCAAAGAAGCTCTTCTTCAGAGGCTTGAGGAAAGCGGAATTTTATTTAAGGACAGTATAATAGTTCTGCCCACAACTGAATTTGAAAAAAAACCGCACGGAGTCGTAACTATCTCGGTTGCCAATGTCCGGACCAAGCCGGAGCACTCCGCTGAAATGGCCACACAGGCATTAATGGGCTCCCCTCTGAAGGTTTACAAAGCTATTAAAGGGTGGTTCCTGGTCCAGACTCCGGATAACTACATCGGCTGGATGGACGATGACGGATTTGAACTTATGGATGATTCCGCTTTTAAGAAATGGAATCAGGGTGAAAAAATTATTCTCACAGTGAACTCCACGCTCGCTTATGAATCTGGAGACAGCGACAGTGATATCGTCACCGATCTTGTAATGGGAAATGTTTTAGTCAGGACCGGATCAGCAGGAGAATTTGTTGAAGCGCTTCTCCCGGACGGAAGAAAATGTTTCGTCAGATCTGCTGAACAGAAGAATTTTAAGGAGTGGGCTGACAATGTGAACCCTTCTGATATCTCACCAGGCGAAATACTGTCAACCGCAAAATTATTTATGGGCGTTCCCTACCTTTGGGGCGGAACATCAGCCAAAGGGTTGGATTGCAGCGGATTCACGAAAACCGTTTTTTATATGAACGGCGTCGTCTTGCCCCGAGATGCGTCTCAGCAGGTCCACGTCGGTAATTTTATCGACGCAGGTCCGGATTTTGAAAATCTTCTGCCCGGCGATCTGCTGTTCTTCGGCGAAAAGGCCACTGACACAACAAAAGAAAGAATTACACACGTCGCTATATATCTTGGCGAAAAAGAATTCATTCACGCATCCGGAAGAGTGAAAATAAACAGTTTTAGCAAGGAAAAAAGTAATTTCGCTCCAAACCGTCTGCGATCCTTCATACGGGCGAAGAGGTTGCTGCCGGACGCCAATCTGCCAGGGATAGTTCCGGTCAAATCAATAATTAATATGTAAATTTATTATGCACAGCAGAAGAGATTTTCTCAGAAATACTTCGCTCGCAATGGGCGGGGTGCTAATTGCCCCCTCAATCGATTCAAAATTTTTAAGGAGCTTCGGTAACAATATGCCGGCATCAAAGTTAAAATTATCATTCAAGCCATACACTCTTGATCTCAAACACGTTTTTACTATCGCGACGAGCTCAAGAACCACTACCCCTGTGATGCTCACTGAAGTAGAATTCAACGGAGTAACAGGATACGGCGAGGCATCAATGCCCCCTTACCTGGGCGAGTCTCAGGAATCAGCTGCGGCGTTTTTATCTAAAGTTAATCTCGAACAGTTTGATAATCCTTTCGAACTGGAAAAAATCCTTGCTTATGTGGATTCTGTTGCGCCAAAAAATCCGGCTGCAAAGGCGAGCGTTGATTTAGCCCTTCACGACCTGGCCGGGAAACTGATCGGACAGCCCTGGTATAAGATTTGGGGTTTTGAAAAGGAGAAAACACCGAACACAACTTTCACGATCGGAATAGATAAACCGGAAGTAGTCAGGCAGAAAGTTAAAGAAGCCGAAGAATATAAAATTCTGAAAATTAAACTTGGCAGGGACACTGACCGTGAAATGATCGAAGCAATCAGGAGCGTGACTGATAAACCGCTGACCGGAGACGCGAACCAGGGATGGAAAGACAAACAGCAGGCTATTGATATGATTCACTGGCTTCACGAGCGTGGTGTGGTTATGATCGAACAGCCGATGCCGAAAGAAGATCCTGATTCAAACGGATGGATCACAGAACGGAGCCCGGTGCCGATCATCGCCGATGAAGCGTGCCAGCGCCTTGAAGATGTTGTGAAGGCAAAAGGTTACTACTCGGGTATTAACATAAAGCTTATGAAATCGACAGGGATGCGCGAAGCGCATAAAATGCTGATCCTTGCAAGAGCGCTGAATATGAAGGTGATGCTTGGCTGTATGACCGAAACATCGTGCGCGATTTCTGCTGCAGCGCAGTTAAGCCCGATGGTGGATTTTGCTGACCTTGACGGCGCGCTGCTTATATCGAACGATATTTTCGACGGAGCCAAAGTTATTGACGGTAAAGTGACACTTTACGATAAGCCCGGAAACGGCGTTTCGAAAATTAAATAAAAGTAATTTGATCTGTTAAGTCATCTAAGGAACACTATGTTAAAGAATTTATTAACTCTATTACTGCTTTTTATATCTATGAGTACATCGTATACAAAAGATTACAAATTTTTCCCGTTCAAGACCCACGAAGTAGTCCTTGAAAACGGTTTTAAGGCGATTCTTATACCTGTCGGCAATTCCGGCCTTGTTTCATACTACTCCGTGGTCAGGACAGGCAGCAGGGATGAATGGGAGGAAGGGAAGTCCGGGTTTGCACACTTCTTTGAGCATATGATGTTCAGAGGTACTGACCGATTCCCGGGAAATGTTTACGACAGCATAATAACCAGTATTGGCGCCAATGCCAACGCTTATACGAGTGATGACCTTACGGTTTATCATCTCAATTTTGCCTCAGATAATCTCGCTCTCGTGATGGATCTGGAGTCTGACCGTTTCCGCAATCTAAAGTATTCTAAGGAACAATTCCAGACAGAGTCAGGCGCGGTTTACGGCGAGTACAGAAAAGGGAGAACAAGCCCCTGGTCGGTTGCCGTTGAAGAACTGAGAGAGAAGGCGTTTGACAAACACACATACAAACACACTACGATCGGTTTCGAGCGTGATATCAAAGATATGCCCAATCTTTATGATTACAGCGTGTCTTTCTATAACAGGTATTACAGGCCTTCTAATGTTACGCTTGTTGTCGTAGGCGATTTTGATGTTGAAAAAACAAAAGAACTCGTTACGAAATATTACACTCCCTGGAAACCGGGATATACAGAACCAAAAATTGAAAAAGAACCGGCACAGACCGCACCGCGTTTCAGGCAGGTGAATTATGACGGAAAAACTCTTCCGCTGGTTATAGTTGGTTTTAAAACTGATGAATTCCGGGCAAAGGACAAGAACTTTGTTTCAACCATCTCATTTGCCGATCTGGCATTCGGAGAAACGAGCGATATCTATAAAAAGCTCGTACTTAACGAACAAAAAGTCCAGTTCATTTCTGCCAACCCGGGAATGAACCGCGATCCGTATATGTTCGAAATTTATACGATGATCAAAGATGAAAAAGATATTGATTATGTGACCGGTGAAATCAATAAAGTCATTGAAACTTATAAAAGCACAAAAGTTGAACAGGACAAACTTGAGAGGCTGAAAAAACAGAAAAAATACTCATTCCTGATGGCGCTTGACAGCCCTGATGCTGTTGCCTCAATGCTGCCTCAGTATATAACTCTGGCCAATAATATCGATGTGATTGATGATCTGACTGGGACTATGATGAATTTATCGCCGGACGATATTCAGAAAGCGGTTAAACTTTACTTTACCGAAAATAACAGAAACACAGTTGTACTGAAAGGGACCAAGTAATGAAGAGTTTAATTTTAATTTTAGCTTTTGGAGTGATGATGTCGGGTTTGATCTACGGATTTGATGAAAAAAAGACAGTAACAATTGTTGATAAGACAGATCCAACGGTCTCTGTTCGCATTTGGTTCAAGGCCGGGGCGATGGATGATCCCGCAGGGAAGGAAGGGCTCGCAAACCTGACAGCACAGATGCTGACTGAAGGCGGAACGGCGAAAAAGACTTACGAACAGGTTATCGATAATTTATATCCGATGGCTGCCTACTACGCGGCTAATGCCTCAATGGAAATGACGGTATTTTACGGAAGAGTTCACAAGGATAATCTGGAAGATTACCTCGCGATGTTCTTCGAGCAGCTTCTGACACCGGGATTCAGGGATGAGGATTTTGCGCGTATCAAACAGAACAATCTGAACTATCTGAAAACTACACTGAAATATTCGAATGACGAAGAACTTGGTAAAGCCGTTCTTTATAACAACATTTTCAATAATACACCATACGGTCATATCGTTTCCGGGACGATATCAGGGCTGGATAAAATTACACTTAATGATGTTAAGGAATTTTATACGAAGTATTTTAACAAAAATAATTTTGTTCTCGGCATCGGCGGTGATATAGATGATAAACTTGTACAGCGGGTCTGGGAAAAACTTAATCAACTGCCGGCGGGCGTAGAAAACAATTTCAAGGATTTCCCAACACCGAAGATAAGCGGCAAAAATGTTACTATTATCGAAAAGAAAGCATCAGCTACAGCGATATCAATTGGATTCCCTGTAAGTTTTCTGAGAGGGAGCCGCGACTGGTACGCGCTTGCTATCGCAAACTCATACTTGGGTGAGCACCGTAATTCATCTTCCCACCTTTACCAGGTAATCAGGGAACAGAGAGGGCTTAACTACGGCGATTACAGCTATATCGAAAACTTCCCGAACGGCGGAAGGCTGCAGCTGCCTCCTCAGAACGTTGCTAGGAATAAACAGATCTTTGAGATATGGATCCGTCCTGTGCCGAATGAAACAAGGCATTTCTCATTGAGGGCAGCATTAAGAGAATTGAAAATACTGGTTGATAACGGCCTTACTAAAGACCAGTTTGAACTCACCAGAAAATTTCTGAAGAACTATGTGCTCAACTTTGCCACGACGACAAATGAGAGAGTGGCTTACGCGCTTGATGATAAGTTTTACAATATATCTCCCGGACACCTGCAGAACTTCAGAGAGATGATGGATGAATTGACTCTGGAAGCAGTAAACGCTGCAATTAAAAAGCATCTTCAGTATGATAATATGGAAATCGCCTTTATTACTCAGGACGCTAACGGACTGAAAGATGCCCTGGTTAAGGACACCGTATCGCCGATTTCGTATTCAACCCCTAAGTCTATGGAAATCCTTGAAGAAGATAAGTCGATCATCAGTTTCCCGGTGAAAATCAAGGCTGAAAATATTAAAATTAAAAAAGTTGAAGAACTCTTTAACTGAAAGCAAATTAAATAATATTAAGTGGTTAAGCCTACAGTAAATAGAAGAAATATATTGCGGATTATTATATTATTAATTCTAATGGTTGCCGGATCAGTCAATACAGGATGCACTTCACCCGGAGCGTCTGAAGTATATATCAGAGTAAATCA